>CAJJCG010000063.1 GCA_905182615.1 Alphaproteobacteria bacterium UBA2964 | reverse complement strand
TTGTTGGTGTTTTCGAACCTCTAATCCGACTCGAATTTGAATTGTACGACTGCCGGTCGACGTTCGGTAATTTGCTGACACCGCCGGTAATTCATAAATGATGTTTGTGTTTTCGCTGTCTAGATTCGCACTCACGCTGCTCATCGCCTCCGTAATTTGATCATCAAAAAAATAGGCAAGAGCGCCGTTGCCTGCGAGAATCATGGCGACGGCGGCAGCAAGAATTAAACTACGACGATTTTCGGGTTCTTCATCGTAGTTTTCGTATTTCTGTGCCTTGGCCGTACGGGGTTTATTTGATGTTTTGCGCTCGGCTCTCTTTTTAGCGGCTTTGTTACCAAGAGCGACTTTGTCCTATTGTTTTGGTTCGTCACCCTTCTTGGTGTTAAGAAATCAATTCCATGAAAAAAGACTACTCGATGTTTTCTTCGTTTTGAGGTGCTGCTGGAAGGTGGCTTGTTGTGTTAGGTAAATTATTTTCTCATGATTTGCTTTGGCTCAAATTTTTGACCAAATTCCAGAAAATTTGTTTAGAGAATACACTAAGCCTGATCGGCGGTTCTCGTAGTATCGATATTGAGATTTCTTTCAAGAGAAGAATAAGTTGGGTTTTAGGATGGTGGATACAGTAGAAGCGGTTGTGATTGGAGCTGGTGTCGTTGGGCTTGCCGTTGCCAGGCGGCTCGCCATGGCAGGTCGGGAAGTGATCGTGTTGGAAGCCGCTGATGCGATTGGGACTGAAACCAGCTCGAGAAATAGCGAAGTTATTCACGCCGGTATTTATTACCCCGAGGATAGTTGGAAGGCTCGGTTTTGCGTCGCTGGCAAAAAGGCTCTCTATAGATATTGCCAAACTCATGGGGTAGAGCATCAGAATTGCGGCAAGTTTATTGTTGCAACCAATGAAGATCAGATATTTGAGCTAGAACGACTAAAGCAGGCCGCCGACACGAATGGTGTCCCTGATTTGGAATGGCGAACCTCGGCGGAGGTCAGTGCGGAAGAGCCTGCTGTATTTTGTGTCCGGGCTCTTTGGTCCCCGTCGACAGGAATTATTGACAGCCACGGGCTGATGCTCGCCTATCAAGGTGATGCGGAAGCGGCGGGCGCGATGATCGCGTTTCATGCGCCTGTCGTAAGCGGCAGCGTGGAGGAAGATGGAATTTTCTTGTCGATTGGCGGAGAAGTACCCGCAACGCTGAAAGCGCGAATAGTCGTGAATTCGGCAGGGCTGTATGCACAAAAAACGGCGTCTGCTATTGCCGGTATCCCCAGAGACACGATCCCGCCTTGTTACTATGCCAAAGGGAATTATTACTCTCTTGTCGGTAAGCCGCCTTTTAAACGGCCGATCTACCCGGTGCCCGAAAAGGCGGGACTTGGTGTTCACGTGACCGTTGATTTGGGCGGACAAGTTCGCTTTGGTCCAGACGTCGAATGGATTGATGAGCTTAACTATGACGTTGATCCGTCTCGCGCTGACGCCTTCTATTCAGCTGTTCGGGCGTATTATCCTGATTTGCCGGATGGTTCGATACAGCCTGGCTATTCCGGAATTCGACCTAAATTGCAGGCTCCTGGCGAACCGGCTAAAGACTTTTGGGTTCAAGGGACAAGCGAGCACGGAATTAGCGGCTTGGTGAATTTATACGGCATTGAATCACCCGGTCTCACGGCATCGTTGGCCATTGCAGATCAGGTCGCCTTGTTGCTTGGAATCAACGAACCAGCGGTAATTTGAACGGAAAATTTGCCTGCCTGAGAATTAAACGGCCTTGACAAAAAATCGGTGAGTGTCCAAGTCCTACCCTGCCTTATTTTATGGGTTGGTTAGGCGAGTTGATTTTCGTCAGAGTCTCTTTCGGTGAAGCCCTGAGGGATCGATGAAGAAGGTTGATAACCGTCCCGATTAAGGGCGAGAAACAACAGCCGTATTAACGGTGAAAATGGGAGGAGGTGCAGGCAATGGATCGCATGCTCCAGATCGAAGGGCTAACGAAGCAGTTTAGTTCGTTTACTGCCGTCGATAATATAAGTTTTAGTGTGAACCGGGGCGAAGTCCTTGGTTTTCTTGGGCCGAATGGCGCCGGTAAGACTACGGCCATGCGGATGGTGTCAGGATTTCTGACACCTACATCGGGAACAGCTTATGTTGGTGGATATGACGTAACGACTGCCCCTTTGGAAGTTAAGCGGCGCATTGGTTATCTGCCAGAAGGCGCGCCTTTATATGAAGATATGACGCCAAGCGAATTGCTGGCATTTATCTCGGATGTGAGGGGCTTGTCCGGTGCCGTCAAACGCGAGGCGATATCGACGGCGGCAAGTCGTATCAATATTGAGCACGTCATGCATCAGGCGATTGGTACATTGTCTAAAGGTTATAAACGCCGAGTGGGAATAGCCCAGGCAATCCTGCATGACCCGGAAATTCTAATTCTCGATGAGCCCACCGATGGGCTCGACCCCAATCAGAAACATGAAGTGCGGAAGCTCATTAATGAAATGGCTAAAGATAAGGCAATTGTCATCTCGACACATCTTCTTGATGAAGTAGACACAGTATGTAGTCGGGCCATTGTCATTGCGCAGGGTAAGATCGTTGCAGATGGGACTCCGGCAGATCTTGAATCACGATCTGAATTACATAACGCTGTGACACTTCGTCTGGTAGCCTCCCAGGCTGATAAGGCCAAAGGGACAATTGAAGCTGTGGCGAGCGTCGACCGTGTTATTGAATTGACGAGGGAGGGCGACTTCGCAAATCTTACTGCCTATCCCAAGAGCGGACAGGTCGTGATCGACGAGGTTAGCGCCGCCCTCAAGACCGCGGAAATTGATGTACTGGAAATTCAGGCCGAACGCGGACGCCTCGATGAAGTGTTCCGTCGTTTGACGACAGCGGCCTAACGGAGACAGTTATGGGTACAAGTTGGGCAATCAGTAAACGGGAATTGCGGGCTTATTTTACGACCCCGCTTGCCTACGTTTTTATTGTTATTTTTTTAGCGCTTAATGGCGTGACGGCCTTCTATTTCGGGGGGCTGTTCGATCGTGGCCAGGCCGATATGCAGCCACTGTTTGGCTTTTTGCCATGGCTGTATCTCTTTCTTATTCCTGCGATTGCTATGCGGCTGTGGGCGGAGGAACGCAAGGCTGGGACGCTTGAGCTCCTCATGACATTGCCAGTTTCGACATTTAATGCGGTGTTTGGAAAGTTTCTTGCCGCTTGGATCTTCGCCGGCATTGCGTTGGCGTTGACATTTCCTGTTTGGATTACGGTTAACTATCTCGGGGATCCCGATAACGGCGTTATCATCGCTAGCTATCTCGGCGGGTTTTTGATGGCAGGTTCGTATCTGGCTATAGGCGGCTTCGTCTCTTCGATGACGCGCAACCAGGTCATCGCCTTTGTGATCGGTGCTGCTGTGATTTTCCTCTTTATGATGAGCGGCCTGGAGTTGGTTCAATCTGCCTTCCGGGGCTGGGCGCCAGACCTGGTTGTCGATCTTGTTCGCTCATTTAGTTTCTTGGTGCATTACGATGCGATCATTCGTGGCGTTATCGATATTCGCGACATGATTTTCTTTGTATCCATTATTGGTGTCTTCCTTTTTGCAACTATGGTCGTCGTCGACCTTAAGAAAGGGGCGTAGGGGCTGACTATGGCAAACGGCATTAAATCCTGGGATCGTGCGAAGTTAGGCGTTGCAGGCCTTATGGTGACTTTTGTTTTCTTTGTCGCGCTGCATATTTTTTCTACCGAGACTTTCAAAACTGTCAGTATGGACCTGACCAAAGAAAAAATCTTCACGCTGTCTGAAGGTACCAAGGATATTCTTTCCAAGGTACGGGAGCCGGTAACGTTGCGATTGTTTATCTCTGACGATTTGGTTCAGCAAAGTCCCGGATTAAAAGATTACGCAAAAAGCGTGCAGGAACTTCTCGAACGCTATGTCGAGCTTTCTAACGGTCGGATTAAGTTTGAGATCATTCGTCCGGAACCATTCTCCCCTGAGGAAGATCGCGCAGTAGGTTTTGGGCTGCACGGTATTCCGATTACGCAGGCGGGGAACTTAGGGTATTTTGGCCTCGCGGGAACCAATACGACGGATGACCTGGACATCATTTCCTTCGTTTCGCCGCAACGCGAACGGTTCCTGGAATATGATTTGACGCGTTTAGTATCGAACCTGGCCAATCCGAAGAAGAAAAAGATTGGCTATGTATCCTCATTGCCAATTGGCTCTGACCCGATGAAACGCTATGCGCCGTGGCAGGTTATTGCTCAACTCAGCCAGCGCTTCAATGTTGAACGTATCACGCTTGAAAATCCAATTCCGGAAGACCTCGATCTTCTATTGGTTATTCACCCCCGCGATATGGATGATACCGACCGTTATTACATCGATCAGCATGTCATGCGCGGCAATAATACGATCATATTTGTTGATCCTTATTCGGAAGAGGCGACGCGCGGCAATCAGAGGCAGCGCCAGCCACCGGATGATGGCTCTGATTTGAAAAAGCTCTTCAAGGCCTGGGGTATCAAATACGACAAGTCGAAGGTCCTTGGCGACCGGATCGGTGCACAACGCGTAAGCGCTGGACGTAATGCGCTTGGGCAGCCGATCATCACAGATTATGTCGCCTGGTTAAATTTGACTGGCGACCGGATTAAGAAAACCGATGTCGTGACGGGTGAGTTAGAACAGATCAATATTGCGACGTCGGGCTATCTTGAGAAGGCGGCAGGTGCCACCTACAAGATGGATCCGTTGTTAATGTCTAGCCCGCAGGCTATGTCGCTGAATGTATCTCAGACAAAGACAGACCCTAAACCGGCAGAGCTTATCAAGAATTTCAAACCGACTGGCAAACCGTTTGTTATTTCGGCGCGCTTTACCGGCAAATTCAAGAGCGGCTTTCCTGCTGGTCGACCCAAGGACAAAATTCGTAAGGAAATTCGGGAAGCGGCCCTCAAGAAGGGTGAGACGGTTCCTGATTATCAGAAGCATCACAAAGAAAGCGTGAAGCCGGTAAGTCTGATTGTTGTGGCGGATACCGATATCCTAGTAGACCGATTTTGGGTGCGCGAGCAGAACTTCTTTGGTCAACGGATGACAGTGCCGGTGGCAAATAACGGAGATTTTTTGACCAATGCTGTTGATAACATGGCTGGTACAAGCGCTCTCATTGGCCTGAGAAGCCGGGGGGTCACCAGTCGGCCTTTCCATAAGGTCGAAGAGCTTAAACGCGTTGCTGAACATAAATATCGGGCCACCGAACAGGGACTACTGCAAAAGCTCAAGGAGATCGAGGGTAAGCTCAAGGACCTTCAGACCAAGGAAACCAAAGAGGGCAAGACGGTTATCCTGACGGGCAAGCAGAAAGAAGGAATTGAGAAATTCCGGAGTGAATCAATCTCTATCCGCAAGGAATTGCGGTCGGTTCAGTTGGAGCTCCGCCGCGATATAGATAAGCTTGATGCTAATTTGAAGGTCATCAATATCGGTTTGATGCCCGCTATTATTATCGTGTTCGCTGTAGCCCTTGGACTGGTCCGTCGTCGTAACTCGCGTCGGCATCAAGCAGCTTCGGCTGGCTAATTAGATAGACGTAGTTTTTATTCGAAAAGATGTAATGTCATGACAGCACGATCTTTCATTCTCTATTCCATAATCACCGCTATTCTGGTTGTTGCGGCGATTGTTGCAGTGAGCTCTCGGCCGGCTAGCACGATGATCGCCCGGGACCGCGCTCTTATCTTCCCTGGCGTCGATGCCAAGCTCAATGATGTGGCTTCTTTCGAGATCAAATCTGCAGACCGCTCTTATACAATTAAGCGGAAAGCGGATGGCTGGGGCATTGCCGAACTGAATGGTTACAGTGCCGATTTTAACAAAGTGAAAACGGTTCTCGTTGAACTTGCCCAGCTTAAATTTCTAGAAGCGAAAACCAGCGACCCAACGCGCTTCGAACGGCTTGGTCTCCGCGACGTGGACGTGAAAGGCGCTCTTTCCCGGGCAATTACAGTCCGCGATAAAGATGGCAAGGAATTGGCGTCGGGTCTTATCGGCAAGCGCAACGAAGACTTATTCGGTAGCGGCCGCGGCGGCACCTATATGCGGGTTGGCGACAAAAAGCAGGCTTGGCTCGTCGAAGGAATCGTGAGTACCGGCAACGGGCCGTCGGATTGGGTTAATAAGAAGATTGTTGATATCAAACGGCCCCGTATTAAACGTCTGGTCATACAGGCGCCGGGTGGTGGGTTGACCGTGGTCAGCCGTCCATTGGCTAAGCAAAAAGATTTTCGGTTGGCTGATCTTCCTGCAGGTAAGCGGCAACGTGGCCAATGGGAAACCAATGATATGGCGAAGGCTCTCGATAAGGTGGAGTTGATCGATCTCAAGCGTGCTGAAGAGATCCCGATGCCTAAGAACAGGCTCTACAAGGCGACGATACAAACCTTTGAAGGATTATTGATCCATTCAGAGGCCGTTAAGGCCGGAAAGAAAAAATTCTGGGCGCGCTTCTCCGCATCTGTTGATGCCGCAGCTACCATTGATGCCAAGAAGGTAAAGGACGCAGCCGATGCATTTAATGCACGGCACATAGGCTACGTTTACGAGGTCGACGAGAAGACAGGCAAGAAGCTTACGTGTGATCACGTCAATCTCCTTGAAGGAGCTGGCCTCAAGGCCTGCGCCTAAATCTAAAATCGTCTATAATAGAGTTAGGTGGTGTTCATGGCTGTAGAGCCGTGAACTCGCGATGCTGCGTGTCTCATAGTTAAAATGGGGAAGACATATGGGGTTCTTACTTTTACGACCTGAAGAGATTCAGGACCTCGTGGGAATGGATGAGGCCATTGAGGCGGTTGAATTAGGTTACGCCAGTGGTTACCGACACCCCGTCATCAATGCACCGCGTCGTCGGGTGCATTCACCGGCCGGTGTCCGAGTCAGTAATTTTCCTGGTGGCGTGGATGAGATGGGCGTTATCGGTGCGGCGACACGCGCGGATCATGTTGTACAGCTCGATGAGGGCCGCAATCAGGAATACGCATACCGCGAACATCCCATTCATGTTCTGAATGACTCGAATACTGGAGAGCTATTGTCGATTGTTGTTGGAGAGCCCGTGGAAAAGACCCTTGGCTATACCAGCCTTGTCGCACTTAGAACTGCAGCGACTTCGGGGGTCGGTTTTAAATATATGGTGCGGGAAAATGCCGAGACCGTTGGACTGCTCGGTTCGGCAGGTCAGGCCGCCAATCAGCTTCTTGCCCTGTTGTCGGTTCGACCTAGTATCAAGCGTGTAAAAGTATTTAGCCGGAGTGCCGAGAATAGGTCGTGGTTTTCCCGCAAATATGCGCAGAAATTCGACATTGAAATAGAGCCGGTGGGTTCTATTGAACAGGCGATAGCCGGCGTTGATGTCATTGTATGCGCGACCAACACAAACGTTGTTTTGTTCGATGGTGATTTGCTTGAGCCTGGTCAGCACGTAACCGGTATTATTGGTGGCAATATGCAGCTCGTCCAAGGAGGGTTTCTGAAGGCGGCGCGGCGCGAAATCGATGATCGTACTGTGGAACGGGCGGATATCGTCGCGACCAATCTGCGCGAATCTGTGATGTCTGAAAAACAGGGCGATCTCTATGAACCGATAGAACGTGGGATTATCAAGCTGGAGGACATCATAGAGCTTGGCGCATTGGCGACTGGCGAAGCCATCGGCCGCAATAATGACGAAGAAATCACCTATCATAAAAATAACAACGGGACCGCGGCCTCTGAGATCGCTGTTGCGATGCTGGTTTATGAAAAGGCTAAAGCGGCGGGACGGGGTACAATGATTGATCTGATCGACCCGGCAGCGTTGCAAGAGGAATTTGCCCAATGACCCGCCGTGTTCTTTTGCTCCGGCCGCAGGAACTGCAAGGGCTGGTCACCATGAAGGAAGCCATTGATATCGTCGAGCAGGGCTATCGCGAGGCGCGGCAATATCCGGCGATTTCAGCGCCGCGTCGTCGCGTACATTCGCCGGGCGGCGTTAGGGTTAGTAATTTCCCCGGTGGTGTTCACGGGCTTGGTGTTATTGGCACCGGAGAGCGGCCCGATAAATTGAACAAGGGCGGCGAAAATCAAACCAAGGAATTTCGCGGTTATCCGGTGCATCTGGTCCATGATTCCAATACCGGACAGCTGCTTTCCATTATGATTGGTGAGGTCGATGAAAAGACGTTGGGCTTTACCAGCGTTATGGCGCTGCGGACTGCTGCGACATCAGGCATTGGGTTCCGTCATCTGCCGCGACAAAACGTAAAAATCGCTGGGCTGTATGGCTCTGCGGGGCAGGCTGCCAATCAGCTGCTAGCGCTTCTTACCGAACGGCGGTCGATCACTAAGGTGAAAGTCTATAGCCGCGACCCGGATAATCGTCGGAACTTTGCCGAGAAATATTCCAAGCGGTTCAACGTGGAGATTGTGCCTGTTGAAACGCCAGAAGAGGTGATCAAAGGGTCGGGTGTTGTCCATTGTGCGACCAATACGTCGGTGCCGTTATTTGATGGCAATCTTCTTGAGCCAGGGCAGCATGTTACTGGCATGATTGGATCAAACGTTCAGCTGGTTAAAAGTGGATATCGTTCTTCCCGCCGTCGTGAGATCGATGACCGCACTGCCGAGCGTGCAGATCTGATTGTGTGTAATCTCCGTGAAACCATCCTGACCGAAGAGCCTGGTGATCTACATGAGCCCATCGAAAAAGGTCTCATCAATTTCGAGGACATCTATGAGCTGGGAGAGCTGGGTACTGATTTGTGTCCTGGCCGTACCAGCGACGAACAGATTACCTATCACAAGAATACCAACGGCAATGGTGTTGCCGATCTTGGTATAGCGATGCGGGCCTATGAACTCGCTAAAGAGGACGAGCGCGGAACCTGGTTGGAATTCGCGGAACCTGGGGATTTGCCTCAAGCGATCTAAGCTATAGCGATTTGCCTGTCGGTACGTTCATGTCGACATCAAGTCCGTCGACATAGGAGAGCGCATCTTCTGTCGTTACAACATCAGCGTATTTGGCGTGCATATCGCAAAGATTAATGGCGTGGCTTGCCTGTGAGCGGTCAAAGCAACCTTCCTCGACAACCGCGACCCGGTAATTGTTGCTAAAGGCATCGATGACTGATGCCCGGACACAGCCCGATGTCGTGGTCCCTGTCACGAGTAGTGAATCTGCGCCGAGATCATTCAGAAAACCTGACAACGGTGTGCCGGAAAACGCACTGGGCTTGTGCTTATAGATGACGATGTCCTGGGCAGATGGTGCGATGTCATCCATGATTTCATTGCCATCGCGGTTGAAGCCGGTGGTCTTTGGGGCTGTCACGTCTTCGTCGGTACGGCTGTTTTTCCAAGCCCAACCACCGGCGTCCCATCCGTCTTCACGAACGGTGCCCGTCGTATAAATGACGGGAATGCCTTTCTCATGACATTTGTCGATCAGCTTACGGATATGGGGCAAGGCATCCCAGGCATCTTCGCCACAGGAATTATGGAAGTTTTTGATCGATTCTAAAATTGGCTCGCGCTTGTCGCCACAAAAATTGTAGCTCACATCGATAACCAAAAGAGCCGGTTTTTCTCCAAAACCAGCCTCGGCACCAAAACCACTTTTCTCAAAGACCTGTTTGTCACGTTCGGTCAGAAATTCATTCCAGATACGTTCAGCCATTTTATAGTCCTCGCTTAAAGTGCTGTGCCGGACGGCAGATTGTAGTCGGCGTCAATTGTCTCGATATAGTCGAGGGCGTCTTGTGTAGAGACCACATCGGCATATTTGGCATGCATGTCACAGAGGTTGATGGCATGGCTGGCCTGTGAGCGATCAAAGCACGCTTCTTCTGCAATAGTAATACGAAGGTTTTCGCTAAACGCGTCGAGGACAGAGGCACGTACGCAACCGGACGTCGTGGTGCCGGTTACAACCAGTGAGTCAGCCCCAAGATCATTCAGGAAACCTGTCAAAGGCGTTCCGTAAAATGCACTCGGCTTGTGTTTGCGGATAACAATGTCCTGTGGGGACGGTGCAATCTCGTCCATGATGTCATTGCCGTTACGATTGGTATCCCGGGCATCTGGCGCACCGCTAGGGATATCTTCTTTGCCGCGTGAGCTCTTGAAATGCCAGGCGCCCTTGTCCCAGCCATCATCACGGACGGTGCCGGTGGTGTAGATAACGGGAATGCCTTTGTCGTGGCATTTGTCGATGAGCTTGCGGATATGGGGCAGAGCTTCCCAAGCCTCTTCGCCGCAGGATGTACGCCATTTTTCGATTGAGTCGAGAATGGGTTCGCTGCGTTCGCCGCAAAAAGCGTAATTAACATCGATGACGAGGAGTGCTGGTTTTTTGCCACCACCCGCTGTTGCGCCATAACCTGAAGCCGCAAAGACTTCCTTATCTCGTTCAGTTAGAAATTTATCCCAGATACGTTCTTGCGCCATGGTCTTGCCTCCCAGCCGCTATCGTTTCAATATAACCCTACAGTTCGTATTTTGTCTAAAGTCTATGCCTAGGTCTTCTGGTGTGCAACCGAGGGGCCTGAATCGAATATAGGGGAGAAGTAATGCTGAACATAAGTCGTATACATCATATAAATATTCGTTCGACGCCAGAAAAGCTGGATGCCACCCGCGATTTTTATCGCGATCTTCTTGGGATGGAAGAAGGCTACCGGCAACCGTTTAAAGGTCACGGCTATTGGATGTGGCGGGATAACCACCCCTGGGTCCATATTTCTACGACGGGTCCTAAAGAGAACCCTGTGCTGCAACCGGAAAGCATGGATGCCGGTTTTGGTCACATTGCCTTTGATTCTACGGGCTATCAGGATTTTAAAGATTTGTTGGCGGAAAAGGGGATGAAGTACGAAGAACATCCGACGCCGGATAAAGATATGATGCAGATCTTTTTCCCTGACCCCAATGGGGTCGTCGTCGAAATGGTGTTTGCCATTGCTGAGGTCGAAGCCGCCAAGGCTACACAGTCGATAGCTGCCGCGGAATAACTTAAATTACGCTCATGTTAGGCGGGTGGCCCATCAGCCATTCGCCGACGGTGCGGAAATGGGTTTTACGACCCTGAATTTGCAAGGCGACGGCGTGGATATCGCGTAGCCGTCGTTCAAACGGGCCATCAGCAAAGATGGAGCTCGTACCACCTGTATCGAACAACGTATCGACCACGGCCTTTGCTTCGTGAATGGCGTGGGTTGCTGCCAGCCGAATTTCTAGCCTTTGCTCCAGTGTCGGGGCACCGTTTAAGAGTGTCTCTTGCCAGGCATCTTCGACCTCGGCAAACAGATACCGCCGTGCACTGCGCAATTTGGCGCGCATACGGGCGACTTCATCCTGCACAACAGGATTGTCACTTAATACGTCTGCAGCATTGCGGGGCTTTTTGTCCTGCGCAATTTCGAGAAACTTTTCCAAAACGGCAGCACTTAAACCCAAGGCGACTGATGAAAAGCCCATCGCATAAATTCCCATGAGGGGGAAATTATAGAGCGGCGACAGATCGTCGGCGCCTTCAATCATGGTGGCACGGACGATGGTGTGCTCGGTGGGGACGAAATGTTCTTTGAGCTCGAACCCATCACTGCCGGTATTTCTAAGGCCAAAGACGTGCCATTTATCCGACAGGGTTGTTTCGTTTGCCGGAATAAAGGTGGTGCGGACTTCCGGCTTGCCGCCTTTGCCCATCCGGACGGTTCCGTCTTTCTCATAGACAGTAGAGCAATGCGTTGCGAGCCATGTGGCGTGATGACTACCGCTGACAAACATCGTTTTGGCGGTCACCAGATAGCCGCCTTCGACTGCTTTTGCTTCTGCCTTGCCAGGACCCCAGGCGAGGACGCCGTTGGCGTTATCGCCCCAAATTTTGCCGCTGATTGCCGTATCGAGATAGCCGCCAAGCATGGAGCAGCCGCTGCCTTGCCCAACACACCAGGCTGCGCTTCCATCGTATTTGGCAATGGCTTCGATCACCCTGCAAAAGACGGGTAGGGGAAGCTCTTCGCCGCCTGCTTTCTTGGCCAGGAGCATACGGAACAAGCACTGGTCATGAAGGGCTGCCATTGCTTTGCCTGTCAATTCCCGGATTTGTTCGCCGTCAGCCGCTTCGGCTTCGAGAATGGGACCAATCGTATCGACCCGTTGAACCCATTCATATGCCAATTCGGCGTAATCGATCACTGGTTTGGAAGCTTGATTCATAGGACAGTCTCATTCTCGTGGCAGGCTAGGCTGCAGATTTCGATGATTATGGCGCTGAT
>CAJJCG010000062.1 GCA_905182615.1 Alphaproteobacteria bacterium UBA2964 | reverse complement strand
TTCGTTCCAGTGCTGCAGAGTCTCTTTAAAGTCTCCGCGCCTAGAAGCGTGGCATCCATCAAAGAAATCAGCTTGCGCCGTTACCGAGAAAGAAAGACCTATCAGCGCAATAAGTGAAAAACGGGTTCTGCGGAACATTAGCAGTAATTCAATCGGGGCAGTTTTGCCCAATTCCAGGGTAGCTCTATAAATAATTGGAAATTCTGATCGTGTCACGCAAGCCGAGAAGGTACGCGATTAATTTACCGGGACCCGTGGCGAATGGCTCGTTACTCCGCAGCTGTTTTCACCGCCGTGTCACCATATTTAGCGCGCAGTTTTTGCCAGCATTCGGCACGCGCTTTCATCGCCGCATCGACCGCTGCGGGGATTTCCACAAACGGTGGGCGCAGCGGGCCGGGCTCGCAATATCCGGCATAGCGGATCGCGATCTTGGCAGCCGTCTCGCGCCATGAATAGTTCGGCTTGGTATCCGTTATCACTGGCGAAATATCGAAATAGATTTGTTTCGCCAGCTCGGTATTGCCAGTGGTGACCGCGTCATAGAGCGCGATCAGCGGTTCTGGTCCCATCCAGGAATCGATTGACCAAAACCCTTCAGCACCAAGTTCGTGAAAAGGGTGAAATTGCATGGTGTTGCAGAACACGGAAATTTTGCCGTCGATGATTTCCTGGAGTTTCATGAATTCCAGCGTGTCGCGATGGCTGTCTTTCATAGCGATGATATTTGGTTGTTTGACCAGCTCCTCAAATGCCGGCACCGCCAGCTTGACGTTATGCAGGGCAGGGTTGTGATACAGCATGATGCCGAGTTTCGGGAAGCGCTCGGCGATGTCGCGATAAAACCCAACCGCATTTTCGATGCTCGAAGGAAAATAGAATGGCACGCCGATCAACACGCCATAAGCGCCAATCTCTTCAGCAAACGCCATGCGTTTGATGGCTTCGCGTGAGTTAAGGGCGGTGCAGCCGACAAACATCGGTACCCGGTTGTTATTAATCTCCACCGCCGCGCGGTTGAGGGTCTGCCATTCTTCCCATAGTAGGGTGTGGAACTCGCCAAAGCTGCCGCAGGTCGAGATTACCCCGACGCCATCGGCAATCATGCTGTTGAGCGCAGCGGAGAGGCGATCAAGGTCGATTGTCTCTGTTGCATCAATAGAGGCGCCGTCATCGGTCGTGAAGGCGGGCATCATTGCCATAAAGCCGTTGAGATCGCTGCTGCTGACCATTATTTCTCTCCCCGATTTTATTTTGATGAAAATTTCTGACATTATTATAGGCCTATTGGTGATCTGGCGTCAGTAGCGTTTACTGGGCACTCAGTGGTCGATACCGAGATGGAGAATAGACATGTCGATGAGCATATCCCCCTATTCGGCGGCGCTTGGTGCCGAGGTGACCGGTGTCAAGCTGTCGGCTTCCTGCGATGATGATCTGATCGCTAAGATCAAGACGGCGTTGCATGAACATCTGGTGCTGGTGATCCGCGACCAGGATTTGGCGCCGGGCGACCAGGTGGCGTTCAGTGAACGGTTTGGCGAACTCGTCGTGCGGGTGTCAGGAGAGTTTCTGCATCCGGACTATCCACCGGTGTTGATCCTGTCGAACCGCGTGGTGGAGGGGCAGTCGGAGGGCGCAACCGATGCTTATGCCGGGTCACACTGGCATTCCGATCTCACCTATGCCGAAAAGCCGAGCTTTGGCTCAATGCTGCATGCGCTCGAAGTGGCGGAGGAGGGCGGCGATACCGCCTGGGCCAGTATGTATGCCGCCTATGATGCCTTGTCCGAAGAAACCCGAAGCCGGATCGACGGGCTCAAGGCGATCCATGTCCGCGACCGCCGCCGCAATCCACGCGCTGGAATCTCGGATGATTTCGATCGTGACGTGAACAAATATTATGACATCAAGGTACCGGATTCGCGGCATCCAATGGTTCGAACACATCCTGTCACGGGCCGCAAAGCGCTCTACGTGTCACCACGCTTTACCGTGGCGATTGATGGCGTGGACGATGCCGAGGGCCAGCCCTTGCTCGATGAATTATTCGAGCATCAGAAAAAGCCAGAATTCATTTTTCAGCATAAATGGCGGGTCGGTGATCTGGTGTTCTGGGATAACAGTGCAACGATCCACTTCGCCTGTGGTGGGATAAAACCGCCGGGGGTGCGTAAACTACATCGGACCTCCATTGCGGGAAGTGTGCCGTACTGACGGAAAATTGTGTAGTGTATTGGCCCGGTTCGAGAGGAGAAGCGGAAGTAATCTTTCTGCGCAAACTTCCGCTTGTAGCCAGGAGCCGACGTCGCAGCTTTATACCACCGACCTAATGAATGCAGCCTCATGCTTCAACTCATCATTACGCGGCTTTGGGTCGGCGATCCCGGGGCGATCCAGCGGGACGAGAATTAACTCTGAGTTAGAAATCAGAATTCCTGTTAGAATGGTCGTATAACGCATTTGTAAGGCCGCACTAAGGAGCGCTGAACATATTGGCGACCACTTATTTAACGACCAATGGATAAATTAAGATAACAACTGTTCGCTCTCTTTCGCCTGACGACGGGATGGCTCGCACAAAATTAAAAACGGCTGCGCTCGTTGATCATCTTATTCACCTAATTAACATGCACGAAGCTAACAGGCCTATTGTTTACTCTCCACTCCTCTCCGACCAAATTCCGAGGTCACATGCCGCTAATGCGTTTAACGTTTTTCAAGACGCGAGCCTTAAATTTGAGATAATCCGTCATTCCATTCTTTGGGATCCGTGCCGAGAAAACGATCTCGACAAAGAAAGCATCCCAACCGTTATCCAACTAATCGATGACCCGGTTTTTTTACAAGCGCTAGACCAACAAACTGAGGCGTCCTTTGCGGTGCTCCTTGGTAGTGCCTCCTTCAATCAACACCGTGCCGAAAAGAAAGGAACAATAGCACCAGCAAAATTTGGCGATGAACAC
>CAJJCG010000061.1 GCA_905182615.1 Alphaproteobacteria bacterium UBA2964 | reverse complement strand
GAGATAACATCACGATGGAAGTGACGTTGATCCAGCCGATTGCGATGGATGATGGACTTCGGTTTGCTATCCGTGAAGGCGGCCGCACCGTTGGTGCTGGCGTCGTCGCTTCTATTAAGGCTTAAGGCTGATCGTTATTTAAGACGGTTTGGTCGAGAAAGGTAAACGGAGATGGACAACCAAAGTATTCGCATTCGCCTCAAGGCGTTTGACCATCGCGTGCTCGATACGTCGACGCACGAGATCGTCAATACCGCTAAAAGGACGGGCGCGCAGGTGCGTGGCCCTATCCCGCTACCTACTAAGATTGAAAAATTTACCGTTTTGCGGTCGCCACACGTTAACAAGAAGTCACGCGAACAGTTTGAAATCAGAACTCATAAGCGTCTTCTGGATATCGTCGACCCCACACCACAGACGGTTGATGCATTGATGAAACTGGATCTCGCCGCCGGCGTAGATGTCGAGATTAAGCTTTAGGACTGGTTTGATGCGTACGGGTTTAATTGGACAGAAATTGGGTATGACTCGCGTCTTTACGGCGGACGGTCAGCATGTTCCTGTGACGGTGCTCAAAGTGGATAATCTGCAGGTTGTTGATGTCCGCACAAAAGAGGCCAATGGATATAATGCCGTCCAGCTCGGCTGGGGCACAGCCAAGCCTAAGAATGTTTCCAAATCTATGCGCGGCCATTTCGCCAAGGCGAAGGTTGAGCCGAAGCGCAAGGTTGCGGAGTTCCGTGTTAGCGATGATGCGATGCTGACGGTTGGGGTGGAGATTTCGGCTGATCACTTTGTCGCCGGACAACGCGTCGATGTCATCGGTACAAGTATTGGTAAGGGTTTTGCGGGCGCTATGAAACGCCATAACTTTGCCGGTCTTGAGGCCTCGCATGGTATCTCGGTCAGTCACAGAAGCCATGGTTCGACGGGTAACAGTCAGGATCCAGGCAGGGTTTGGAAGGGCAAGAAGATGGCCGGCCATATGGGCGATGTCCGGACGACCACTCAAAACCTTGAAGTTGTTTCTACTGATGCTGATCGCGGCCTGGTCTTGATAAAAGGTGCAGTCCCCGGCTCAAAAGGCGGTTACGTTTATATTTCTGATGCTATAAAATTGGCACAGCCTGATGATCTGCCGTTCCCTGCAGCTATTGTTGGTGGTGCCGAAGAAGAAACACCTTCAGTTGAAGCGGCCGTAAATGAAGAAGCTCCCGTAGAAGCGTCCGCTGACGCTGAAGAAGAGAAGAAGGATTGAGCACGATGAAGTGCGACATCGTCACGCTTGAAAACAAAAAGTCCGGATCAGTCGATCTCGACGAATCAGTATTCGGAGTAGCTGTCCGGCAGGATATTCTGTCGCGTATGGTCAATTACCAGCTTGCCAAAAGGCGCGGCGGTAATCACAAGACCAAGACCATCGGAGAAATCCGCGGTACGACGGCTAAACCCTGGAACCAGAAGGGTACGGGCCGCGCGCGTGCTGGTAGTCTTCGGGCAACGCAAATGCGTGGTGGTCAAACAGTCTTTGGTCCTGTTGTCCGGTCACATGCATTTAGTTTGAACAAAAAGGTCCGCCGACTGGCGCTTAAGACCGCGCTATCGAGCAAGCAGGCTGCTGGCAAATTGATCGTTCTCGATGATGCAAAGATCGGCGACGCCAAGACCAAATCCTTGTCGGTCCAACTGTCCGCGCTTGGATTGAAATCTGCGTTGATTGTCTCGGGTCCTGAAGTCGATTCAAATTTCGCGAAAGCCGCGGCAAACATTCCGATGATTGATGTTCTGCCGCAGCAAGGCGCGAACGTCTATGACATCCTGCGCCGCGATACGTTGGTTCTAACCAAGGATGCGGTTACTCATTTGGTGGAGCGGTTGAAATGAGCGCGCGTCGCGAAAAGCCGGTCTCGGTTTCTATGACCGAGGCCTATGACATTATTTTATCTCCGATGGTCACCGAAAAATCGACTATGGGGTCTGAGCACAATCAAATCACGTTCCGTGTGCCGTTGACGGCGAACAAGCTTCAGATCAAAGCGGCTGTGGAGCAGTTGTTTAAGGTCAAGGTAAATGCCGTCAATACGTTGAGGCAAAAAGGCAAGCTCAAGCGTTTCCGGGGTAAGCTCGGAAAACGTCCAGATTACAAGAAAGCCATCGTATCCCTCGCCGAAGGCGAAATGATCGATGTCACGACGGGAATCTAAATCATGGCGTTGAAGAATTTTAAACCGACGACCCCGTCGCAGCGTGCCCTGGTTCTGGTTGACAAGTCAGAACTTTGGAAAGGTAAGCCGGTCAAAAATCTGACCGAGGGAATGCACAGCAAGGGCGGTCGTAACAATCTCGGTCGCATTACGATGCGTCGCCGGGGTGGTGGACACAAACGGCGCTATCGTAAGGTTGACTTTAAGCGCCGTAAAGCCGATGTCGCGGCGACGGTTGAGCGCCTTGAGTATGATCCTAATCGGTCCGCTTTTATTGCTTTGATCAAATATAGCGACGGTGAAATCGCCTATATTCTCGCACCACAACGGGTCACGGCTGGGGATCAAGTTGTCTCTGGTGAGCGAGTGGATATTAAGCCTGGCAACGCGATGCCGATGGAAAATATTCCGGTCGGGACAATCATTCACAACATAGAAATGAAGCCGGGCGGCGGCGGTCAAATCGCACGCGCGGCCGGTACATACGTCCAGCTAATCGGCAAAGACGCCGGCTTTGCACAGCTTCGGCTCGGCTCGGGTGAGCTTCGTATGGTTCCTGCGCGTTGTATGGCGACCATCGGTTCGGTTTCTAATGCTGATAATAAAAACACTAATATGGGTAAGGCTGGCCGTAATCGTTGGCTCGGTAAACGCCCCTCTGTTCGTGGTGTTGCCATGAATCCGGTTGATCATCCGCATGGCGGCGGCGAAGGCCGCAGTTCCGGTGGTCGGCATCCAGTCACCCCTTGGGGTGTTCCAACAAAAGGCAAGCGCACGCGGGGCAAGAAGCCCAGCGATAAGTATATCATGCGCCGCCGGCATAAGCGTTAGAGGAGAGGGCTCGTGGCTCGTTCAGTTTGGAAAGGACCGTTTGTTGATGGCTATTTGCTTAAGAAAGCAGAGGCAGCACGCGGTTCCGGACGTAAGGAAATCATCCGCATTTGGTCACGTCGTTCGACCATTTTGCCGCAATTCGTTGGCCTTACCTTCGGTGTTTATAATGGCCAGAAATTTGTGCCCGTTCTTGTGAATGAAAACATGGTCGGCCACAAGTTTGGCGAGTTTTCGCCGACCCGTACCTATCGTGGGCATGGCGCTGATAAGAAAGTGCGGAGGGGTTAATGGGAAAGAAGTCTGTTCCACGCCGCTTCAGCGACAACGAAGCCATGGCGTCGGCCAAAGCAATCCGGGTCAGCCCACAAAAGTTGAATTTGCTTGCTGGTCTCATCCGCGGTAAGGATGCGGCTAAAGCGCTTTCCGATCTGACCTTTTCTAGTCGACGCGTTTCGTCAGACGTCAAAAAGGTTCTTGAATCGGCAATCGCAAATGCAGAGAACAATCATCAGCTCGATGTTGATCGCCTTTACGTTTCCGAAGCAACGGTTGGTCGTGCTTTTGCCCTCAAACGGTTTCGTCCACGGGCTCGTGGCCGTACTGGCAGCATCACCAAACCTTTTAGCAATTTGACTGTGGTCGTGCGCGAGCGCGAGGAGGCCAAGTAATGGGACAGAAGGTCAATCCAATCGGGCTTCGGCTCGGCATCAACCGGACCTGGGATTCACGCTGGTACGCGGAAGGTCAGTACGGCGACATGCTTCATGAGGACATCAAGCTCCGCAAATACCTTTTTGACAGGTTGAGCCAAGCTGGAATTTCCAAGGTGATTATCGAACGCCCTGCAAAGAAAGCGCGTGTCACGATTCATTCGGCGCGCCCTGGTGTTGTGATCGGTAAGAAGGGCGCTGATATTGAGAAGCTGCGCCTTGAGCTTTCACGGATGACCGGCAGCGATGTGAATTTGAATATCGTTGAAATTCGAAAGCCCGAAATTGATGCGAAGCTGGTCGCGGAAAATATTGCGCAGCAGCTCGAACGACGTGTTGCATTTCGTCGCGCAATGAAACGAGCAGTTCAGTCTGCAATGCGCCTTGGTGCGGAGGGTATTCGCATTAATTGCGGTGGTCGTCTTGGCGGTGCAGAGATTGCACGTACTGAGTGGTATCGTGAAGGTCGGGTGCCGTTACATACGTTGCGTGCCGATGTTGATTACGGAACAGCAACTGGACGAACCACCTATGGCGCGTGCGGTGTGAAGGTTTGGATCTTTAAGGGCGAAGTGCTTGCACATGACCCGATGGCGCAGGATAAGCGCGCTCAAGATCAGCAGCCGGCGCGCTGACGGGATTTAGCAGGAAGGAAAGAGAATATGTTATCTCCCAAACGCACCAAGTTCCGTAAAGCGCATAAGGGCCGGATTCACGGCAATGCCAAAAGCGCAACTTTGTTGAATTTTGGATCTTTTGGTCTAAAAGCTACTACGCCGGGCAGAATTTCGGCGCGGCAGATTGAAGCCTCCCGGCGGGCAATTACCCGTCATATGAAACGGGCAGGTCGTGTCTGGATCCGGGTGTTCCCGGATGTTCCAGTGTCACAGAAGCCTGCGGAAGTTCGTCAGGGTAAAGGTAAGGGGGCGCCGGAATATTGGGCGTGCCGTGTCAAACCTGGCCGGATTATGTTTGAAATTGATGGTGTCCCGGAGCCGATCGCCCGGGTTGCGTTAGCACTGGCCGCTGCGAAATTGCCGTTGCAAACGCGCGTCGTTAAACGATTAGCCGAATAGGAATAGTGTGATGGATGCGGCTGATATTAGAACGAAGACCGAAGATGAGCTCAAGGAGCAGATCCAAGAGCTTAAAAAGGAAGCACTTAATTTACGTTTCCAGCGGGCCAGCGGCCAGTTGGAAGCCACAGCGCGTATTCGCCAAGTGCGGAAGGATATTGCGCGGGTTCGCACCGTGATGGGCGAACGTCGTCAAGCCGCGGTGCAGGGGTAAGTCATGCCAAAGAGAATGTTGCAGGGTGTTGTGGTGTCCGACAAATCGGACAAGACGATTACCGTTCGAGTTGAGCGCCGGGTGCGTCATCCGCTTTATGGAAAATTTATTCGGCAGTCAAAGAAGTATGCCGCGCACGATCCGGAGAATTCTTTTAAGACCGGTGACAATGTTCGTATTCGCGAATGTCGTCCGATTTCCAAATCCAAGCGTTGGGAGGTACTGGCTGACGGTGAATAGCGCCGTACCTGCTGGAAAGTAATACAATGATTCACGTCGAAACAAATTTAGAAGTTGCGGATAATTCCGGTGCACGCCGAGTTCAGTGTATTCGTATTCTTGGCGGTAGCCGCCGCCGGAGCGCGACTATTGGTGACACCATCGTGGTGACGGTTAAGGAAGCTATTCCGCGCGGCCGTGTAAAAAAAGGCGATATCCATAAGGCTGTCATCGTTCGGACCGCCAAGGAAATTCATCGTGCTGACGGTACGTCAATTCGGTTTGACCGGAATGCAGCGGTTTTGATTAATCCGCAGGGTGAACCGATTGGTACCCGTATTTTTGGGCCAGTAACACGCGAATTGCGTGGCCGTAATTTCATGCGGATCATTTCTCTTGCGCCTGAAGTTTTGTAAGGGGTAATTGATATGGCAAGTAAAGATAAAATGACGAAGAAGATTCGCAAGGGCGATAACGTTGTCGTTCTGACCGGCCGCGATAAGGGCAAGACTGGCGACATTCTGCGCGTGATGCGTGATGATCAGCGAGTGATTGTTCAAGGCGTGAATATTGTTAAACGCCACACCGCGCCATCCCAGAATAATCCAGGTGGCATCGATGAAAAAGAATTGTCGATTCACGTTTCCAACGTTTCTTTGGTCGACCCGGATAGCGGTAAGCCGACCAAAGTTGGTTTTAAAGTCCTAGAGGACGGCCGGAAAGTTCGCGTTGCGCGCGGCTCCGGCGAGATGATTGATTAAAGGCAGCTCGATGACCCGTTTGCAGGAACATTACAAAGAAGTCGTTAAACCCGAGTTGGTTTCGACCTTTAGCTATGGCAACCCTATGGAAGTGCCAAGGGTTGAAAAGGTTGTCATCAATATGGGTGTTGGTGAAGCCGCTTCGGATTCGAAGAAAATCGATGCCGCGGCTAATGAGATGTCGTTGATCGCTGGTCAAAAATCAGTTGTCATCAAATCTCGGAAATCGGTTGCTACCTTTAAACTGCGTGAAGGGATGTCGGTCGGCTGCAAAGTTACCCTGCGTCGTGATCGCATGTATGAATTTTTGGACCGTTTAATCAATATCGCACTGCCTCAGGTTCGAGACTTTCAGGGCCTGTCGCCAAAAAGTTTCGATGGGCGCGGCAATTATGCTCTTGGTTTGAAGGAACAGATTGTCTTTCCTGAAATCGATTACGATACAGTCGATGAGATGCGTGGGATGGATATTGTAATTGTTACGTCTGCAAAGACGGATGACGAAGCTAAAGCCCTGCTCAAGGGCTTGAACTTACCGATTAATTAAACCAAAAACTGCGGGAGAGTTTGCATGGCAAAGACCAGCGCTGTTGAAAAGAACCGGAAACGTATCCGCATGGTAAAGAAATTTGCCTCACGGAGAGCCCGGCTTAAGGCGATCGCAAGTGACCAGTCGGTTCCGGCTGAGGAGCGTTTTGCGGCGAGATTAAAATTGGCCGAATTGCCACGCAATTCCGCGCCGACAAGAGTTCGGAATCGTTGTGAGGTGTCGGGTCGCCCACGCGCATATTATCGCAAGTTTAGAGTTTCACGTATTGCGTTGCGTGACCTTGCGTCGAATGGACATATTCCCGGCATGGTCAAGTCGAGCTGGTGAGAGAGAATAACCGATGACAATGAGTGATCCCATCAGTGATATGTTGACTCGAATTCGCAATGGTCAAAGTGCGAACAAGGGCGCTATCAATAGTCCGTCTTCCAAACTTCGGGTTAGCGTCCTCGATGTTCTGCAGCGCGAAGGTTATATCCGTGGATATGAGCTTCGGCAGGATGAACGCGCTTTGCCAGAAATACGGATAGAGCTTAAATATCACGAAGGCGAGCCAGTAATTAAGGAGCTGCAGCGTGTTTCGCGGCCCGGTCGGCGTGTCTATTCGAAAATCAATGATTTACAGCGCGTTTATAACGGGCTGGGGATTTCGATCCTGTCAACGCCGCGTGGCGTTCTCTCCGATGGAGAAGCGCGGGCGCAAAATGTTGGCGGCGAAGTCATTTGTACGGTTTTCTAGGAGACTAAGATGTCACGCGTTGGATTAAGCCCTGTAACTGTACCTGATGGCGTTACGCTTAGTATTGCTGGACAGCTCGTTACGGCGAAGGGCAAGCTTGGCGAGTTGAGTTTGAATGTGGTTGACGACGTCGAAGTCTTCCAGGAAGAAAATTTGCTTCGGGTTAAGACCCGAAACGATACCCAGAATGCTCGGGCGATGTGGGGTACAACCCGCAGTTTGCTGCAGAATATTGTGACGGGTGTTACCGAGGGGTTCACTATTAACCTTGAAATCGTCGGTGTTGGTTATCGGGCAGCCGTTGAGGGCAAGTTTCTTGTTCTGCAGCTCGGCTTTAGCCATGAGGTGCGTCATCCGATTCCTGAGGGCATCACAGTCAAATGTGAACGCCCAACGGCAGTCGCGGTAAGCGGTGCTGATCGCCAATTGGTTGGTCAAGTTGCGGCGAATATTCGCAAATACAGAAAACCTGAGCCCTATAAGGGCAAGGGCATAAGGTATGAAAATGAGTTTATCCTCCGCAAGGAAGGTAAAAAGAAGTAGGACCGCGGCATGTTAAAAACAAATGCATTAAAAGAGAGACGGAAGCAGCGGACACGTTCCCGTATTCGCAAGGCCGGAGCTGGGCGTCCGCGCCTTTCCATTTTCCGTTCGAACAAAAACATCTATGCCCAGGTCATCGATGATTTGCAGGGCAACACGGTTGTTTCGGCGTCCTCTATGGAAAAGGAATTGCGGGACGACCTGAAGTCGGGTTCAACCAAGGATGCGGCAGCTGCTGTTGGCAAGCTTGTCGCTGAGCGGGCTGTCGCGAAGGGGTTGAACGATGTTGTGTTCGACCGGGGATCTTATCTGTTTCATGGCCGGGTTAAAGCGCTGGCTGATGCCGCGCGTGAAGCCGGCTTGAAATTCTGACGGAGTAACAAAGATGGCACGTACGCCGAGAGCAGGTCAGAGAAATGACCAACGTCGTGGACGCGGCAGTCCTGAGCAGACCGAGCTGGTTGATAAGCTGGTTGGTATTAACCGAGTTGCCAAAGTCGTAAAGGGTGGTCGCCGTTTCGGTTTTGCCGCTCTGGTTGTTGTTGGTGACGAAAAAGGCCGTGTTGGTTTCGGCAAGGGAAAAGCCCGCGAGGTGCCGGAGGCTATTCGTAAGGCGACCGAACAGGCCAAGACGAAAATGATCCGTGTCCCGCTTCGCGAAGGTCGTACCTTGCACCATGATGTTCGTGGTGATTTTGGTGCTGGACATGTCATCTGTCGTGCCGCCCCTGCCGGTACGGGCATTATCGCTGGTGGTCCGATGCGGGCTGTATTTGAGATGTTGGGTGTTCAGGACGTTGTGGCCAAGTCCAACGGGTCACAGAACCCCTACAACATGGTCAAAGCAACATTCGAGGCATTGAAGCTGCTTCAATCTCCACGTTCCGTTGCAGCGCGCCGTGGCCGCAAAGTCTCCGATATTCTCGGCCCCCGCGCCGATGCGGAAGGTGCTGCAGTAGTAGCGGAGGCGTCCGATGGCTGATGGCAAGGTAAAGGTAACCCAGACAGGAAGCCCAATCGGGCGTCCGGCTGACCAGCGTCAGACGTTGATGGGCTTGGGTTTGAATAAATTGCACCGCACGAGTGAGCTGGAAGATACGCCGGCTGTACGGGGCATGATCAACAAGGTGAGTCATCTCATCCGCGTTGAAAAAGATTAGGAAACGGCGCTGCGGCGCATTGAGGTAATAACATGCAATTAAACCAGCTTTCCGATAATCCGGGAGCCACCAAAGCACGCAAGCGTGCCGGTCGTGGTGCATCATCTGGACTGGGTAAAACAGCCGGTAAGGGCCAAAAAGGCCAAAAATCCCGGAGTGGTGTTTCTCTGGCGGGTTTCGAAGGTGGCCAGATGCCGCTATTTCGGCGTTTGCCGAAGCGTGGGTTTAACAATATTTTCCGTAAGACCTTCCGGGAAGTGAACCTGGGGCGTCTTCAGGCTGCTATCGATGCCAAAACACTCGATGCGTCTAAGCCGGTAAATGACGAAGCGCTCCGCGGTGCTGGATTGATCAAAACCGCACGAGATGGGGTACGCCTCCTTGCAAAAGGGGAGTTGACCTCCAAGATAGATGTTGAAATTGCTGGTGCCTCTAAAGCTGCTATTGCGGCCGTGGAGAAAGCTGGTGGTTCTGTAAAATTGTCTGAGCCTTTAAAGGCTGATCGACCTCCAAAAGGTCAAGCCAAGAGAGACAAGAAGGCTGCTAAGGCCGCAAAATCCGCGGCAAGTGTTGCTAATACCGCGTCTACAGAAGACGCGTCCTGATTTAGACTTGGGCGTTTCGACGTCCGCCGGAGAACGATATGGCATCTGCCGCTGAACAATTAGCCGCTCATATCAATTTTGGTCAGCTGTCAAAAGCGACTGAATTGAAGAAACGGTTATGGTTCACGCTTGGTGCGTTAATTGTCTATCGTCTTGGTACTTACATTCCTTTGCCGGGTATTGACCCAAGTATCCTGAAGGAAATTTTCGACCAGCAGGCGAGTGGCATTCTCGGTATGTTTAACATGTTTGCCGGCGGCGCTTTTGGTCGGATGACAATCTTTGCCCTGGGTATTATGCCCTATATTTCGGCGGCGATTATTATGCAGCTGCTTACGGCTGTATCGCCATACTTCGTCGCGCTAAAGAAAGAGGGCGAGCCGGGTAGAAAAAAAATTAATCAGTTTACCCGTTATGGCACGGTTGTTTTAGCCACTTTGCAAGGTTATGGCATCGCTGTTGGTCTCGAAGGAATGACTGGGTCGCAGGGTTCTGCGGTTATGGATGCGGGCCTGTTTTTCCGGGCAACGACGGTTATCACCCTTGTCGGTGGTACGATGTTCCTGATGTGGCTGGGCGAACAGATCACAGCCCGCGGTGTGGGTAACGGTATTTCGTTGATTATTTTCGCCGGGATTGTTGCTGAATTGCCGTCCGCTTTGGCGGGTACTTTGGAATTAGGCCGGACAGGTGCACTTCCAGCCGGTTTGATTGTCTTCTTCTTATTGATGGCTATTTCGGTTATTGCCGTGATCGTCTATGTCGAACGAGCCCAGCGCCGAGTGGTGGTGCAATATCCTAAGCGGCAGGTGGGTAATAAGATGTTTGGCGGGGATAGCTCGCACTTGCCTCTTAAGGTCAATACCGCCGGTGTTATTCCACCGATCTTCGCGAGCTCATTGCTGTTGTTGCCGATTACCTTGGCGAATTTCACGGCAAACGCGGGACCTGAATGGCTCGGCACGGTCACGGCTTACATGGGCCGTGGGCAACCGTTGTATTTGATCATGTATTCCCTCTTTATCGGGTTTTTTGCCTTTTTCTACACGTCTGTTGTTTTCAACCCGAGTGAAACGGCAGATAACCTGAAGAAGAATGGCGGTTTTCTTCCAGGGATTCGCCCCGGAAAAAACACGGCGGAGTACCTCGATTTTATTCTGACCCGTTTGACAGTTTTTGGTGCCCTTTACCTCATTCTCATCAGTATTTTGCCCGAGCTGTTGATTTCCAGATACTCAGTTCCATTCTATTTCGGCGGCACAAGTCTGCTTATCGTCGTGACTGTGACAATGGATACTGTGGCGCAGGTACAGTCTCATTTGCTAGCGCACCAATATGAAGGGTTGATCAAGAAGTCACGTCTGAGAGGACGTCGCTAATGAACCTTATTCTTTTAGGGCCGCCTGGTGCCGGAAAAGGCACTCAGGCGCAGGAGCTTGAGCGACGTCATGGGCTTATCCAGCTTTCGACTGGGGATATGTTGCGGGCAGCTATTAGCTCCGGCAGCGATCTTGGTCAGGAAGTGAAAAGCATCATGGATTCCGGTGCCTTAGTGCCCGATGAAATTATGATCCGCATGATCTCCGAGCGCATTGATCAGCCTGATTGTACTGACGGGTTCATTCTCGACGGCTTTCCTCGGACGACTGCTCAGGCAGAAGCGCTCGACGATATGCTCGATAAAAAAAGCATGAAGGTGGATCATGTCATCGAGATGTCGGTCGATGCAGAGGTTTTGACCAAGCGGATTGTTGGTCGGTTTAGCTGCACTGGATGTGGTGCTGGTTATCATGATGATTTTCAAAAGCCGGTTAAGGATGGTCTGTGCGATCACTGTGGTAAAACGGAATTTTCGCGTCGCTCTGACGATAATGCCGAGACCGTCCGGAAACGGCTTGATGCTTACGAGGCACAAACCGCACCGTTACTCCCCTATTACCGGGGAAAAGACAGTTTGAGAACAGTCGATGCGCTGGCAGAAATCGCTAATGTGACGGCTGAAATTGAGGCCGTCATTGGCGGCGCGTGATTGTTGACTTGCATACGAGAGTTCCTATAATCCGGCACCTTCGGGCGCGGGCGAAAGTAACTGAAAATCAGGGCGTTTATCGCCTTAACGAGGAGAACGCGGCATGGCGCGGATATCGGGTGTAAACCTACCAAACAAGCCTTCAGGGATTGCCCTGACCTATATCCACGGGATCGGCCGGACGACGGCAGTGAAGATCTGTGAGAGTTTAGGCGTTGATGTGACAGTGCGCATGAACGAGCTGAGTGACGATGAAGTTGGTCGCATTCGCGAAATGATTGATCGCGATTGTCGTGTCGAAGGCGAACTGCGCCGTGAAATTGCTATGAATATTAAACGTTTGATGGATTTGGGTTGCTACCGCGGTCTGCGTCACCGTCGTGGCCTGCCGGTACGGGGGCAACGTACGCATACGAATGCACGGACCCGTAAGGGACGTGCCCGCCCGATTACTGGCAGAAACTAAGGCACGGTAGGAATAAAATAATGGCTATGGCTGCAGCGACACGCGTTCGGAAACGCGAACGTAAGAACATCACGTCGGGTATTGCCCATGTGAATGCAACATTTAATAACACGATGATTACCATCGCTGATGCGCAGGGTAATACGATCGCTTGGTCTTCTGCCGGTCAGGCCGGTTTTAAGGGGTCGCGAAAGTCCACACCCTATGCTGCGCAGATGGCAGCAGAAGATGCGGGCCGCAAGGCGATGGAACACGGAATGAAGACCTTGGAAGTGGAAGTAAAAGGACCTGGTTCAGGACGAGAATCAGCTTTGCGGGCCCTGCAGACGGTCGGCTTCACGATCACCGCTATTAAGGATGTAACACCGATACCGCATAATGGATGTCGGGCGCGTAAACGTCGGCGGGTATAACGCCGCGTTACCAAATGGATTGGTGGTAAGGACCGCCTTTAAAGATTAAATGCGTGGCGGGCTTCGGCCCCCAAGTGAGAATGAGGTTACATTCGTGATTCAGAAAAATTGGCAAGAGCTTATCAAACCAAACAAGCTGGAAGTTACGCCGGGATTCGACGAAGCTCGTATTGGTACAATCGTGGTCGAACCACTAGAACGTGGTTTCGGTATGACGCTAGGGAATGCGCTGCGGCGCGTCCTGTTGTCATCGCTGCAGGGTGCTGCGGTTACGGCGGTGCAAATCGATGGCGTCTTGCATGAATTTTCATCGGTCCCCGGTGTTCGTGAAGATGTCACGGATATCGTTCTCAACCTAAAATCTTTGTCGCTTCGGTATCATGGCGATGAGCCGCGTCGGATATCCCTTACTGCTGAAGGGCCGACGGAAGTAACCGCCGGTATGATAGACGCATCGCACGATGTTGAAATCGTAAATCCTGACCTTGTGATCTGTACCCTTGATGAGGGAACGAAGGTCAATATGGAAATGACGGTTACCACGGGCATGGGCTACGTCGCTGCCGCACAAATGCGAGCAGAAGACACCCCCATTGGGCTGGTGCCGATCGATGCGATCTACAGCCCCGTTCGTCGCGTTTCCTTCCAGGTTGATAATACTCGTGTTGGCCAGGTCACCGATTATGATAAGCTCACGATCGATGTTGAGACCGATGGCACGGTAACGCCGGATGACGCACTCGCGCTAGCGGCCCGCATTCTTCAAGATCAATTGCGGCCTTTCGTTAACTTTGAAGAGCCGACAGTTGCGGCGGATACCGAAGAGCCTGTCGAACCTGAGTTCAACAAGAACCTGCTTCGTAAGGTTGATGAACTTGAGCTTTCGGTACGCTCAGCAAATTGCCTGAAGAACGACAACATTATCTATATCGGTGATCTCGTACAGAAATCCGAGCAGGAAATGTTGCGGACACCAAACTTTGGCCGGAAATCTCTCAATGAGATTAAGGAAGTTTTGTCGCAGATGGGTCTCCATCTCGGCATGGAAATCCTTGAATGGCCGCCTGAAAACATCGAAGAGCTCGCGAAGCGGCTCGAAGAACCTTACTGATCTGGAGCCAGGAATATGCGCCATAGAATGAGTGGCCGGAAACTTAACCGGACAAGTTCACACCGCAAAGCTTTGTTCCGCAACATGTCTGTTGCGCTGCTAAAGCATGAGCAAATTAAGACCACCTTGCCGAAAGCCAAGGAACTTCGCAGCATCGTTGATCGTCTGATCACGTTGGGAAAACGCGGATCCTTGCATGCACGACGTCAGGCGTTGAGCCGTCTGAATAATGATCGTGCCATTGCTGAGAAACTGTTCTCTGTGCTGGCCGAACGCTATTCAGATCGCGATGGTGGCTACACGCGAGTCTTAAAAGCTGGTTTCCGTTACGGCGACAACGCGCCGATGGCTGTTATTGAGCTCGTCGATCGTGATGTTGATGCCAAGGGTCAGGATTCTGGTCCGCTGCAGAACGTTCCTGAAGAGTTGGAACCGGTAGCCGCTTAACGCGATTAGTTAGCGTTGAATGTATTTAAAGGGGCAGCCAGTGGCTGCCTCTTTTGTTTTTGACGTTAAAACTTTCGCTTACCATGAGCTCAGGCGACAAATGTGGAAGATCAGTAATTTGAAAATAATAGCGCAACATTGTTTGGCTTTAATTTTGACGATGTATGCGGTTAACCCCGCGTTGGCCGCCGCCAAGCGCCTGCCTAATTCACAACTGGAAATTCAACTATCGTATGCGCCATTAGTAAAACGCGCCGCGCCGGCGGTGGTCAATATTTATACAAAACGTGTGGTTCAAAGCGGGAGTTCCCCGTTTTTCAACGACCCCTTCTTTCGCCAGTTCTTTGGTAAAAACGTTTTAAAATTTGGCCCCCCCCGTAAACGTGTCGAGAATTCGCTTGGGTCGGGTGTGATCGTTCGCTCCGAAGGCATTGTCATCACCAACAATCACGTGATCAAAAAGGCTGATCAGATCAGAGTGGTCCTGTCGGACCGGCGGGAGTTGGCCGCGACGGTCATTCTTGCCGATGAAAAGACGGACCTTGCGGTTCTCCGGTTGCAAGACGTAGAGGGCCCGCTGCCCTATCTGAAGTTGAAGAATTCTGACGATCTGGAGGTGGGAGACATCGTCCTGGCTATCGGGAATCCGTTTGGCGTTGGGCAAACCGTGACCAGTGGGATTGTTTCTGCCTTGGCACGAGCCGCCGGTGGCATTTCTGATTTCAGTTTCTTTATCCAAACTGATGCGGCGATCAACCCGGGGAACTCCGGCGGCGCACTTATCACCATGGATGGTCGCCTCGTTGGTGTTAATACAGCAATCTATAGCCGTAGCGGAGGCTCTCAAGGCATCGGATTCGCCATTCCGGCGAATATGGTGGCTCGCATCATCGATAACGCCGTGGACGGCGCAAAGGTCGTGCGACCCTGGTTCGGTGCTGCCGGGCAGGCATTAACTTCGGATTTGATGTCGTCCCTTGGTTTAAAGCGTCCAACAGGTGTTCTGATCAACGAGATTTATGACGGGGGACCTGCTGCGCGTGCCGGGATCAAATCAGGAGACGTCATTACGAATATCAATAAACGAGAGGTCGCTGGCCCGCGAGAACTCCGGTTCAGGATTGCCACCCTTAAAGTAGGCGGAAAGGCAAAATTGAAGTTGCTTCGGCGGGGCAAGAGGAAAATTGTCTCTATGGCTTTGGAGGTGTCCCCGGAAGTGCCACCGCGAAATATGACGACATTCCAGGGACAGCAGCCTTTTTCGGGCGCAAGAGTCGCTAATATGTCGCCAGCTCTGGCGGAAGAATTGTCTCTGGACCCCATGCGGCGTGGCGTGATCGTGATCGGAACTGCCGGCCGCAGCCCAGCGCGACGGATCGGGCTACAGCCTGGTGACTGGATATTAGAAATTAACGGGACCAAAGTTGAGTTGGTCAAAAC
>CAJJCG010000060.1 GCA_905182615.1 Alphaproteobacteria bacterium UBA2964 | reverse complement strand
AGGTTTTGCATGCCTATGATTTTGCAACTACTGCGGGAGTGGATATCAATCAAGGGCTCGACAATATCCAGTATTCTTGGCAACCATTATTCATTCGTCACCCAATAACAGGCCGAACTGCTTTGTTTGCCAGCCGATTGATGAGCGCACAGATCGAAGGTTTGGATCGTGAGGAGAGCGATTCCGTTCTCCAAGAGTTGTTCAACATTATCGAAGGCCCTGCCATCAGCTATGAGCATGTCTGGCGTTTAGGCGACCTTGTCTTCTGCGATAACCGGTGCTGCACTCATGCCCGCCGCGAATTCCCCATGGACCAGCTACGTATGTTACAGCGCTGCACGATCCAGGGTGAACCTATGGTTGCTGCAGCGTAGTTAGCGTCTTATGCCGACTTGCTACTGCTTCTTGCCAGAAAATATGAGCTGGCGAAGATGATGACCGACCCAACCCAAGTCCAGATGTCTCCGGTTTCGGAAAACAGGAGAAAAGCGGCTGTCGCTGCCATTGGCATGCGCAAAAAATCAAACGGCATCACCGCGCTAGCATCCGCTAGCGTAAAGGAGCGCGCATAGGCATAGACGGCAATGGTTCCGTTCACCCCGATAGCAACGAAAAGGGGTAAATCTGCGAGTGCGGGGGTAACCCAGACAAACAATGCTGGAACCAAGGCAATCGGAAGCATCAATAAATTGAAATAGAACACCGACTGATTAGCCGTATCGGTCGTCATCAGCCGTTTAACACAGATATTCGACACTGCGTAGGAAAATGCCGACAACAAAACCAAAATGGTGGCCAATTCAACGGCGACAACACCGGGTCGTACGATCACCAAAAGCCCGACAAACCCGGCAATCACGGCAATCCAGCGAGCACCATTCACTACTTCTTTTAGGATCAACGCCGCCAGAACGACAACAAAAAGTGGCTGAGTAAAACTCAACGCAGTCACATCGGGCAGCGGAATGTTGGCAATGCCATAAAAAAGCAGTAGCACGCCGATGTAAGACAGAAGCGCCCGCAGGCTATGTAGTTGCAAACGCTGTGTTTTGAGCGATGAGAGCCCAGACCTCATCGCAAGCGGAAGCAAAATACAGACCGACACCAGATTGCGAAAAAACAGAATTTCAAAAGACGAATAATCCGCCGAAAGTTGCCGCACCAGAATGGTCATGATCGTCCAGCAGAACCCGGCCAAGATCATCCATGCCGCGCCGCGGAGAACATTATTCATATTGTGAGGAAATCTGTATCGGCGACGATACGTTAGCTACCTTTGACAAAACTATCGGGTAGAACGTCAGCCCATTTGTCGCGAATTCGATCATCAAGATCTTTACTGTTCCGCGCAACAATCGGAAACGTATCTCGGCGTCTGTGGGGAATACAAGCATCGACGACGACACGCGCATTGCGCCGATCAGTCTCATCATCAAAACACATTGGATCGAGATGCGAACTCCAACCACCGGAGATGACATCGACGTCTTCACGCGGATCACAACGCGTACACATCGACCATATAACGTCGTTAATATTAGTCGGGTCGATATCCTCATCGACGACCACAGTCCAACGATTGCAATAAGCGCCAGCCAGACATTGCGACGCGATCAGACCAGCCTGTTTCGCATGCCCGCCATACAGCTGTTTGATGGCAACAGTGAGCCAAAACCGGCTGCCGCCAGCCTCATGCGCCCACACGCCCTTAATCTCCGGTACACCAGCCGCTTCAAGCTGTGACCACACCGCGCCGCAACGATAGTGGCCAAGATAATAAGTATTATCGTTTGGCGGTACCGCCGGCACAGCCCCCATCAATATCGGATTATTACGGTGCATCATAGTTTCAACACGGATAGCCGGTTCGAGGCGCTGCCCCCCAGCGTAATATCCCGTCCATTCACCGAGCGGTCCCTCGACAACTTCATCATCGGGGTGGATATAACCTTCCAGTGCAATTTCAGCATTGGCCGGCACCGGCAGTCCGGTTTTCGGCATATTGATGATCTCAATCGCCTCGTCAAAAACACCGCCTGCTGCTTCATATTCGCTTTTGCCATAGGGAATTTCGAGACCCGCCAACATGAACAAGGCTGGATGCATGCCAAATACAGCCGCCACCGGACAGGGTTCGCCACGCGCGTGATATTTTTCCATGATCAACCGGCCATGCTTGCCAGGAGACATCATCACCGAGGCAACATCTGGTTCATGCACCTGCATGCGGTACGTGCCGTAATTGATCCAGTCAGAATCGGGGTCCTTCATCACCACCATGCAGGCAGTGCCAATGAAATGCCCGCCATCATGTTCATGCCAAATCGGTGTCGGAATGGATGTCAAATCGACATCACCGCCCTCCATGACATTTTCCAGCAATGCGCCACCATTGACCTGTTTCGGCGGAATTGAGGGCGCATCAGTCATATAGCTGCGCCACCACTGAATGAGGTCCATCTCAGAAGCGTCAGCGGGTAGCCCCAGCGCCAAATTAATTCTGGGTGTTGATGTCACCAGATTGGAGAGAACCCGGTATCCTTTCGGGAAACCCGGGATGTCGTCGAACATTAAGGCTGGATTACCCATCTTGCGTTGAACGATATCGACAATGCCGCCGATATCTTCCTTGGGTTCCGCGCCCGAGATCTTGTGCAGTTCTCCTGCGGCTTCAATCTCGCTGATCCAGTCTCTTAAATCTTTATTCGCCACGCCCGCCGCTCCAATACTGAAGTTATATGTATGACTGGTTAGCGTGTTTTCGCGAAATTGGAAATGGGCGCGCCTTGAATAGAGAAATTAGCTGCCACCATCTTGCGCTTCATTGCCGAAGGTGGGAGCATCCCGCCCCTTGCCAAAACCTGTTTTGGCACCACGTAAATTCATTAAGGAGGGCGGCGTGAAGGCGCCTAAATTCAATTATATAAAAGCAGAAACGCGCCAGCAGGCGCTTGAGCTGCTAGATCAACTTGGCGAAGAAGGACGTATCCTCGCGGGCGGCCAGAGCCTGATGCCAACTCTTAATATGCGCCTGTCTCAGCCCGGCACACTCATTGATATCAATAAGGTTTCTGGCCTTGGTGGTATCACGTTGGAAGGCAATGTGGTCCGCATCGGCGCCATGACGCGTCATGTTGAAGTCGCAAATTCACCCATTATCGCAGAACACCTACCGCTGATCGCCGAGGCCATGCAGCATGTCGCCCATCACGCGGTGCGTAATCGTGGAACGATTGGCGGCAGCATTGCCCTCGCCGATCCCGCCGCCGAGATGCCCGCCTGCGTGCTAGCCCTCGGCGCTACTCTGGTTGTCGAAAGCGTAAAGGGCCGCCGCGAGATTGCCGCCGAAGATTATTTCAAAGGGTTGTACGAGACCGCCCGAGAAGCCAACGAGCTTCTGGTCGAGATATTGATCCCGGTGGAGAAACTGGGCGACGTCTCAGTCTTTTTGGAATTGGCGCAACGGCATGGCGATTTTGCCATGGCGGGACTGGCCTGTGTCGCACGCGTATCGAATAAAACTTTCGAAGATCTGCGCTTGGTTTATTTCGGCAGCGAAGACAAACCAACATTGGGGACTGGAGCCATTGCCGCTGTCGTCGGCCGAACCTGGTCCGCCGACTGCAAAGAGGCGGCTGCAAACGCTTTGGCTAATGATTTGGACCCGATGACAAATTTACAAGGCAGCGCCGCGATGAAACTGCATTTGCAAAAGGTGCTCACGGGCCGCGCGCTGGACGCCGCGATTGAACGTGCGGGAGCAGCCTGATGAATGAAGCAACGCTTGAAATATCGCTGACCGTCAACGGCGAACAGATCACAAAGACGGTTCCCGTCCGACAACATCTCGTCGACTTTCTACGCAACGAACTCGGCTTTACCGGCTCTCACCTTGGCTGCGAACATGGCGTTTGTGGTGCCTGTTCCGTGCGTGTTGATGACGCCGTTGTCCGCGGTTGCCTGATGTTGGCCGTGCAGGCCGATGGCGCGAACGTCGTAACCGTCGAAGGGCTCACTGAAACCGGTGAAATTGCTGACCTGCAAAAGAATTTTGTTGAGCGCAACGCCATGCAGTGCGGCTATTGCACGCCCGGCATGCTGATCACCGCCGCTGAACTCCTACATGACCCGAAACCGGTCAGCCGTGAGGAAATCCGCGGACATCTGTCAGGAAATTTCTGCCGCTGCACGGGGTATCACGCCATCGTCGATGCCGTCGAAACGACGATCAACAAACGATTGGAGGAAGGCTGAGCCATGAACAAAGAAACACCCCTCACCTTGCTCGACAAACCCAATAGCTATGTCGGTCGGACATTATCCCGCGATTCCGCGAAGCGCGCTGTCGCCGGTCGTGGCCGCTATACCGATGACATCATGCCGGCACGGACACTGCACGCAGCGTTTGTCCGTAGCCCCTACGGCCATGCCAAGATTTTATCTATCGATGTTGAGGCCGCAAAACAGCAACAAGGCGTCGCACTGGTCATGACCGGGGCTGAGCTTGCCGAAATGTGCACCGGCCCATGGGTCGGTACGCTGGTCTGCTTCGATGGCATGAAATCCGAACCGCAACACCCGATGGCCGTTGACCGTGCCTGCTGGCAAGGCGAGCCCGTCGTCATGGTTGTCGCCAACAGCCGCGCCGAAGCCGAAGATGCTGCCGAGCTAGTCACCGTCGGGTACGAAGAATTACCGGTCGTCATCGATAAGGAAACTGCCCTCGATAAGGATTCACCGGTCATCCATCCCAATCTCGGTGACAATCTGGCATTTGAAAAAACGATTGAAACCGGTGATGTCGAGAAGGCTGTCTCCGAAGCAGATATCGTTATCGAAGACACCTTCACCTTTGGCCGTCACACAGCGGTCAGTCTGGAGCCCCGCGCTTTACTGGCAGAGTATGACCCTGGCACGGAACGGCTGACGATCCATACCAGTAGCCAATGCCCGCATATGATTCAGGCGGTCTTTGCCCGCACCTTGGGCGTACCCGAACATAACGTTCGTATTGTTGCACCAGATGTCGGCGGCTCCTTTGGTTTAAAAATCCATACCTTTGGCGATGAAATCGCGGCGACGGCAGCGGCAATCAAGCTGGCACGACCTGTGAAATTTATCGCTGACCGACTGGAGAGCTTCGCCACCGATATTCATGCCCGGGAAAATCGTGTAAAAGGCCGTATCGCTGTCACTAAAGAGGGAATCATTACCTCAGTGGATATTGATGTCCGGTCTGGCGCCGGGGCCTATTCACAATATCCCCGCACCAGTGTGTTCGAGGCCAATCAGATCCTCAATATTACCGGTGGGCCCTATGCGCATGAGAATTACCGCGCCTCCACACAGGTGGTTTATCTCAACAAGGTCCCAACCTCGCAATACCGGGCGGTTGGTCATCCTATAGGTAACACCGTCGGTGAATCCCTAGTCGATCAGGCCGCTGCCGCCTGTGGCATCGACCCCATGGAATTCCGCCGCCGCAATGTTATGCGCGACGACTCATACCCGCGGGTTAGTGCCGCCGGGATTGAGATGCGCGACCTGTCTCATCAGAAATGTCTCGAAACGCTCGTCGAACGCATGGGCTATGACGCCCTGCTCGAAGAACAGGCTGAATATCGTAAAAAGGGCATACAGCGTGGTATTGGCATCGCTGCCTTTATTAAAGGCACAGCCCCGGGTCCCGCTGGCTATTACGGCGCCGGTGGCGCGCCAATTTCCTCTCAAGACTCCTGCACCATCAAGCTGGAGCCATCGGGTGGCGTGATCTGCATGGTCGGCGTTACCGATCAAGGACAAGGCGTCGATACGGTCATGGGCCAGATCGCCGCCGCGACACTCGGCGTTCCGATGGAATCAGTTCGTGTTATCGAAGGCGACACTGATGCAGTACCTTACGGCGGAGGCACCTACGCATCGCGCGCAACAGCCATTGGCGGAGAAGCTACCTATCAGGCAGCTATGTTGCTACGGGCAGAGATTCTCGAAATTGCCGGGGTGTTGCTCCAAGCAGAGCCTGATACCCTCGATATTCTGGACGGCCATGTTGTCGATAAAGGCGACACTGCATCACGGATATCGCTCGCCGAGATTGGTCGCATTGGTCATTTTCAGGTCGCGGAGCTGCCAAACCATATACAGCATACCCTGTCGGCAACCTATCGTTTCCGGCTGAAGGACGCGCTCTATATCTTTACCAATGGCATTCAGGGCGCCTACGTCGAGGTCGACACCGACACCGGCTTTATCAAGCTGCTCAATCACTGGGTCATCGAAGATTGCGGTCGCGTGATCAACCCGCAGCTCGCCGACGAGCAGGTACGCGGAGGCTGCGTACAAGGCCTTGGCGGCGCGCTCTATGAGGAATGTGTCTATGATTCTGCAGGGCAGCTGCAGAATGCCACACTCGCGGATTACCTGGTTCCGATGGCCGGTGAAATGCCGGACATCGAGGTCGCCCACATCCAGACCCATACTGGTGTCTCCGAGCTCGGTGCCAAGGGTGTCGGAGAATCAGGTACCGGTGCTGCACCGGCGGTCGTTATGAACGCGGTCAATGATGCGATCCGGCCCTTCGGCGGCAAGGTCACAGCCCAACCGATGTCGCCGGAGACCATCCTCAAGGCGCTTGGCAAAGTCTAATGGATTGGGTCGGCACCTGGGCAACCACACCAACGGCGACCGAGGGCTTTGCCTTTAGTGGTCAAACCTTGCGAATGATCGCCCATATCAGCATCGGTGGCACAAAGTTACGGGTAAAGATTTCCAACGCCTATGGAAAACAAAGACTCAAAATTGGAGCCGCAACAATCGCCCACCGCACAGACGGTGCCGCGATCGATACTCAGACCATGCGCACACTGACCTTCGATGGTCTGGAAACAACCGCCATCGCGGCAGGCTCTTTCGCCGTCAGTGACGAAATCGACTTGGAATTTGCGCCGCTAAGCGATCTCACGATTAGCTTTTATCTGCCAGATGATATCCCCGAAGGGTTTGACGTTACCGGCCACGCGACCTGCAATCAAACCAACTATATCTCGGCGCCCGGCGATCATGTCGAAGCGGCTGAGCTTCCCGTGGCACAATCCACAGATACCTTTCTGTTTGTCAGCGGCATCGATGTTGAAGCTCCAGCCGGAACCGGTGGTATCGTCGCCCTCGGAGATTCACTGACGGATTGCAACATCTCAACCGTCGACGCCAATAATCGCTGGCCGGACCAATTGGCGCGTAACATCATCGCCCGCCATGAGAAAGACGGAGGCCGTCTGCACGGTGTCATGAACCAGGGCATCGGCGGCAGCAAAATCATTCATGACGCGCGCGGCGGCAGTTCGCTGCAACGTTTCGACCGCGATGTCATTGCGCAAACCGGTGTTACCCATTTGATCTTCCAGCTCGGCATCAACGATATCCGTAATCGCGGATCTGATCCTGAGCTGGTTGTCAGCGCTGATGATCTTATCGCAGGCATGAAACAGATGGCGGTCAGAGCGCATGCCAAGGGTATTAAAATTTATGCCGGCACCCTGCTACCCTATGAAAACGAAGATTACAATCCACCGCCGGGTTTGAAGGGATTGTATACCGAAGAAGGCAATCAGAGACGTCTCGCCATCAATGCATGGCTACGCCATACCGATGTCTTCGATGCGGTGATTGATTTCGATAAAGAACTCCAGAATCCCGATCATCCAAACGAGATGCTGCCGCTTTATGATTGCGGCGATCATTTACATCCTGGCGATGCGGGCTATATACGCATGGGAGACGTTGTCGATCTGTCACTGTTTGATTAAAAATCGACACGCTCTGACCAAACGGAAGAAATGCCATGCCCAAGGCTATTTGGAACGGCGTCACACTGGCTGAAAGCGACACCGTCGCTCATGTTGAAGGCAATGCCTACTTTCCTAAAGACTCGGTGAACTGGGACTGCCTGCGTCCCAACCCCAACGTCTCGGTGACCTTCTGCCACTGGAAAGGTTTTGCCACCTACTTCGATATCGTCGCTAAGGGTGAGGAAAACACCGGCGCTGCATGGCACTATGAGAAACCATATGAAGAAGCCGACCTTATCAAAGATCATATTGCCTTTTGGAAAGGTGTTGAGGTTATCGACGGACCTGAAGGGCGCGGCTTGGTCGAAGGCTCACCCAGTCAACGCGGCAGCAAATCGGGTTGGGAAGCTTTGTGCTGGTTCATCCGCCATTCTGAAAAATCAACGCTGAGCGCAGATGATATCCAGCAAAACACCGATGTCACAGAGGCCGATTTCGACACCGCCTGGGGCATGCCAGATGTTCAGCGTTATGCAAAGCGCTATCGCTGGGCGCTGAAAAGCCGATCACCCCTAATTCTCCAAAGATCCGAGGGCGACCCCGTCAACGTCCATTAAAACTGTCGGCGTCAATCGTCCTGTAGTTCGGAATCCCAGTAGAGAAAATCACGCCAGCTTTCATGCAAATAGTTGGGCGGGAAAGCGCGGCCATTATCCTGTAATTGCCAAGTTGACGGTTGATGCGGCGGTTGACGCGGAAACATCTTCACTTCCTTAACCGATTTGTTCGCTTTGCGCAGATTGCACGCCGAGCAGGCAGTGACAACGTTATCCCAGTTTGTCCGACCGCCACGCGACCTAGGCACAACATGATCAAAAGTGAGCTCATGCACAGGAAACCATTCGCCGCAATATTGGCAATCGAAACGATCTCGCAAAAATACGTTGAACCTTGTGAAGGCGGGTTTGCGCGCCAGCGGGATATATTCTTTGAGGGAAATGACGCTCGGCAAACGCATTGAAAAAGAAGGCGAATGGACCGATCCTTCATATTCGGCGACAATGTTTACGCGGTCGAGAAACACGGCTTTGACAGCGTCCTGCCACGACCATAACGACAGCGGGAAATAGCTCAATGGCCGAAAATCAGCATTGAGAACCAGAGCCGGTGAATCCTGCATCGATGCCAACGTCTTAAGACCTCGTATCGTTTTCCTGTTTCACCGAAATACCGCTTGTTTCGTTATGTCGGCATTCATCTTAGTCATAAATGCTACAAGGGAATAGCAGACCACACAATGCGAGCAGCCGAATCGGAATTTGACGCAAAGATTGAGGCGGTTTCTAATCACCCCGCAGGGAATACGAGATTGAAGGGATCATCTCATGGGCACCAAAAATTCAGTCATCAAATCAAATTTCATTTCGCACGGCACACTCGGGTCAAAGGACCTCGACTCAACGCGTAAATTCTACGAGGAGTTTCTCGGTATTGAGGTCATGCAAACCAGCAAGATTTCTCTCATGACCCGGCTTGGTGGCGACCATATTTACGTCGTCGTCCAGGATAAAAATATGACCGAAATGCCGCGACTCAATCATAACGGCATCGATGTGGATAGTGATGCAGAGGTCGACAAATCCCATCAGGCGGTGCTCGACGGTGCCGAGGAATGGGGGCTCTACAATATCTCAGACCCCGTCGAACAGCATGGCACCTATAGCTTCCATTTCTGGGATCGCGACGGCAATTGCTGGGAAATCCTGTGGAACCCCAAGAACGGCTATAACTGGATTTTCGATATGGGCGACCTTGAAGGCAAAGGCCACTGGGACCCCGAGCTCAGGAAAACCCAGCAATAATTCAGTCTTTAAGCGCCGAGTACGACGCTCAGAAATTCGGCACCAAGATTAATGCCATCCTGGTCAATACCGTGAGCGAGTGCCGGCCTGCGATGTGTGTCGACCTCAACACCATTCTCTCGGAGCAGTCCAGCCGCTGTATTCATCAGCTCGATATTGAGCAACGGATCTTCTTCGCCGTGGATGAGCATAACCGGCGGGCGGACCTTGATTTCGTCGGCCAGTGTTTCCGGTGCTTCGAGCCGTCCTGAGTAGCCTAGAATACCCGCCGGGGTATTTTCGCGACGCAAACCGACATGCAGAGACAGCATTGTCCCCTGCGAGAATCCAAGCAACGCAAGCTGGTTGTCGTTCAGACCCAGCCGCACCAACTCGCTATCGATGAACGCATCAACCGTCGCCGCCGCACCCCGCACCTGTGCCAGTCGATCATAATCATCGCCTTCCCAGACATCGAACCACTGCAATCCGCCGAATGGGTTTTGCGCACAAGGATGCGGTGCATTCGGCGATACGAACACAGTATCGGGCAGCACCTGGGACAAGGGCTCTGCGAGGCCAATGAGATCATCGCCATTAGCCCCATAACCATGTAGCAGGATGACAAGGCTCTTGGCCGTGCCAGAGGCCGGTCCCAAATTAGGTCCAGAGAGAGTTGATAAATCGGTCATGATGGTTTTCCTCCTGGTGGCGGTCTGATGACGCTCAGGTAATAATGCCAGAGAATGCGCGCTGCAACCGCCCGATAGGGCCGCCACTGTTCACCCAACGCCTGTAACTCATCCGTACTGGGCCGTGCTTTTAGATTTTTGATCTTCTCGGCGCCAACCGCCAGCGCAAGATCGCCGACCGGCCAGACGTCAGGTCGCCCGAGTGCTTCCATCAGATAAACATCTGCCGTCCAGTGGCCAATACCCGTGATCTTCATCATCTCGGCTTTTGCCGCTTCATCGTCATAGTGCCGCAATTTGTTAATCGGCAGGCTGCCACCCACAACAGCGTCGGCGAGTAAACGACAGTAGCGTGTTTTCTGACGCGAGAAGCCAAGCCCCCGCAGATCATCATCGTTAAGAACCAGAAATGACTCTGGGTTAGGGTGCCCACCGAGTTTTGCGACGAGCTTTTCATAGGTCGCGCGGGCAGATGCCAGCGACACTTGCTGTTCGAGAATGAGATAAAGCAAGGTCCGAAAACCCTGCGGTCGTTTCCAAAGCGGCGGCACACCGAACTCATCAACAACCCACGCTAAATCAGAATCACGTTCGCATAGTGCTTTTGTCGCTTCGGCGAGACTCGTCTTATTCAACGAAACTATCACTGGTGGAGCCCGCGCTGGATTTCGATGTAGTCGGGATCTTCGGGACCTAAAATTCCGTGCCGGACAAAGAAATCGACATTCACCGCCGCACAGTTAAATTTGAACTCAGCCGTATCGGCCGTGATCTCCATGACCTCACGAACAGGTAACAGCTTAAACCCGGCTAATTCACCATCAGTGTTTGTTGGAATAAAGTCTTTTGGCAGCTCCATATCAAACACGAACATGGTGTCCGGCTTCAGACAATTGTCGTCCTCGTGTTGATAGGATATTGCCCCGACCGGTTTCGCTAGACTAGAGATATCCGCCGGGACAGCGGCCTCTTCCGCCGATTCTTTAATCACGTTTTGGAGCAACCCAAGCCCGACCGGTTGTCCGCCCGCCACCATATTATCCAGCATCCCGGGATAGGTTGGCTTGTCATCAGCGCGTCGTCCGATCCACATCAGCAATTCGTTGCCATCTCGAACAAAGCCGTTGATATGGACCCCAAAGGCAGCCACACCAAAACGCGGCACTGCCGTGCGCTCCATCTCAAGAAATGCTTGTTCGTAAAAACCTGTCCCGACCGGATAGGCTTCATCGCGCCAACCAGAGAACCAATCATCCGCATCCAGTGCGCGAAGAACCGGATCAACAGCATCGCTGCGGGATTGGTAATCGTTTAGATCGTCAAGCAGGGTTACCGAGTTATCCGCGACCAGAAAAACATCATCAAATGGTTTCAGCGCCGGGGCGAAATCACAATGCACCCAACCTAAACGCTGACCTTCGACAACAAAGGGCGCATAGGCGGAATCATCCGTGCCGTTATTACAGACCTTGATTCTATCCAGCAAACTCATAGCAACAGACCGCCATGGCACTGCAAAACTGTCAACAGGGACGATACGGTATTTCTATCGGAAACGGTCAAATTGGTCCTAAACTCATCAAATGAAACGGGCGGCGACCGCTATCCTATCGATATTGCTGCTGTGCTTGACGATTTCATCGGCCATGGCACAAAAGCCCCTGTCCTATCGCGACGGATACATAGAGCTCGACTAGGGAAATTTTTACAACGCCTTCGTCACGTTTAAGCGGTTAGCAGAACAGAGCGGTGCCCGGTCACAGAACGAGCTTGGGTTCATGCATTTGGTCGGTTTTGAGAGCAAGCAAGATTTCAAAGCCGCCGCTGAATGGTTTCGCCGCGCTGCGGAGCAAGGTCTCGCCCGAGCACAGTTTAATTTAGGCGGGCTAAACGAAACCGGTCGAGGCGTACCCAAAAGCAACGTACATGCCTTACAGTGGTTCTGGATTACTGCGTAAACAGCTAGCGATCCGAAAGGCAATTAAAATGGCAAATTTTGTTTTAGTTCATGGTGCGTGGCATGGAGGGTGGTGCTGGGTTCGAGTAGCAGCCCAACTAGTCCAGCAAGGTCACCGCGTGCTCATCCCGACTTTGACCGGGCTTGGGGATCGCGTACATCTCTTGAACCGCGACGTTAATCTCGACACCCATATTCAGGATGTCATTGGCACCATTGAGGCTGAGGAGCTGACCGAAGTGACCCTATGCGGCCATTCCTATGGCGGCGTCGTAATCACCGGAGCAGCCGATCGAGTTGCTGATCGAATTTCTTCAATTGTCTATCTTGATGCTTTTATCCCCGAAGATGGTCAGGCACAGCGCGACCTGATTTCGGTTAAACGTCAGGCAGATGCAGATTTAATGGTCAGTGAACAGGGCGACGGCTGGAAAGTACCGCCGCGCAGTGCTGAAAGCTTTATGGTGCAATCCCCAGAAGATCGCGATTGGGTAAACCGGCGCTGCGTGCCACACCCCTATGCCACGATGACCCAGCCGGTCAGTCTCACAGGTAATTGGAAAAACATCTCGCGCAAAACATTCATAAAGGCCGGTCTTTACACGACGTCACCTTTTGGACCGTTTGCCGAGGCCGCCAAAAACGACCCTGACTGGCAGTATGAAGAAATTGATGCCGGACACGATATTATGCTCGACGCCCCCAAAGAGCTATCAGATGCTTTGGTGCGGGCTGCGGCGTTATGACTTCGCCGGCAAACTCTGTCCTTTGCCTCATAAAAACCCTATAATTAAGTCATGCAACAATCATTTCCCTGGTTGATCATCATTGCCATGGCCCTGACTTTTCTGGTCATGGCGACCGGTATCATCGGCATGCTCCGCCCTGGTAAGGCCAGTGCCAAGCGCTCCAACATTCTGATGCGCTATCGCATCCTTTTTCAGGGAATTGCGATCGCCCTCGTCGCCATCGCGTTTTTGATTGGCCGGAACTAATAAACCAGCGGGAAACCGCTTCTCAAACGCGGCATATTGATCCTATCCGACTTTGTTCGTATACATATGAATATTGGCGTCTATGGCTCGTCTGTAGCGCTGTATTTCTTGTCAAATAGCCGGATTGATCATGAAAATTCTCGTCGCCGTAAAACGGGTCATCGATTACAATGTCAAAGTACGTGTGAAAGGGGACAACACTGGCGTTGAGCTTGCCAACGTCAAAATGTCGATGAACCCTTTCGACGAAATCGCAATCGAAGAAGCCGTGCGTCTGCTCGAAGCAGGCACAGCTTCGGAGGTCATCGCCATCTCACTTGGTGAGGCCAAATGTACAGAGACAATCAGAACAGCCCTCGCCATGGGCGCCGATCGCGGCATTCACGTCAAAACTGACGAAGAGTTGCAGCCGCTGGCGGTTGCCAAGCTGATGAAAGCGGTCTGTGAGAAAGAAAATCCAGACATGGTTATCGTTGGCAAACAGGCCATCGATGATGATTGCAGCCAGACAGGTCAAATGCTCGCGGCTCTGATGGGTTGGGCGCAGGGAACCTTCGCGTCCAAGGTAGAGGTCGCTGACGGCAAGGCACAGGTCACACGCGAGGTCGATGGCGGGCTTGAGACAGTCTCGCTTTCGATGCCGATTGTTGTGACGACGGATTTGCGGTTGAACGAACCACGATATGCCTCTCTGCCCAACATCATGAAAGCGAAGAAAAAGCAGATCGACGAGTATTCCCCCGAAGATCTCGGTGTGGATGCAGCGCCACGGCTTAAAACCCTGCGCGTTGATGCACCGCCGCCGCGCCAGGGTGGCGGCAAAGTGGCTGATGTTGCCGAGCTGGTCGACAAACTCAAAAACGAAGCAGGAGTAATCTGATGACTGTCCTCGTAGTTGCTGAACATGACAATCAGGAAATCAAGGGCGCAACGCTGAACACCGTAACCGCCGCGATTGCACTGGGTGCTGGTGATGTCGAGATTCTCGTTGCCGGTGAAAACTGCCAGACCGCCGCTGACGGCGCTGCTGCCATTTCAGGCGTTAGCAAAATCCGCATGGTCGATAACGCACTCTATGCAAACGCGCTGGCTGAGCCTTTCGCTGCCTTGGTCGTCAGCTTGGCGGGCGATTACAGCCATATTGTTCTGTCACACACAACGCACGGCAAGAACGTCGCACCGCGTGTCGCGGCCCTTCTCGATATCGTTCAGGTATCAGACATCATGGAAGTTAAATCCCCGGACACATTTGTTCGTCCAATCTATGCCGGGAATGCCATGGCAACGGTTCAAGCCAGTGACGAAAAATTAGTCATCACCGTTCGTGGCACAGCCTTCGACAAGGCTGAACTCAGCGGCAGCGCGCCAATCGAGGCCACCAACGCGAGCGATGACCCCGGTCTTTCGTCTTTCGTTGGTCAGGAGCTGACCCGCTCGGAACGACCCGAACTTACATCTGCCCGTATCGTCGTTTCCGGCGGTCGTGGTATGCAGTCCGGTGATAATTTCCATCTGGTCGAAGCGGTCGCTGATCGAATCGGCGCCGGCGTGGGTGCGTCACGGGCTGCTGTTGATGCCGGGTATGTCCCCAATGATTATCAAGTCGGGCAAACCGGCAAGATCGTTGCACCAGAACTTTATATGGCCATCGGTATTTCGGGTGCGATCCAGCATCTCGCTGGTATGAAGGACAGTAAAGTCATCGTTGCGATTAACAAGGATGAAGAAGCCCCGATTTTCTCGGTTGCGGATTACGGCCTTGTCGGCGATCTGTTTGAGGAAATGCCCGCGCTAGCGGCAGAGCTCGACAAGCAGGGCATCAAACCCCGTTAACGTCCCGCCGATGCTGCAGACAAACAGAGAAGTTGTGATATGATGAAATCCGTTAAAATCCAGAAGATCGGCATTGTTGGTGCTGGTCAGATGGGTAACGGCATTGCCCAGGTCTGTGCGCAATGTGGCTATTCAGTAACCCTAGCCGATATCTCGGAAGCCGTTCTTGAGAAGGCCATCAAAGGCCTTCACGGGCGGCTACAGCGGCTCGTCGAAAAAGAGCGGCTAACCCAGAATGAGATGGAATCAGCCATAGCCAACATCTCAACGACGACAGATTATGCAGGCTTTGGTGCCTGCGACCTGGTGATTGAAGCCGCGACCGAAAATGAAGCGATCAAGAAATCTATCTTTGAAAAATTGATCCCGGCTTTGCGCGATGATGCAATCCTCGCCACCAACACGTCCTCTATTTCGATCACCCGCTTAGCGGCGGCGACCGACCGGCCGTCTCGCTTTATGGGTATGCATTTCATGAATCCCGTGCCGGTCATGGCGCTGGTTGAACTGATCAGAGGTATCGCCACTGATGACGACACCTACACCGCGGTCAACGATGTCGTCACCAAACTGGAGAAAACCTCGATCACCTCGGAAGATTTTCCAGCCTTTATAGTCAACCGTATCCTCGTGCCGATGCTCAATGAAGCGGTCTATGTGCTGCAGGAAGGCGTCGGTGGCGTTGCCGATATCGATGGCGCGATGAAGTTGGGCGCTCATCACCCGATGGGGCCGCTTGAGCTCGCCGACTTTATTGGGCTCGATACCTGCCTCTCGATCATGCAGGTTCTCTATGACGGTATGTCGGACAGCAAATACCGTCCCTGCCCGCTACTGGTTAAATATGTCGAGGCTGGATGGCTTGGTCGCAAATCGGGTCGCGGGTTTTACGACTATTCAGGCGACAAGCCCGTGGCAACACGTTGAAACTACTGCCCTAACTGTTTATAGTAATCGATCAGCGCCAGCGCTTCAGGCGCATCCCATTCAACAATTCCCTTTAGCTGACCCAGGATTTTTCCGTCCCGCGATAGCAGGACAGAGGTCGGGAGCCCAATGACTTTGAGTTTGCGCCCGGCTGCCGATTTTCGATCCACATAGATCGGCAAACCTTTCAGCCTGTGCTTTTCGAGAAATGGGTTAACCGCTGCCCATTCCCTAAAATCCTGCGATAAAGCGAGAACTGTAAAATCTTTACCACCGCGTTTCTTCTGGAGTGTCGCGAGCGAAGGCATCTCCTGAATGCAGGGCGCGCACCAAGTGGCCCAAAAATTGACCAAGACAAGCTTGCCGCGAAACTTATCGAGCGACAAAATCGTGCCATCTTTTTTAAGCACTTCCAGCTTCAGCGCTGGCCCCCCCGGATCAGCCGGGGTAAAACTCTGCACCCAGCCCGTTAAGGGTGGTACCAGTGAGGCAGCTACAGCCCCGTTTTCACTTGATTTCTGGGCAAAAAACCCCCACATGGCGGTGCCCGAAGTGCTAAGGACTGCAACAAGAGCTGTGGCGAGAAGGACGGTTTTACGCATTTTAACTCTTAAACCGAATTGAGACAGAACGATGAGCGCGAAGAGTACACCAACATCCAGCACGCAGGCCGACCCTGCCACGAGCGCCCCTGAGCAGGAAAGTCAAAATGACTCGAACGCGATGTGGGGCGGCCGGTTCAGCCAGGCACCAAATTCCCTTATGGAAGCCATCAATGTCTCCATTGGTTTTGATCAACGCCTCTATGCTCAGGATATTGTAGGCTCAATAGCCCATTGCAAGATGTTGGTCGATCAGGAAATTTTGGATCCTGCCGTTGGTGAACAGATTGTCGGCGGGTTAGGCAAAATCCGGGAAGAAATCGAACAGGGAAAATTTGAATTCAAGAATTCTCTGGAAGATATCCACCTCAATATCGAAGGCCGGCTAACAGAAATTATTGGCGAGAATGCCGGACGGCTCCATACCGCGCGGTCGCGTAACGATCAGGTCGCGACAGACTTTAAGCTCTGGGTCCGCGATACGATTGATAATGTCGATGACGCTCTTAAGGCGCTGCAATCGGCCCTGATCGAACAGGCTGAAAAGAATACCGAGACGGTTATGCCGGGCTTTACCCATTTACAGGCAGCGCAGCCGGTTACCGCCGGTCATCATTTGTTGGCCTATGTCGAAATGTTAGGCCGGGATCGGAGCCGGTTCCAGGATGCGCGGGCGCGGCTAAACGAAAGTCCACTTGGCAGTGCGGCCCTGGCCGGAACATCGTTTCCTATAGATCGGGAAAAAACCTCTACTGCTCTTGGTTTTGATCGGCCAACCGCCAATTCGCTCGACGCTGTGTCGGACCGGGATTTTGCGCTTGAATTCCTGTCGACAGCAGCGATTACCGCATTGCATCTGTCCCGGCTCGGCGAAGAAATTGTCATTTGGTGTTCCGCCCAGTTTTCTTTTGCCAAGCTCAGTGACGCCTTTACGACCGGCAGCTCTATCATGCCGCAGAAACGCAATCCCGACGCCGCCGAGCTGGTGCGCGGCAAAAGTGGCCGGATCATCGGCTCGCTGATCGGACTGATAACGGTCATGAAAGGATTACCTCTGGCCTATTCAAAGGACATGCAGGAAGACAAAGAACCGGTCTTCGATGCCGCGGAATCGCTCGGCGTTTGTATTGCTGCGATGACCGGCATGATCGGTGATATAGAATTTAATATTGATCGGTTACGGGTCGCTGCGGGTGAAGGCTATACGACCGCAACCGATCTTGCCGACTGGCTGGTCAGAGTTCTCGGCCAACCGTTCCGAAATGCCCACCATGTCACGGGCGAATTAGTAAGCGTCGCCGAGAAATCAGGACGCCGCCTGGAACAGCTGACACTGGAAGAAATGCAGGCTGTCGAAGGGCAGATCACCGCCGATGTATTTTCTGTTCTCGGTGTGACAGAATCTGTAGCCAGCCGGACCAGCTATGGCGGCACGGCACCGGAGAATGTTTTAGCGCAAGTAAAGAGCGCCCGTGAAAGGTTTCTGTGATGCGCATATTCACCCTGTTAATAATGGTTTGTGCTCTTGCTATGCCACTTACAGCTTGCGGCAAAAAAGGTTTCCCCGAACAACCTCCGGGCACAAAAAAGAGCGACTTTCCCAGGAATTATCCGCGATGAACCACTTTGACTATCGCGATGGCCGATTGTTCGCCGAGGACGTCGCCATCGCCGAAATTGCGGCTGCCGTGGGAACACCCTTCTACTGTTATTCGACCGCAACGCTGACCCGGCACTATGAAGTAATGGCCCATGCGCTGGCACGGGTTCAGGGCAGGATTTGCTATGCGGTAAAGGCGAATTCCAATCAGGCGGTTATCCGTACTCTCGCCAAACTTGGGGCCGGTGCGGATGTCGTCAGCGAGGGGGAAGCTCGGCGCGCAATTGCTGCTGGCGTTCCAGTAGCTGACATCGTTTTTTCTGGCGTCGGCAAAACCCGCGCCGAAATGCGATTCGCGATCAATGCCGGGATCGGACAATTCAATGTCGAATCAACCGGCGAGCTGGCCGTGCTCAACGAAGTCGCCATCGAGCTAGGTCAAACAGCAACGGTCGTGTTTCGCGTCAATCCAGATGTCGATGCCCAGACCCATGAAAAGATTTCGACAGGTCGAAAAGAAGACAAATTTGGTGTCGACATTGACCTCGCCCCCAAACTCTTTCAGCGCGCTACATCAATGGCCGGTATTCACCCGGTAGGCCTTGCGGTCCACATTGGATCGCAACTCACAACGCTCGATCCATTCCGCGAGGCCTTCACAAGGGTTGCCGGAATGGTTGAAACTTTGCGCGCCGCAGGGCACGCCGTAACCCGACTTGATTTAGGCGGCGGACTTGGCATCGACTATGATGGTGAGGTGCCACCCGAACCCGGTGATTATGCAGCTGTGGTTGCCGAAACAGTCGGCGACCTCGGTGTCGACCTAACATTCGAACCCGGCCGGGTTCTGGTCGGTAATGCCGGAATTCTTGTAACCTCCGTCATTCAGGTTAAAGAAACCGCGACCAAACGCTTCGTCGTTGTCGATGCAGCGATGAATGATTTTATCCGGCCGACACTCTATGATGCTGTCCACGCAGCCGCGCCAGTAAACGAAAATCCTGGCAGCGATACACAAAACGCGGAAATCGTCGGCCCCGTATGTGAAACCGGCGATATTCTGGCCAGTAATGTTCAATTACCAGTGCTCGCGGAAAACGACCTGCTCTTTCTGAAATCAGCAGGGGCTTACGGCGCGGTTATGGCCTCGAGTTATAATACGCGTCTTCCAATACCCGAAATCATGGTTAATCACGCAGAATTTAGCGTAATACGGCCCCGACCAAGTTTTGACGAGCTTTTGTCGCTTGACCGCATGCCCGATTGGCTGTGAAAATTCCTCTATAAGTCCTCTCACGATGCCACCTGAGGTCAGGTTAGGTTAATGTTGGACGACGTATGAAACGAAGCGATCTCAAAAAATCTGGCAACGGTCTCGGTGTAAAGCTCGCCGTAGCCCGTCTGGCATTGGCTTGGGAACGACTATGGCCAACTATCTGGACACCTGTCGCCGTCGTTGCACTATTTCTCTCGCTCGCCCTTCTCGATGTTTTTCCATCTCTTAACGGCTGGTTACATGGACTCTCCCTGATCGCTTTCGGGGGTGTGTTCGGCCTCCTCGTCTGGCGGGCGATCCGGCAATTCGCCTGGCCGGAAAATTTGGCGGCGCGGCGACGCATCGAAACCGCCAGTGGGTTGGACCACCGGCCCCTCACGGCCATCAACGACACGCTGGCATCCGGCAACGATACACCCGTCAGTGCCGATCTATGGCAACAGCATCAACAACGGATGGCGGTCGCCGCGCAGTCTCTTAAAGTCGGTATACCCGAACCAGGGCTTGCGAGGAAAGATCCGTTGGCCTTTCGGGCCGCGCTTGCATTGCTGCTGGTCATCGCCGTTACAGTGGGGTGGTCAGATCCTGCTGACCGATTCACCCGTGCTGTTATCCCAACAATTGGCGATATATCCAAACCAACCCAGCTCGCTTTCGATTTATGGATCACACCGCCCGAATATACCGGACAACCTCCCCTGTTCCCTCTGAGAACACCCACAACAAGTAAAACTGAAAACGCAGCAGCAACAACACCTAGCCCGGGTATTTTAAAGGTCCCGGCAGGGAGCGTCCTGACAGCACAAATACAGGGAGCCCGAAACGCCGAAACCACGCTCATTGCGGCAGACAAAAAAATGCCTTTCGAAAAGGTGGACTCGGCATATAGCAAGATTATCTTCAAAATTGGCGCCGACGGCGAACACCTGATCGCAACCGGTGAAGACGAACTCGCCCGCCTGAACATCCAAGTCACCCCTGACAATCCGCCGGAAATCGAATTTTCCGAGAAACCGGCGGTGACACCACAAGCCACGTTGCGGCTTTCCTACAAAGCCAAAGACGATTACGGGGTAAAACAAGCTCATATCGAAATCAGACGCGTCTATGAACGAGGCACTGTAACCGGACTCGCCGTACACAAGGTCGTCCTTCCTTTGCCAGCGCTGAGCGCAAAGCAAATCAATGAAACCACCTTCCTTGATCTGGCACCGCATAAATGGGCAGGGCTGCCGGTGATCATCGATATGATCGCGGCCGACGGCCAAAAGCAAATTGGCCGCGCAGAATCAATCAAGATGACCCTGCCGGAGCGTGCCTTCAATCATCCAGTTGCGCGCGCCATTATCGAGCAGCGCCGCAAGTTAACAGAACAGCCGGAATTACGCGGCCGCGTCTTGCGCGGGCTTGCCGGTATTGCCTCCGTACCCGGCAACTTCAATCACGATTTCGTCGTCTATCTATCTCTTGCTTCGGCGCGCTCACGCCTGGTCCATGAACAGACCGAAGCGACCATCGGTTCTGTTGTACAGCTACTGTGGGATACAGCATTACGGATCGAGGATGGCCGACTGTCAGTCGCGGAACGGGACCTTAGGCGCATCAAAAATGCCCTCATGAAGGCATTAGCGGAAGGCGCAAGCGACAAGGAACTAGACCGTCTCATGCGGGAGCTACGCCGCGCAATAGCCCGCTTTATGCAAGCATTGCGCGAGCAGATGCACCGCAACCCCAACGCAAAAAAACCGGTTGATTTTGACCCGAACACAATGCGGATGTTCCAAACAGAAGATTTGAACCGGATGCTTAATCAGATACGCGATCTGATGCAGGCGGGTTCCCGTCAGGCGGCACGTGAACTGCTCGCCCGATTACAGCAGATGTTGCAAGGTATGCGCTCTATGCAGGTCATGCGTCAGCGAGGTAGCCAAGGCGGCTCACTACGCCAGCTACAGCGCCTCATCCAACGGCAACAACAGCTTATGGAGCGAACCTTCCGCGGCTCTCGACCAGGGCAACGCCAAGGGCGAGCACCGAGTGGCGCAGAACAACAGGCGATCCGCGACGCCCTACGAAAACTGCGCAGCATGATGCCGGGACAAAAACCTGGTCGTGGACGTGGTAAGGGGCCAGGACAAGCTCTAGATCGAGCTGACCGGGCAATGGGCAATGCCGCCCGTTCGCTAGAAGGCGGTCGACCCGTCGACGCCGTTGGGTCACAGGGCCAAGCACTTGATGCGCTACGACGGGCTGGTCGCAGTATTATGCAACAGATGATGGATCGGTTTGCCAAACAATCGGGGCAGCGACGAAACCGCGGCAATCAACAAAACCAGCCGCGGCGCGATCCTTTGGGACGGGAGATTATGGGCGAAGACGTCGATACCGGTGACGTCTCTATTCCTGACGCGAGCTCGATGCAGCGGGCCCGCGAAATTCTAGACGAGCTGCGGCGCAGATCCGGAGAAGGGTTTAGGCCCAAGTTGGAACTCGATTATATTGAGCGGCTCCTGCATCGGTTCTAACGACGCTGGAAAACCCTATCGTTATTTAGTGAACAGTTTCGTCTGGCGCCGCTGTGTTGGTAATGCGCTTAACCGTTTCGCGGATTTCCGTTAGCGTAAACGGCTTTGAAATAACGTCATGGATTAATGCATCCAAATTATGGGCGCGCTGACGTTCCGCAGCATATCCTGTCATCAGCAAAACGGGCAGATCAGGGTAATCCTTTGACGCTTTTAGAGCGAGCGCAATGCCGTCGAGCTGTGGCATCACGATATCCGCTAACATCATATCATATGGCTTTTTTTCTAGCACCGTAAGGGCTTGTAGCCGTCCTGGGTCAAAGCGCGACTGACAAATTCACGAACAGCCTTGTCATCTTCGGCAATTAGAATGTTCGCCAACGATTAACCCCCCTCAACGAGATCATATGTGTTTTCAATAGTTTATAGATGGCGATCGTTTATAAATCGTTTACGAATTCCTGAAAACTCGGGAAAAATAGGGGTTTCAAAGGCTCTTTTTGCTCAATCGTCCTGAACGATCCCGATATAGGGTAATCCGCGATATCTTTTAGCGAGGTCAAGCCCGTACCCCACGACAAATTCTGGATCAATCGAGAATCCAACATAATCCGCCTCGATATCTACTTTTCTCTGGGTCGGTTTATCAAGAAGTAAACAGGTCTTCACAGAGGCGGCGTTTCGCGTAAGCATCGTTTCAACGGCAAAGGCGATGGTTCGGCCTGATTCCAGAATATCGTCGACGAGCAAGACGTTGCGACCAGTCACGTCTTCTGAAAGATCGTGCGTAAGCTTCACTTGCCCAGAACTCTCGGTCCCCATGCCGTAACTCGACAGGGTCACAAAATCAACCTGCGCTGACGCGCCGTTTCGTTCCAACGCTCTGATCAAATCTGCAGCGAAGACAAAACTGCCTTTCAGGATGATCACGACAAGAATATCACCGGGCTCGTCCGCAATAATCTCTCGTGCCAACGCGTCGACACGTTCAGAAATGTGCTCTGCCGAAAATAACGTTTCGATTTTGTGGTCGAGATCGGAAGAAGACACCCGTTCGGCTACCTCCTTTGATCAAAAGTAACGACGAAGGTGATGCTGCCCTCAGGCGGCAGCACCTCAGTTGCAAATCCTATTCTTTCTTTATTTAGGAGTTTGGGAAGCGGTGGTTTAAACCGCCAGCGTTTCAGAACCTTGCCCGTTTTATCGCGGATAATACCGAGCATTCTTGGCACGACTGCT
>CAJJCG010000059.1 GCA_905182615.1 Alphaproteobacteria bacterium UBA2964 | reverse complement strand
CGAGGATCGGTGGGATACCGCTTTTGAGTTTGGTATTGCTCAGCGGGTTGATGACGACATTGGTGCCGGTTTCACCGAGCATTTCAATTTCTTCCGGTAGCAACCAAACGCTATGCGCCAGGTTGAGCCGCGGGCCGAGCAATCCTTCTTCCTTGAGCCGCCGTATGAGGGAGCCGCCATGCTGCGGATATTCCCGCCGCGCCTGCAGCGCCATTCCTTTGGATTCATATATATGGGTGAAGATCGGCAGGTCATGCGTCTCCGATAATTCCACTGTTCGTGCGATCAGCTCACTGGAGCAGCGCTCCGGCGCTGAGGGGCCAAGGGCCCAGCCAATACGATCACTGATGGCGTCGTTATTGAGGTAGGTATCGATAAAATGGCCGAGCTGGTCGAACTTCTTGTCCGGTTCAGCGGCGGTGGTCAGCCTGTCGTGATACTCTTCCGGGAAGACCTCGCGCCAGAACGGGATCGTGTCGATGCCTTTGATATCTCCATATTGCAGCCCGACGACAGCGCGAATGCCAATCTCCTCATAGGCTTCAATCACGGCTTCGAGGTGCTCGGGGTCGAACGGGTAGAGCGTCACCATGTCCTGGACACAGGTCATGCCAGATCGCAGGCATTCCAATGCACCCAATAGCGTGCGCGCCTTGATCTCTTCGCGGCTGCGCTTGGGGTAGGCAGGCGGCAGGGCCAACAGCCGCCAAGTCTCCAGAGGCGTCTCTTCCATCACGCCTTTGCCGAGCGTGTCATGCGAGTGGTAATGCGCGTTGATAAAGCCGGGAACGACGAGCCGGTCGGTGGCGTCGATGGTCACTGCCCCGCTTGGTGCGGTTAGGCCGACGCCGATCTCGGTGATGCTTTGATTTTCTATCAGAACATCCTGGATTGCCGGGACATGCGGATCAGCATCAGGTGTCATGACCCTGCCGCTTTTGATCAGTATTGCTGTATCACTCACCGCGCTCTCCTATGTCTGCTGTTCGTAACCATAGCCCGGATTGCTAAAACGAAAAACGGCGGCACCGAATAATCCAGGCCGCCGTTGTTTCAGAGCTTCGCTAAGTCCTAGCTATGGGCGCAGCCGCAATTTTCCAAATGGAAGATACGTTCCGCGACATCGCCGAGGATGCTTTGTTTGTCACTGTCTGTGAGCTGTGCTGCTTCAATGATCTTGCGCGGTTCCAGATCGCCGAAGGCAAAGGGATAATCTGATCCCATCATCACCTTTTCCGCCCCAAAAACGTTGCAAACGAATTCGAGTGTTTTTACGTCATTGACCACTGTGTCATAGTAGCAGGCATCCAGACTGGCCCGGGGATTACCCAATTCGGGATTATGGTCGTGGTTCATCTGCAATCGGCCGAGCAGAAACGGAAGGCCCCCGCCGCCATGGCTAAGAATAAAATTCATGCCGGCATATTTTTCTAAATGACCGGCGAAGATCAGGCGGGACATCGCGGTGATCGTGTCTATGCCGCGCCCGACGGTATTGACCAAGGCGTAATCCAGCAAACGCGGATCACCGCAGCCGAACATTGGATGCAGATAAATCGCCGCCTTGCGATCGGAAGCAACTTCCCAAAACGGGTCGAGGTCTGGATCGTCGAGATTGCCTTCGCCACCCTTTGGCTGAGTGCCAATCATCGCGCCGTGGAACCCGGCGTCTAGGGCTTCTTCCAGAACTGCTGCCGCCATCTTGCCGTTTTGCAATGGAACACTGCAGAGCGGGGCAAAGCGGTCCGTCTCGGAACAGGCCTTCATCAGATGTTCATTGATGAACAGGCTCCAGCGCTTGCCCTCTTCATCCGGGATTTCATATCCGAAACTATCAAGCCAACCGCCGCAGACCATGGCGTCGATTTTCTGATCGTCCATCCATTGCAGCCTGGTGTCGCTCTGACGTAGTCCCGGTAGAATTGGCCGTGTTAGCGGGCCGCCACAAAAACCGAGTTTCCAGACATTGTCTTCATTCAGACAGTCGATATTGGGAAAATCCGAACCACGATTATTTAAATCTTCCAGCATTGCCTGTGGAAGGTAGTGGGCATGGGTATCGACGATCATGACAGACCTCTATTTTTTCATGTCAGCCGCAGTATTGACCATGGAATGCAGGGCGCGAGCGTAATCAATGGCACCAAGCTCGTCCATCTTCGGAGCAACATGGAGATATTCCTTGAGCCCGAGAATGGCAGGACGTGGCCGGCTCAGAAGTGTCTCGCAGAACTGGTCGACTTCGACATCAAGTTTGTCCGCATCGACAACCTGGCTGATGAAGCCATAGTTAAGCGCGCGCTCCGCGTCGATAAACTGTGTCGTATAGGTCATCCACATAATGGCGTTGCGGTTGATGCGGTCATAGAGCGCCGACATAACCATGGTTGGCATGACGTTATGGGCGATCTCTGGGATATTGAATGTCGCTGTGCTGCTGGCAAAAGATACGTCGCATAACGAGGCAACAGCCGTCCCAAATCCCATGCAGCGGCCTTCAATGACGCCGACGATTGGAACCTGCGCATTGCGGATTGCTTTGTAGCAATTGAAGATTGAGTCGTATTCCGCGCGACGGCTATAGGCCTCCGGGTCGGGCTTGCCAGCATCAGCGTTGCGGGCGCGGCCGGTGCAGAAGTCCGGTCCGGCACTGCGGAGCAAAACCATATCGGATGTCTCATGCGCTGCGAGCATCGCTGCTGAGAGTTCCGCAGCCATTGCGTCGGAACAGGCACCATCTTCCCGATTGAAGAAGGCTTCGAGAACGCGTCCCTTTTGTTTAATTAGCAGCTCATCGCTCATGTTTTTTCTCCCAAGATGTGTTTGATGGTGTTATCTATTCGGTTTGTCCGTTCAACAAGGCCTCAATATCACGAACCCGCATCGGCAGGGTGTCGATAGATTTTCCAAGCGGCGCCAGCGCATCATTCACAGCACTTGCTATGGCGGCAGGTGCGCCGAGATAACCGGATTCTCCCGACCCCTTCTGACCAAAGGTGGTCAGCGGTGAGGGGGTATAATGTTTGACCATCTCGACATGCGGGATTTCGTGTGAAGACGGCAGCAGGTAATCCATAAAGGATCCTGATAAATGCTGGCCACCCTCGTCGTATTCGAATTTCTCATAGAGCGCGGCGCCAATGCCGTGGGCGATGCCACCAAGACTCATGCCGCGCACGATGTCGGGGTTTAGAACCGTGCCGCAATCGTGGCCCATATGATAATCTAAAATCTCAACCTGACCTGTATCGGGGTCGATGGCGATCAGTGGAATGTGTGCTTCAAAGGCGTAGCAGGGGTACATCTGCACCGTGCCATCTTCGGCGGGGAGCGCGCCGCCGGTCGGAACTTCCCAAGTATGCTGCGCTTGGAGTCCGGGTTCTGATCCCAAAGGCATTTTGTGATATTGCCGGTGGGCTATGTCGATCAGCAGATGCCAGTTCATGACTTTGTCTGGGTCGCCTTCGACTGAGATATCACCTCCGTCATAGATCAACCGGTCAACCGGCAGTTGGAAATTATGGGCAGCTATTTCCAGAAGTTGTTTCTTGATTTTCTCGGCTGCCCCCGCTGCGGCGCCACCAAGCATGATTGCCATGCGGCTGCCGACAGGGCTGTTAGACGGCAGGGCGCCAAGCGATTCCGCATGCACGCCCCGAATAGTGTCAGGGTCGCGTTCGAGGATTTCGCCAATCACGACGGATAGTAACGATTCGTGACCCTGGCCCGATGTTGAAGTGCCCATCAAGGCGGTGATTGATCCCAGCATATCGACCTTGATCAGGCAGGATTCCATCCAGGTAGTCGTGTCGTTCTTAGGATTGAAGAATGGCTCAAACGACGAGTTGCCGCCCGATGGTTCGAGGCAGGTTGAGATGCCAACACCGGCAAGTTTGCCTTCAGCCCTGATCGCGTCGCGCTTGGTCAGGAGTTCCTGCCAGCCAGCGGAGGTTTGCAGTTTGTCGAGGACAGTATGGTAATCACCGCTGTCATATTCAGATCCCGACGGAATTCGGTAAGGGAACTCATCGGCGCGGATCATATTGCGGCGGCGTACTTCGTCGCGATCCATTCCGAGCTTGCGGGCGACCTTGTCGACCATGGCCTCGATGGCGAAATTCGTTGGCGCCTGGCCAAAACCACGCACGGCTTCCTGGCTGGTCTTGTTTGTTGTCACCGAAATTGCGTTATAGGAGGCGCTCTTGATCCGATAAGGGCCGACGATGGCGCTGACTGGTTTGCCAAGCTGTAGCGGCGCGCGACCGGGATAACACCCGGCGTCGTCGGTGGCTTTGATCTTCAGCGAGTGCATGATGCCTTCGTCATCGAAGGCGACTTCCATATCGAAGATACGATCGGGGCCGTGCATTTCGCCACCAGACATATTTTCCAGGCGGTCCTCATTGAACCGGACCGGTGCGCGCAGCTTACGCGTCAGATAGCTGACGATGACAGTTTGGCGAATGCCGCGTTTGAGGCCGTAAGAACCGCCAACATCGACATCGAAATGAACGTTAATGGCATTCACCGGCAGGCTTAGAGCACGGGCGATCTGCTCGGGATATTTAGGCATCTGGATCGAGGCCCAGACATCAAGTAATTCTTTGCCCTCATCCCATTTCGCCGTGACCACAAAGGTCTCGATGGGGATAGTTGAGCAACGGCTCCAGCGAGCCCGGAAAGCAAGTGAATGCGGTGCCGCGTCGAAGTCGCCATCGACGTCACCCCAAACCCAGGACTTGTCGCAGAGAATGTTACTGCCATGTTGCGGGTGAACCAGCGGCGCTTCCGGCTGCATGGCTTCTTCCGGGTCGATGACAAAATCGATCGGATTGTAATCAACCTCGACCAGTTCGACGGCGTCTTCGGCGATATGGCGTGATTCGGCAACGACGGCAGCGACCCATTCACCGGCATACCGGGCGCGCTCATGCGCCAGCGGAATGCGTTTAATATTGGGCAGGTCAAGACCCGACAATAGCGGATTAATATTCTCGAACAGTTCAGCGCCGGTTAGGACATAACGGACACCGGGTAACGCGAGAGCGGCTTCGGCATTGATGCCTTTGATCTCGGCACAAGCGTAAGGGCTGGTGACCATCGCGACATGTAGCATGCCCGGTAAATTATAATCGGCAGCGAAATTGCCTCGCCCGGTGATAAACCGGCGGTCCTCAGTAACGCGACGCTTCTTGGTGATGTAGCGGTATTCCTTGGCTGCAGTGGTGTCGGTCATTATGACGCCTCCTGCACTTTCTTGGCTGCCATCTGGACGGCTTCGACGATCTGCTGATAGCCGGTGCAGCGGCACAGATTACCGCCAATCGCCTCGCGAATTTCAGCTTCGTCGGGGTCCGGATTTTCCTGCAACAATGTATGCGTCGCAATCAGCATGCCTGGCGTGCAATAGCCGCACTGCATCGCATGGTTTTCCCAGAACGCATCCTGTAAGGGGCTGAGCTCACCGTTTGGGCCTTCGAGGCCTTCGACGGTGGTAATTTCATGCCCATCTGCCATGACGGCGAACATCAAACAGGATCGCACCGGTTTACCGTCCATAACCACGGAACAGGCGCCGCAGACGCCATGCTCGCAGCCGATATGTGTACCGGTCTGTCCCAAGACGTCTCGCAGAAAATCAACCAACGTTAGCCGGGCTTCGGCGTGGCCGGACATTTCACGTCCATTAACCGTGAGCGTTATTTTGTGTTCACTCATACCAAGATGCCTTTTGCACGGTCTCGCGCATCTCCAATGGCGCGCGCCGCTACAACTTTCGCAACACGGCCACGATAGGCTGCGTCAGCGTGGACGTCAGATTGAGGGTCAATTAGATCGTCGATATTGGCGCAGGCTGCTTTGATCATGTTGTCACTTAGTTCGCTACCAGTTAGGGCTTGTTCGACGTTTATCAGTCGTAGCGGTGCGGGTGAAGCGCCACAAATTGCGATTGATAGTCTTAGGCAATTACCGTTCTCGTCCAATGTCGTCTGTGCCGCTGCGGCCGCCAGCGCGTAGTCACTGTTGCGGATGCTGACCTCATGAAATCCAAAACCGGTATTTTCCGACGGCCAGATTGGGAAGCGCGCTTCAACGAGGCATTCATCCGGCGCCAGTGTTGTCGCCATCGCGGAGTCGAAGAAGTCACCCGCTGCAATTGTTCGTTGCCCGCGGGTACTCTGCGCGACAATTGTTGCGTCGAGTGTTTGAGCGATTAAGGGAATTTCCGCGGAGGGATCGGCGTTGACGAGGCTGCCACCAATTGTGCCGCGATTGCGTGTCTGGGTGTGGCCGACATGCGATAGCGCGTCGGCGAGCAGTGGGAGTTGAGATTTTACGACCTCGGAGGCCAGCGTGTCGGCCTGTCGTGTACCGGCTCTAATAATGAGGTGGTCGCCGGCAACGGTGATGCCAGCGAGTTCACTAACATCATTGATGTCGATTAGGAGGGAGGGCCGTGCAAGACGCATGGCCATTAACGGGATCATGGTCTGTCCGCCGGCGATAATGCGGGCATCCTCGCCGCCATCGGCGAGGGCCTGACAGGCCTCGTTAATGGAGGCAACTCGGACATAGTCGAAATTAGCTGCTTTCATGGGTATTTCTTATCACTTTGAACGAATTGTCTGCATGGATATGGAGCGGCTAGGGGGTTGTCAATACGCCGCCGTATGGTATGGCAAGTCAATCGGAATATTTACTCATAAGAGTACGCCAAAATGAGCAGCACAAAACGAGACTATCGCGATCTTCATGACCATATAAAAGCCCTCGATGAGGCTGGTCTCTTGATTACAGTTGATGAACCGGTCGACAAAGATGCCGAAATGCACGCGCTGGTGCGGTGGCAGTTTGTCGGGGGGCTCAAGGAAAGCGAGCGCAAGGCCTTCTTGTTTACCAATGTCGTGAACGCCAAAGGACGCAAATACGACCTGCCCATCGTTGTTGGTGCGCTAGCCGCAAATCAGGACATATATAGTGTCGGTATGCAGGCACCGGTGGATGAGATCGGCGCAAAATGGGATGCAGCGATCAACAATCCCATTGACCCAATCGTTGTGGAAGATGCGCCCTGTCATGACGTGATCATTGAAGGCGATGCTTTGCTGGGGGAAGGAAATGGTATCGACTCACTGCCGATCCCCGTTTCGACCCCTGGATTTGATGCAGCCCCGACACTGACCTCGACGAACGTTGTGACCCGTGACCCGGAAACAGGGGTCCAGAATATGGGAACTTACCGGGCGGCGCTGAAAGCCCCCGATCGTATGGTTGTACGGATGGCGACCCGAGTTGGCGGCGCTGGTGGCTATGCGCATTACAAAAAGCATCAAGCGCGTGGTGATAAGAAAATGCCTGTGGCCATTGTCCTTGGCTGTCCGCCGGTTGTCGCCTTTATGGGGCCGCAGAAACTGCCGCTTGATAGAGACGAGGTTGGCGTTGCTGGTGGTCTTGCGGGTGCACCGATCAATATGGTCAAGGCGCGGACAGTTGATTTGATGGTGCCGGCAGAATCTGAGCTGGTTATCGAAGGGATCATCGATACCGAAATGGTTGAGCCAGAAGGGCCGTTTGGTGAGAGCCACGGCCATGTCGCGCTTGAAGAATTCAATATGCCGATGCAGGTGACCGCTATCACCCATCGTAAAAATGCAGTTCTCACGTCTTATATAAGTCAGGCAGCGCCATCTGAATCGAGTGTCATAAAGCGGGTGGCTTACGAACCTCTGTTCCTGGCCCACCTTCGTGATGCGCTGGGGATTAAGGGCATTAAAAAGGTCTCGCTGCACGAGCCCCTGACGGGATTGCTGCGGGTGACCATTATTACGTTCGAGAGAGAGACGCCAAAAACCGAAATTTGGCGCGCGCTTTATGGCGCAGCCTTTTTCAAAGGCGATTGCAGCAAAATCTGCATTGCGGTGAACGAAGATATTGATCCTGACAATGCGGATGCGTTGCTTTGGGCGATAGCCTATCGTCTTAACCCGGTTGACGATGTTCAAACGCTGGCACATCGCGGTCAGGGGCATGGCCCGAAGCGCGAACACACCGGCGAGGAAGACTCCACGTTGCTGATCGACGCGACGATGAAAAGTGATATGCCACCGGTCGCTCTGCCGACTCAGGAGTATATGGAGCGTGGTCTCAAGCTTTGGAACAAGCTTGGCCTGCCCTCTGTCCGCCCAACGCCGCCATGGTTTGGTTATTCGTTGGGTGATTGGACGCAGGATTGGGCTGATGCTGCGACGCGCGCCGCCGCGGGAGATTATCTGGAGAACGGGGCCCGTACGCTGCAAAGGCAGCAAAAAGGCCTGGTACCAGAAACCTCGGTGCGTAATGCCGAGGATGGTTGGGACGAGAAAGAAACCTTCTGATCGGTCCTTCACTGAGCTGTTCCTAAATGTGAATTGACACTCCCAGTGTGGCGTGGCTTGTATGAGTGTGCGATTTTTATGACGGCGGGGCTGTGCAGAATGGCCTCGCATATTTAACAATTAAGGATACTTTTATGAAATTGTTTCAAACTGGTGTCGCGGCAGTTGTTGCCGTGGGCGCTGTGGCTTACGGATCTGCCATAGCCGCCGAAAAAAAACTTAACGCTATTACGTCGTTGCAGCCGACAAATGTTCTCGCAAAATCTTTTTTGCAGAAATTTGTCGCAGTTCTGAATAAGTCTGCGAAAGGCATTGTCAGCATACATTATGTTGGTGGTCAGGAAGTTGTACCGCCCCGTAAAGCAGCTGCTGCTCTGAAACGCGGTCAGTTTGATATGCTCAGCAGCCCAACGGCCTATTACATTGGGACCGTGCCTGAAGGGTATGGCCTGATGGCGTCAAACCAGAGCCCACGTGTCCTCCGCGGCAATGGCGGCTGGGAACTGCTGCAGAAGATTTATGCCGAAAAAGCTGGTGCACATCTTCTTTCCTGGGGTGCAAATATGACCTCGTATCATATGTATCTCCACAAGGCGCCAACGTTTAGCAAAGACGGATTGCCAGACCTGACGGGTTATAAAATGCGGGCGACTGGTACCTATCGTCCTCTGTTCCGGGCGCTTGGCGCGACGACTATTAATATCAAGTCTTCGGAAGTAATCACGGCTATCCAGCGTGGGACGGTCGATGGCTTCGGATTTACCGATGTGTCGCTACCCGCGATCGGTCTTCACAAGGTAACGAAATATCGGGTTCAACCTAACTTCTATCAAACTAATACGGTTGAGACGATTAACCTTGCAACTTGGAACGCTTTGACCAAGGCACAGAAAGACGCCTTGAACCGGATGGCGATTGAGTTTGAAGTCACCTCGGTTCAATACGTCGAATCGGAACGTCTGAAAGAAGAAGTCCTGATCAAGGCAGCGGGCGTTAAAGACGTTGTGCTTAAAGGCGCCGCAGCCGCTAAATATCTTGAAATCGCCCATGGTGAAGTTTGGAAAGAGCTGAAAAAACGTTCTAAATACCATGACCAGCTGAAACCGCTTCTGTATAAGCCTGGCAAAGCCATTCGTCAGCTTAAGATTAAGCAAAATCTCGACGAAAAACGCTAATCACGATTGCTAACTTGTTTAAGGGCGGCGCCGGTAGGAATACCGGCGCCGCTTTTATTTTGCCTACTGCAAACCAGAATTGACATTACGGGGAGTTTTGGCGACTATTTCGCGTGTTTGCATTTTAAAATTTCGTGCGGCAAAGCTGTCGTCAAATGTAAGGTAACGTGAACAGGGAGAGATTAATGACTTTTGTAAAATCAGGTGTTGCTGCTGCGGCGGCGACGATTGCTTTGATGAGCGCACCCGCGTTCGCTGCAGAGCGAACACTAAATGCGGTCACCGGTCTTCAGCAGACCAATATTATTGCACAGAGTTTCCTGCAAACCTTTATGAAGCCGGTAAATGCGGCTGGTAAGGGTATCCTGCAGATTAAATATGTTGGTGGTCAGGAAGTCGTGCCGCCACGTAAGGCTGCTGCGGCTCTTAAGCGTGGTCAGTTCGACATGTTGTCCTGCCCAACAGCTTATTATATTGGGACCGTTCCTGAGGGCTATGGCATCCTTGCGTCAAATCAGGGGCCGAAGATTCTCCGTAAAAACGGTGCCTTCGAACTTCTGCAGAAAATTTATAAGGAAAAGGCCGGTTCTCATCTATTGGCATGGGGCGAGAGCATGACGTCTTACCACATGTATCTCCACAAGGCGCCAAAGCTGGGTGCAGACGGTGTTCCAGATTTGACCGGGTACAAGATGCGGGCAACCGGCACCTATCGCCCACTGTTCCGGGCGCTTGGGGCGACAACCATTAATATCAAATCTTCAGAAGTGATCACGGCTATTCAGCGTGGCACGGTCAACGGATATGGTTTCACTGATGTGTCGGTGATTTCTCTTGGTCTTGATAAGGTTACAAAGTACCGCGTTCTGCCGAACTTTTATCAGACCAATCAGGTTTTGACAGTCAACCCCAAAACTTGGGCGTCTCTGACGAAGAAGCAGCGTGATTTTTTAAACGCGCAAGCGATCATTTATGAGACTGCTTCTGTTAAGTTCGTTGAAAAGAGTCGGCTGGCCGAAGAAAAGCAGATGAAAACCGCTGGTATCAAGGACGTCGTGCTGAAAGGCGCCGCTGCTCAAAAATATCTCGATATCGCACATGGCGAAATCTGGAAAGAGTTGAAGAAGAGATCGAAGTACCATGACCAATTGAAGCCTCTGCTCTATAAGCCTGGTAAGGCTATTCGTCAGGTTGACACTGGTCGTATGCTTGACCAGAAACGCTAAAATCTGATCGGTCTCAATATAGAGGCCTGTTGATTAAAAGACGGCGTTGGCCTTCATGCTGGCGCCGTTTTTTTATGGAATTTATGAAGTGGCTAACTTGTAGTAGCCTTGCAAAAGAGCGTGTTTGACAACAAAAAAGAGTCCGTTCAATATACCGACGGATAAATAGTAAATTTTAATAGGCGAGATTTATTTTTAGCCGTTTGTTTTGTTTTTAATCACGAATGAATTGAAATTAGGGAGTAGAAGATGATTTCCGTAAAAACTGGGATGGGCGCGATTGCTGTCGCTGCAGCTGCCGTGATCTCAACCTCACCTGTAGTAGCCGAGACAACCCTCACAACGGTTACGGCCCTGCAGCAAACAAATATTTTAGCCAAATCTTATCTCAAGACCTTTGTCGGCGTTGTAAATGCTCAAGGTAAGGGCAATGTGCAGATGAAATATCTCGGTGGCCAAGAAGTTGTGCCGCCACGTAAGGCTGCTTCAGCTCTTAAGCGTGGTCAGTTCGATGTTCTTAGCGCGCCAACGGCATATTACATTGGGACAGTTCCTGAAGGCTATGGCCTTTTAGCTGCCAATAAAGGTCCCCGTGCGCTTCGTGCCAATGGCGGTTTTGCTTTGCTGCAGAAAATCTATGCAGAAAAAGCTGGTGCCCATCTCCTCGCCTGGGGCGAAAACATGACGTCCTATAACATGTTCTTAGGCATTAAGCCCAAGATGGACAAAGACGGTCTACCTGACCTTCGGGGCGTTAAGATGCGGGCGACAGGTACCTATCGGCCATTGTTCCGAGCCCTTGGTGCCACGACCATTAACATCAAATCGAGCGAAATCATCACTGCCATGCAGCGCGGTACGGTGCAGGGCTTTGGTATGACCGATAGTTCAGTGATGGCAATTGGCCTTGGCCCCGTCATCAAGTATCGGGTACAGCCGAACTTCTATCAAACCAACCAGGTTGTAACCGTTAATCTCGCTTCCTGGGCGAAGCTGACCAAGAAAGAGAAGTCTTTTCTTGAAAAAGTCTCTCTCGAGTATGAAAACACGTCGGTTAAATTCGTTGAAGCAGAGCGTCTGGCAGAAGAAGTCCTGGTCAAGAAACAGGGCATCATCGACATTCAGCTGAAGGGTGCAACTGCCCTGAAATATCTGGATATCGCTCATGCAGAAATCTGGAAAGAGCTGAAGACGCGGTCAAAGTACCACGATCAGCTTAAGCCGCTTCTGTATACGCCTGGAAAGCCCGACCGTCAGATGGATCTGGGCGACACGCGTCTCAAACAGTAAGCTTGTCTGCATACCAACGATAAAAGGAAAGTCCATTGTTACAGACTTTTGATACGATGCTCGGGAAGACGAGTACGGCACTGTCATGGTTTGCCTGTGCTCTTATCCCCTGCATGTTCCTGATGATTACGATTGATGTTTCGATCCGGACTTTGGGCTATCGTCCACCGCTCTTTACATCATCGGTCGTTGAGTATGCACTTCTCTATATGGCGATGTGTTCCGCACCGTGGCTTGTCCGCGAACGTGGACACGTCGTCATTGAAGCTTTAATCGCGGCTTTGCCGGATAAAGTTCGGCAGGTGCTCGCTAAAATTATCTATGTGATTTGCGCGGCGGTGTCTTTCCTCTTTGCCTATCTGTGCTGGGGAATATTTGTGGATTACATAAATGGTGGAGAGCTAGATGTCCGCGGTATTGATATGCCGTACTGGCTGCAATTCCTGCCGCTACCATTATGTTTTTTGCTCATTGCATTAGAGTTTTGCATGTATATCGCGGGTCTTCGGTCCTACTACACGTACGATCTGGGCGAAGTAAAGGACGGCGTCTAGTTATGGAATGGTATGAGTCTGGAGGCCTTTTATTAGGCTGCGTTGTTGCGGGGATGGCCCTCGGTTTCCCTGTTGCATTTACCTTCATGATCACGAATGTGATCGGAATATTTGTATTTTCGGGTGGTTGGCCGGTTTTGCCGCAAATCGCTGATAATGCGACAAACCTGATCACGTCATTTACCCTGTCGCCGATCCCGATGTTTATTCTGATGGGGTCGCTGTTCTTCCATACGGGGCTGGCAATCAGGGTCTTTGATGCCCTTGATAAATTGCTGGGTAAAATCCCGGGGCGGCTTTGTTATCTGACGGTTATCGGTGGTTCGTTATTCTCGACCCTTACGGGTTCGACCATGGCTAACACAGCGATGCTAGGGTCACTTCTGGTCCCTGAAATGACCAGACGCGGTTACAGTAAGAAGATGTCCATGGGGCCGATCCTTGGCACCGGTGGACTGGCGATGATCATTCCACCTTCATCGCTAGGTGTTCTTCTGGCTAGTATCGCTCAGGTCGATGTTGGTCGCCTGTTGATCGCGGGTCTATTACCCGGGCTTATGTTGGCAACGTTGTATGCCATCATGATTACCTTTCTGCTCTGGAAGAATCCGGAATCGGCGCCAAGCTACGACGTCGAGCCTTCAAGCTGGGGCGAAAAGATTTATCAGATCTGCGTCAATATCCTGCCGATGGGTTTAGTGGTCTTTATGGTCATTGGCTTTATCGTTCTCGGTTGGGCGACACCGTCTGAATCTGCGTCATTCGGCGTGGTCGGTGTTGTTATTCTGGCTGTAGCGCGCCGGGTATTTACGTGGGTGGCCTTTAAGACATCCTTGCAGGGCACGATTCGCGTCGCCGGTATGGTGTTCTTCATTTTGATGAACTCCACGGTGTTCAGTCAGCTTCTGTCGATGTCCGGAGCTAGCCGTGGGCTTGTTGGCTGGGCAACTGGCTTTGAGGTTGCGCCGCTCCTAATCCTGACAGCCATGTTCCTGGTGCTGATTATGCTGGGTATGTTCATGGATCAGGTTTCGATGATGCTAATCACCGTACCGATCTTTTATCCGCTGGCAATTTCGCTTGGTTATGACCCGATTTGGTTCTCGCTGATCGTTCTTATGTCTTTGGAAATGGCCGCGACGACACCGCCATTTGGATTGCTGTTATTTATAATGTTGGGCATGGTCAAAGGGACAACTTTGGGTGAGGTTGCGATGGCAGCTTTGCCTTACTTGTTCTGCGATCTAGTCTTGATTATCATTCTCGTAATTGTACCCGGGGTGGGATTGTGGCTACCCAGCTTAATGGGGACTTAGGGGGAACTAGGCGTTAGCCTGTCTGTTCAGGTTAGAAGAAGACGGTCCGGTGGGGTTCACCGGACCGTTCTTTTTTGGGACCGGCGGTGAGGATTAAGCCGCATACTCACCCTCAAAAATATCGGATGAACTGAAATCGTCTATGATAGGCTCCGGGCTCTTTTGCACTACAGTGGCGCGCAGTTGGTCGCCGATTTCGTCGCCGAACACCCTACTATCTTGCGGCGGGAAGGCGTCCTGTTCCACTCGGTTGAGGGTGGATTGTAGTGTAGATACTGCCAGATATCCTGTTGTCGTCGGCGGATTCGAAGAACGTACGGACACTTTTTTGATATCGTTCGTTACAGGCTAAATGTTCGGTGTGAGCGCTGGGGATATATCTAAGGCAAATGATTAAATGGTTTTCCCACTGTCAGTGAAGACGAGGCGGTGGGCTTATGCACGATCGCAGCTTTGGCTGCGACTGGCGTTAAATTGGAATATGAAAACAAAGGTAGCTCTGATCTTAATACAGTTGCTGTTTAGTAGGGTTTTCTTCTTCGGTGTTTGCGGAGCCCTTTATAGCTAACCAAAAAAGAGCTTCTGTGAGCCAAGATTAACTGATTCCAGAAATTATTCCTAAGAATGTAAAAATAAACAGGTATTATTACCTAGGTTCAGATATTTGGTTATCCTCTACGTCAGTCCATCTTCGCCTTCAATGTCCGTCGCTTCCAAGCCGCCGACGCGGGCGTTGAGCTGACCACGATTAGCATAGCAGCAGATTACCGCGATTTCATCGGGCAGCGGCGCGTCTGGGATCATGACAGTCATCGTGTCGTAATGTGACCTTACATAGAGTGCGTCTTTATGCGCGAGTGGTACATCAATGATGCCGCCTGGCGCCATCCGTTTTGACGTCGAGGAAATCCAAGCAACACCACCGTTGGCAGCTTCGCGCATCACGTTACCATATATTGTCGTGACCATGGCAGAGCCGTGTTGTTGTTCACCCATCATGCCGACGATGGACGCCTTGCCATAGCTTTCCATCGCGTATGGTTTCATCGCCGCTGCCGCCATATTAGTGATTTGTTTGCCAAGCGCTTCGCTTGCCTCCGTCAAAGAGGATAGGTCTTCCTGATAGGTTCCTCCGGCAAACGGATTTTTGACCACCGCGATGACCGCAACCTTGCGTAGCGGTCTGTTGGCTTCTTGACCCGCTTCACTGAAAGTCTCTTCAATCGCTGTAACGATCTTGCGAATATGCATGGGCGAGTTTCCTTAATGCGCAGCGCCAGAGAAATCGAACGGGATGTTATTCCTTATCGTTCGGATTGGCCGTGTGGTTGGCGGCGTATTGCGGCTGCGCCCGATAAACCTTGGTACGCCATCAGTAATGACTGCCCCAACGGCGGCGAGATCACCATGTTTGATGGCTTCAAGGGCAGTCTTTTTGCTGCCACCCAGCGGGGCATCTATCAGCAAGACATCAGCGTCCTTACCTCGTTGGATAAAACCCGAGTTGAGCCGATATATCCTGGCAACACTGCCGGTCGCGGCGGCAAGCATCCATTCGGCCGGGTAATCGGAAAGGGTGGCCATCTCGGTCACGGATTTGATCATGCCGAGGGGCATGACACCGGTACCCGTTGGCGTGTCTGTGGCAATCAAGAAGCGGTCAAACTGATCGTTTTCGACAGCAAGCTTGAGACACATCAAGGCGGTACGGATATTACCCGCCTGACATATTTGCAGCGCTATTTTAGTCTCGTTGACGATCATTGGAAAATCTTTGTCTGGCATGGCAATCGGCCCGCCATTGATATGGAACGAGACATCCGGGCGCATATCCATCAGATGCTTGCCGATGATGGGAGAAGAGCCAGGAATGGATGCCCCACCGGTGTGGCAATTGACCAGCATGCCGGCCTTTTGAGCCATTCTGACCAACGGCGTGTAATCAAACGGTGTCTTCACCGCGCCGAACCCTGCTTTGGCGAACCAGATACCTTTTTTGGCAACTTCGTTGAAATCTTTTTGGGTGAGCCCGGGCTCCAAAATGATGCAGCCCGCGTAAACCCGTGAACCGCCGGGACGGATATTGTCGAAACATTTTTTGGCGGCAACAGCGAGTGACTTAACTCCTTCGGGGTCTGAGGGGCGACCGGGTACATGCACCTCACTGGCCGACAGACAGCTGGTTACCCCGCCATGGAGGTAACTTTCAATGAAGCCCACGGTTTTTTGCCGTGGTGTGTAGTCACCAAACGCGATGTGAACCTGTGAGTCGATCAAGCCCGGACATGCCGTAGTTTTATTGGCGTCGATGACGACATCACAGTTCTTCAATTCCGCCTTGGTGAGTGTACCAACTTTTTGGATCTTGCCCTTGTCCATCAGAATAGAGTCGCCTTTTGCAAACGGCTTGCGCCAGTCCCCAGTGAAAATGGTCTTGATATTGACGATGGCGGTTTGCATCTTCGCTACTCCCTAAATTTAAGATGAGATCTTGTGGGGCGCGGTCGTGCGGGTCAAGCGATGGCTCTTCTTGTTGGGGGTTAATACGACTGATATCGTCCGCGCCACGTGAATTACATTAAAAAGGGGAGGTATTAGTTATGGCTGTAAAGAAATTCAAAACGATCCTGATCGAAAGGGGCAAAGGCGCCCAGAAGGGGATTACCTGGCTTATTCTTAACCGGCCCGAAAAACGCAACGCGATGAGCCCTGAGCTCCATTTTGAAATGAGTGAAGCTCTCGATATTTTGGCGGAAGACCCGGATACTCACGTGCTTGTGCTAACCGGGGCGGGGAAATCCTTCTCTGCGGGGCAGGACCTTGCCCTCTATTTCCGGGCCAATGAAAAAGATGCGATTAACCGGGTTCGTACTCAAAAGGCATCGCATGCCTGGCGTTGGGAGAAACTTGTCAGCTTTCCCAAGCCGACAATTGCGATGGTGAACGGGTTTTGTTTTGGCGGTGCGTTTACGCAGTTATGCGCTTGTGATTTCGCGATTTCTTCACACACGGCGACTTTCGGTCTGTCGGAGGTGAACTGGGGCATTATCCCCGGCGGTATTGTGAGTTGGAACGTTGCCGATGTACTGAGCTATCGCGACGCATTGTATTATGCCGTTACCGGGGACCCGTTCGACGGCAAGACCGCCGAGAAAATTCGTCTGGTGAACTATTCGGTCCCGGCATCGAAGCTGAAAGCAGAAACCGTCAAGCTCGCTAAAAAGCTTATGACCAAAAGTCCTAACGCGATGCGTTACACCAAGGAAGCGATACGGGCTGTACGCCGGATGGGGGTCAATGAGGCAGATGATTACCTTACGGTGAAGAACCAGGCTTGTAAAATGACCGACAAAATTCCGGGGCGGGATGAGGGGATGCGCCAGTTTCTTGATGAAAAAAGCTATCGCCCGGGCCTGGGTCAGCTTGATCTCAAGAAGGCTGCCCGGCGCAAGGCATCAAGTGCTGCGACGCCGACCACCCGTGTGCGGGCTAAGAAAATGGCAAAGAAAAAGAAGTAAGCGGGCGCCCTTAGCCTGCTAATTCAGCCCGGACAATTGCGGCGCCTTCGGCCATGGCTTTGAGTTTGCCGAAGGCGACTGGGCGGCTGAGGTATTTCATGCCGCAATCCGGCGCGACAACCATTTGGTCCGCCGGAAGGTGTTTCAATGCGGCGCGAATACGGTCAGCAATAATGTCTGGCGTTTCGATGTTTTCGTCTCCTAAATTGAGAACGCCGACAATTATCTTTTTGTTCTTGAGAGCATCGAGGGCTGCGGGGTCGAGACCAGGTTGCGCCGCTTCGATTGAAATCTGGTCGGCAGTGCATGTGGCAAGTTCCGGCAAGAATGAGTAACCGTTTGGCTTATCCTTAACCGCGTGGGCATAGCCAAAGCACATATGGACAGCAGTTGTTCCGGTTGCACCATCGAGTGCTTTGTTGATGACTTTGACAGCGTAGCGTCTTGCCTGTTCTGGTTTGGCCTGCATCCAAGGTTCGTCTATTTGCACCACATCTGCACCGGCCGTAAATAGATCACGGACTTCTTCATTCACAGCTTCAGCGAACGCCATGGCACATGCTTCGTCGTCTTCATAATGCTCGTCGACCGCTGTATGGGTCATTGTAAATGGGCCGGGGAGGGTGATTTTAATTTTTAAGGCGGTGTTGGCGCGCAGAAACTCAACGTCACTGACTTCAATGGGCCCGGTTCGTTTGATCGCACCTGTAATACGCGGAACCAAGATAGGACGGCCAGAACGGCCAGGTACCTCGGCAGGATTGTCGATATCGATGCCGTCGAGGGCGGTGGCAAATCGATTGGAATAGCTTTCCCGGCGAATTTCACCGTCAGTAATGACATCAATCCCAGCACGTTCCATGTCGTGAATTGCAGCAAGCGTTGCAGCATCCTGTGCTTCCTCAAGCTGTTCAGGCGCAATACGCCAAATTTCATGTGCGCGGACACGGGGCGGGACGATCGCCTTGAGCATCTCTCGATCAACTAACCAATCAGGCTGTACATAGCTACCAACGACAGTTGTCGGCAAAAGGCGGTTACTCATGAATTTCACTCCGTTGTCTGAACGCGCTGTTTGCACGATAATCCGCCCCAATTCAATGCTAAGAAATGCTGACTAAAGACGGAGAAGGAATTGGGATGATTGAGCTCTATCATAACGGGATGTCGACCTGCTCACAGAAGGTACGGATAACGCTTGCGGAGAAGGGGCAAGAATTTACCTCACACCATTTTGATCTGCGGGCCCGCGACCAGCATGATCCCGACTATCTAGCAATCAATCCTAACGGCGTTGTCCCAACGGTCATCCACGACGGCAAGATTATTTATGAATCCGCTGTTATCGATGAATATCTTGATACGGTCTTTCCGGAACCATCGTTGAGGCCGGTATCACCCTATGAATGTGCGAAGATGCGTATCTGGGTGAAACAACTCGATGAAGGCTTACATGCAGCAAGTGCAACTATTAGTGCCTGTATCGCCTTTCGCTACCAATTCATTGAAGGCAAAACGCCGGAGCAATTGAAAGAAACTCTCGATGGTTACGTTGATCCGGGAAAGCGTGCCCGAATGAGCGAGAACGTTATGAAGGGGGTTGAGTCGTCATTCTTCAAACCAGCAATTAAACGTGTCGTAAAGATGCTGGATGATATGGAGAAGGCGCTCGGAGAAGGGGCATGGATGGCCGGCGATAGTTACTCATTGGCCGATATCGCCTTTACCCCTTATGTGACGCGCGTATCGCACCTCCAGCAGGGCTGGTTATTTGATACTCGCCCGGGGGTCGCAGACTGGTTTGCCCGAATTTGCGCCCGGCCATCCTATGAAATCGCGTTGTCTGATTGGTTTAATCCTGACTTTCTAACTCTTATGGAAGCGCGGGGTGGTGAAAATCAGGATGGTGTTCGGGCGGTTCTGGAAGCTGACTGACGCGGTTGGAGATTTTTGCGTGGTAACTACGTGATAAATTGACGGTTGGCAGATCACGCTCAGACGTTACTATCTGAGAGAATTCAAAGCAGGGAAAAATTTTACCCTGTAAAAATCGAATATGGGAGGAATCGAGGATGAAAAAGACATTTATTTTAGGAGTTTCAGCGCTAGCGCTCACGCTTGCTGCTCCGCAGGCCATGGCCGCAAAAGCCAAGGAAATCAAAATCGGGTTTGTGACGACCCTATCTGGTGGGGCGGGTGTCATTGGGAAGGATATGCGCAACTCAGTGCAGATCGCCCTTGATCACCTTGGCAACAAGATGGGCGGTGTTCCGGTTAAAGTCCTCTTTGAGGACGACCAAGTCAAACCGGAAGTCGGCAAACAGAAAACTGAAAAGCTGCTGTATAAAGACAAGGTCGACATAATATCTGGCTTTATCTGGTCGCATGTCGTTCTGGCCTCGCGCAACAGCGTTGTGAAGGCTGGCAAGTTCCTGATTATCTCCAATGCCGGCACGTCAAAAATTGCGGGCCGGCTTTGCCACAAGAATATCTTTTCGACTTCCTGGCAGAACGACCAGGTGCCGATGGCAATGGGCGAAGTTCTTAACAAGCGTGGGGTAAAGAGCCTCTACATTATTGCGCCGAACTATGCAGCGGGTCGCGATATGGTTGCCGGTGTGGAACGCACTTTTAAAGGCAAGATTCTCGGGAAAGATTTGACCAAATGGCCAACTCAGCTTGATTTCTCGGCTGAACTTGCCAAAGCGCGTGCGTCCAAAGCGGATGGCGTCTTTATCTTTTATCCCGGTCGCGCAACAAATGCCTTCATGCGCCAGTATGCACAGGCTGGCCTGACAAAAACGCCTCTTTATTCGGTGTTTAGTGTCGATTCACTGAGCCTTCCGAAATTGCAGCAGGCGAAGCTTACCAATGTGCTGGGAACTTATTCCACCCAGTTCTGGGCTCCTGACCTTGATACGCCAGTGAACAAAAAGTTCGTTGCCGATTATCGCAAGAAGTTCGGCAGCTATCCTTCGCATTATGGTGCGCAGAGCTATGATTCGATCATGCTGATCGACAGCGCCGTTCGTGCTGCCGGTGGTGATCTTAAGAAAATGGATACGATGCGTGCTGCTTTCCGCAAGGCAGATTATGGTTCAGTCCGTGGCAAGTACGTTTATGGCAACAACCATTTCCCGATCCAGGATTTTTATCTGCGCAAAGTGATTGCTGATGCAGACGGCAAATGGACTACGAAGATTGAGCAGAAGGTCTACACCAATCATCAGGACGTTTATGCAAGTAAATGCAAGATGAAGAAGACCTGGTAATTGGGGTTGTTAGTTTAGTGGCGGGGACGCAGCTGCGTCCCCGTTTCACGTTCTAATACGCATGTTCTATGGTTGATCCCCACCTGCTTTTCGAACAGCTCTTTAACGGAGTTCAGTACGGTATATTGCTGTTTCTGCTTGCTGCTGGGTTAACCCTGGTGTTCGGCATCATGGATATGATGAACCTGGCGCATGGCTCGCTCTACATGCTGGGGGCCTATATTGCGGCGACCGTTTCTTTGGTAACTGACTCTTTCTTGTTGGGGATCGCCGTTGCCCTTCCTGCGACGTTGGTCGTCGGCATATTCTTAGAAGTTGTCATCCTTCGAAAGCTTTATGATCGAGGGCATCTCGATCAGGTTTTGGCAACCTTCGGGATGATCTTGTTTTTCAATGAACTGGTCCGGTTGATCTGGGGCCCCGCTGGCATTGAAGTCCCGTTGCCCAGCATTCTCAATCAGTCGCTGACGCTGTTTAGCATTCCACTTCCTCTCTACCGCATTCTGGTGATCGGGGTTGGGCTAGCCGTTGCGGGCTTCCTTTACGTTCTTGTGGTGAAAACCAAAGTTGGCATGTTGATCCGCGCAGGCGCCTCCAATCGTGAAATGGTTGGCGCCTTAGGCATTGATATAAAAAAGATATTTACATTGGTCTTTGGATTGGGCGCGGCCTTGGCTGCCTTGGCTGGTGCAATGGCGGGCCCGATTTTTGCTGCCACTATCGGTATGGGCGAGAATATTTTGATTCAGGTGCTGGTGGTTATTGTGATCGGTGGCATTGGGTCTATCCGGGGTGCCTTTGTCGGCTCCTTGTTGATTGGTGTGATCGAAATTATGGGACGGTCATTCTTGGGTGATTTTTTCAAGCTCTTCCTGCCGGATAATGCGGCAGAAACAGCAGCGCCAGCGGCGGCATCGATGTTGATCTATATCCTGATGGCCGGGGTGTTGTTTTTTCGGCCACAGGGCCTGTTCCCGGCGCGGAGCGGCTAAGAAATGATACCAACTCGCGAGACTATGGTCGTCATCATCACATTTTCCCTGCTGGCGCTTGTCCCCGTTATTGCCTCGATAACGGACGTGCCGTTTTATCTCGATCTCGGCCGACGGATGATGATCCTCGCGATTGGGGCGTTGAGCCTCAACCTGATTATGGGTTATGGCGGGATGATCAGTTTTGGTCACGCCGTCTTTGTCGGTATTGGTGCCTACGTCGTCGGGATATGTGCTGAGCATGAGGTTGTCAGCGGTTTCATCCAATGGCCTTTGGCTTTGTTGGCTTGCGGTATCTTCGCTGTAATCTTTGGTGCGATCAGTCTGCGGACACGCGGCGTCTACTTCATCATGATTACGCTGGCTTTGGCACAAATGATGTACTTCCTCGGCGTTAGCCTTGATCGCTATGGCGGGGATGATGGGTTGCCGCTCGCTGAACCGAGCTACTTCTCCGGCCTGATTGATCTCAGCGAAAAAACCAGCCTGTATTATTTGGTCTTTGTCTTGTTGCTCCTGTGTCTTTGGATTTGCAAACGGTTGATCAATTCACGCTTTGGAATGGTTATTCAGGGCGCGCGTTCTAACGAAGCGAGAATGCAGGCGATTGGGTTTCCGGTCTTTCGTTATCAATTAACGGCCTTTGTTATTGCCGGTGTTATGGCAGGTCTCGCAGGGATACTGCTCGCCAACCATACGGAATTCGTCAATCCGGATATGATGCATTGGACCCGCTCAGGTGATCTCATTATCATGGTTTTGCTGGGCGGCATGGGCAGCCTTGCCGGTCCCATCGTGGGGGCGTTGGTATTTATCCTGTTGGAGGAAGCGCTATCGGGTGTCACTGAGTACTGGCAGCTGATTTTCGGCCCATTCCTTATCCTTGTCGTGTTGTTTGCCCGTGGCGGCTTGCTTGGTTTTCTGGAGAAACGTCAATCGCCGAAAAAAACATCGGAGGGCGGAGATGACTGAAGCCCTTTTGAAAGTCGAGAATCTTCGCAAGAGATTTGGTGGTGTGCTCGCCACGGACAACCTTTCTTTAGCAGTCCAGCCTGGGCAGATTCACGCCGTGATTGGCCCTAACGGCGCTGGCAAGACAACGATGATTGCGCAGCTCGCCGGGGCGTTGGATTCTGACTCCGGCCGCATTCTATTTGATGGTGAAGACATTACCGGGTTGGCACCGCCGGCGCGGTCACGTCGAGGCATTGCCAGAACGTTTCAGATTACCAGTATTTTTCATGAATTTACGGCGCTGGAGAATGTCGCCTTGGCAGTACAGGCGCATGATGGTCACTCTTTTCGATTTTGGCGCGCGGCGCGCGATGAGGCGAGGCTCGTAGAGCCGGCCCGAGCAGCATTGGAAACCGTAGGTCTCGTAGACCGAGCCGATATAACAGTGCGCAATCTTTCGCATGGCGAGCACCGTCAGCTCGAAATTGCCATGGCATTGGCGACCAAGCCAAAGCTCTTGTTACTCGATGAACCCATGGCGGGGATGGGAGCGGAAGAATCTCAAAAGATGGTGTCGATCCTCAATGGGCTGAAAGGTGACCATACGATTTTGCTGATCGAGCATGACATGGATGCAGTTTTTGCCTTGGCCGACCAAATCACGGTTCTCGTTTATGGCAATGCAATTGCATCCGGGGCACCAGATGAAATTCGCGCCAACGAGGAAGTGCGGACCGCCTATCTCGGAGAAGAGGGGACGGCAAACTGATGTTGCGGGTCGATGCCATTGAGTCTTCCTACGGCACCAGCCAGGTGCTGTTTGGCATGTCTTTGGAGGTCAACGCCGGTGAAGTGGTAACCCTGATGGGCCGCAATGGGATGGGTAAGACAACAACCATTCGGTCGATTATGGGGCTGATGCAGCCGCATGGTGGCGCGGCGTATTTTGAAGATCAAAAAATTTCTGGCCGACCGTCTCATGAAATAGCAAAGCTCGGTATTGGGCTGGTACCTGAGGGCCGACAGATTTTTCCCAATTTGACGGTCCGGGAGAACCTGATCGCAACCGCTCATAATATGGCAGGAAACCCTGACCCTTGGACATTGGATAAGGTTCTTACACGGTTTCCGTCTCTTGAGGCCCGCATTAGCGGTATGGGTAATGAGCTATCGGGCGGTGAGCAGCAAATGCTGGCGATCGGTCGGGCATTAATGACAAATCCCAAACTGCTGATTTTAGACGAAGCTACCGAAGGGCTGGCGCCGCAAATTCGTATCGAGATATGGCAGTGTCTTGAAGATCTCAAAGCGCAAGGGCAGTCCATTCTGGTTATCGATAAAAATGTTGCGGCGCTGACCCGCATTGCGGATCGGCATTACATTATTGAGAAAGGCCAGGTTGTTTGGTCTGGTACTTCAGAGTTACTTTTGGCAAAACCTGGGATTCAACAGCAGTACCTTGGCGTTTAAATAACCGGCCGGTTTCGACGAACCAGATCCGATCCTTGGAATCGACCGCCATCCCGTATGGGCGTGCGCCGCGGCCGGATGGCATCTCCCATTCGTCGATCATGCTGGTTTTGGGATCAAGGCGGCCTAAGAATCCCCGCAGGTAGTCGACATAATAAAGCCTGCCATCGGTCGTCACGTCGACCCGGCGCGGTCGAGAGCCGTTAGGTAATGCATGTTCCGTTAATTTTAGTGTCTTGGGATCAACTGAAGCGAGTTTATTGGTACCGAACAACGCCACCCAAGGCGTTCCATTGGGCGCAACGATGATGCCATAGGGGCGCTAACTTGAGGTTGGGACTTGAACGAGGTCCACTTTGCGTGATGCGACGGTCAATCGGCCGACAAAATTTCCACCCTGAACGGTGAACCAAATGTGTTTTTGGTCCTTATCGAATACGAGCGTATGCGGATCGTCGGCGTCTGAATTAGCCATCGGGATGCGTTCGATCTTGTCGGCCCGGGGATCGTAGCGACCGATATAGCCCTGTAGATTGCCGGAATACCAAATGATGCCATCGTCCGCGACGATCACATTATGAGGGCCTGCGCGGTCATCAATGTCACGACGCGTAAACTTGCTGGTCGTTACATCGAGCTTTGCCAGGTACCCGCCACTCTGGCCGACAAACCACACGGTATTTGCGTTCTGCGCGTCAGGATCGCGGGATCGTCCGCCGTAGGGAACCTTCCATTCCTTAATTTCGAAGGGGTTTATAGCATCTGCGGCCACCGAAGATGTGGGTTGAAGAAGACCTGCCGTCACTAGTAGGGCGGCGATCAAGGTCCAGGCGCGCATGAATATCTCTCCTTTTGGATTACTCGTAACGAAGGGCGTCAATTGGATCGAGCCGTGCGGCTTTGCGGGCTGGATAATAGCCGAAGAAGATGCCGACAACGGCGGCGAACCCGAACGCTAGGAAAATCGATTCAGGCCGGATGATGGTTGGCCAGTCGCCGAGCGATGCCATTCCGAGAATGCCACCGAGCCCGAGGGCGACGCCAATGATACCGCCGATCAGGGACAAGGTTACGGCCTCGATAAGAAATTGCAGCAATATGTCCCGGCTCCGGGCGCCGAGGGCCATGCGGAGGCCGATTTCTCTGGTGCGTTCGGTTACCGACACCAGCATGATATTCATGATACCAATGCCTCCGACGATTAAGGATATCGATGCCACGGCGGCGAGAAGGAACGTCATTACCCGAGTCGAACTGGCTCGGGCTTCCAGGATCGAAGAAAGATTGCGGACAAAAAAATCATCGTTTTGGCCGGGCCGAATGCGGTGGCGTTGCCGCAACAAGTTTGTCATATCCCGAATGGTGTCATCCACCGCAGCGGCACTGACCGATTTCACGTACAGGACATTAACCAACTTACCCGACAAGCGACGCCCCCCCACAAGTCGTTTCTTGGCCGTCGAGAGCGGAACAAAGACCGTATCATCCATGTCCGTGCCGCGCGGCGTTTCACCCTTGGCGATTAGGGTTCCAACTATGGTGAAGGGCACCCGTTTGATCCGAATTACCTGACCAATAGGATTTTCACCGGGCTCGAATAGGTTTTCGATGATGGTTTCGCCGACCAGAGCGACCTTCGCTGCAGCACGGGTTTCCTGGTCGTTAAACCAGCGGCCGTCCTTGATCTTCCACTCCTGGGCCTCTTGATATTCTGGGGTCACGCCGAGTATCGAGCTCGACCAATTCTTATTCCCGAAAATGAGTTGGCCCGAACCCCGGACCATTGGAGCGACCACATTGACGGTCGGCACCTCGTTCTGAATCGCAGCGGCGTCATCGACGGTAATCGTGGGCCGAGAACCACGCGCACCACGCGCACCGCTAGCTGTCGTCGTGCCGGGAAGAACCAACACCAGGTTTGAGCCCAGCGTTTTGATCAGGTCGTCAACTTGCTTTTGGGCGCCGGCACCAACTGAGATCATGATAATGACGGCGCCGACGCCGATGATAATACCCAACGCAGTGAGCACACTGCGGAGTAAATTAACCCGAATAGCGATTAACGCAGCGTGGAGGGAATCGCCAAAAGTCATGCCGCCACCTCTTCGGGAACAGGTTCTGCCGCAAGCAATGCCGCAGCATCGGCGGGCTCAGCAACCTGCTGTTCGTCTATAATGGCCCCGTCCTGGAAGCGGATCGTATGACCGGCAAATTGGGCGACCTCGGGTTCATGAGTGACGATCACGATTGTCATACCCGCCCGGTTCAGACCTTGAAAGATCGCCATAAT
>CAJJCG010000058.1 GCA_905182615.1 Alphaproteobacteria bacterium UBA2964 | reverse complement strand
ATGGGCCGCTTTTTATGTTTTCTGGCCTGCGGGAATATAGCGCTCGATTAAAACTTCTGGTTCTTTTACAACAACGATATCGAGAATCTGCGGAATGAACGCCGCAATCCGGTCCTGCGACACTATCTGACAGACGCTAAATTCGCGCACTCGTTGAGTAGCCGCCAGTCCGAAATCTAAAAGGCACTGTCCGGTCTCGTCGCCGTGCTTGGCAAAAACCCAATTGGCGAGAGAGCATGGTCTTTAGAATCCTGCGGCTGCAGAATTTACGATATCGAATTGCACCACCGGCGCCTTCGCAGGGCCAAAAGGCGGTGACTTGATTGCTAAGTACGGCAAGGGATTGATCAAAGGCCGCGCCACAATTTCCGGTTGGGGCGGCAGACTGGCGTTTGTCTATTTGCCGTATCCACCACGATTTTTTACGCTGGATGCGCCTTCAGTTAAAGCGGCACCAGTTCGTAAAAACTAGATACTCGCCTTGGAGAAGGAAACCGGCATTACCGCAATCGATCTCGAATCCGCCTTTGATGCTCATGCTAAACCCAGCGATCTCACCTATGCCGCGAGCACGCATTATAGCGAGGCCGATTACAAGCTGGCCGCCGATACGATCGCTAAAGTGTTAGGTCTGAATACGCGCTAAGCGTCATAGCCAGGGTTGATCCGGTCGAGCATCGTTTTTATTGAGGCCCAACCGCTCGGCCGTGCTTTAGTGACCGCGCGATTGCGGGCAAACTGCTCCGACGTGTGCTGCAGCAGATTGTCCGAAATTTTGATGACGGTGCCGCCCGCCTGCATGATGGCGAGTTGGGTTTTGCAGGCTTTTTCCATCGCAAACATTTCCTTAAACGCCTGCCCAATGGTTGGTCCACAGACCAGAAGCCCATGATTGCGGAGTATAAGATAATCACTGTCGCCGAGATCCTGTACCAACCGCTCGCGCTCATCGAGATTATCGGCAACACCCTCGAAATCGTGATAGGCAACACCGTTATAGAAGCGCATGGCTTTCTGGAACCAGGGCTGCAGACCTTCCTCCATTGTCGCAATGGCCATGCCGGCGACGGTATGGGTGTGTATGACACATTTGGCATCATGGCGCGCCGCATGGACAGCGGAGTGGATGACGAATCCGGCGGGGTTAATCACATGCTCGGTGTTCTGCACGATATTGCCCTGGAGATCGACCTTTACCAGGCTCGACGCCGTGATTTCGCTGAAATGCACGCCATAGGGGTTGAGCAGGAAGTGCTCCTCGGCCCCCGGTGCGCGTGCTGAGATATGGGTCGCAAACAGATCGTCCATTTCGTAATGCGCGACCAGCCTGTAACAGGCCGCGAGATCGACTCGCATTTCCCATTCCGCTTCGTTCATCGCGCTATCGGCGGTCTCAAGTTTTGTGATGACCGGGCTTGCACTCATATCAGCCTCCCTGAATATTTTTGATTCCCTGTTCGGGGCATTATCGGACCGCTTGCGCCTTTCAGGCAAGGGGGATTGGCAGGGATAATCGCTAATTGAAAACGGCCTTAACCTGTGTGACCATCTGTTAAATCATAAATTTGGGGGTTCCTATGGCCACGAAGTTTAAGCTTTGCAGTTTCAAGACCTGTCCCTGGGTTCATCGCGCGGCGATTGTCTTGCAGGAGAAGGGTATCGAATACGAACTCGAATATATTGATCGTAATAATCGTCCTGATTGGTTCCTCGCCATCTCACCGCATTCAAAAGTGCCGGTGCTGATTGTCGATGAGGACAGAGCTTTGTTCGAATCCAATGCGATCGCGGAATATCTCGACGAGGTAACCGAGCCGCATTTGCACCCGGCGGATCCTCTCGACCGGGCTTATAATCGTGCATGGAATGATTATGTCCCGGTCTGTAGTAAGATTACCCATTTGACTGATGCAGCGGATGAAGCCGATCTCGATAAAAGGTGTGATGAAGTCCGGGTTATTTTCGGAAAGCTCGAAACGGCTCTAGAGAAACGCGGCAATGATGGGCCGTATTTTAACGGTCCTGATTTCTCGCTGACTGACGCGTCCTACGCCCCGGCACTCATGCGCTTTACCTTCTTTGACCGCATCCATCCGTTGGGATTGATTGAGAAATATCCTCTGGTTGAGGTTTGGCGCAATGCGTTGATGGCGCGCCCTTCCGTTTCGGCAGCTGTCGTGCCGGATTTTGAGGATTACTGGCGTGACATATTGCGCGGCAAGGGCCGTTGGGCTGCACAGTTTATTCCGACTGCCGCCGCTGCTGAATAACGGGTAGGGCGTGGGCTGGTGCGAAACCGCGAGAGCGGTATAGGTCCTAGCCGTTCCAGAGATCGCGGAACTGGGTGGCGATGATATCGTCATAAGCCACCGGCCCGCCTTCAAGCAACCGGGCATTGCTGGCAAATGCATTCATGCCATCGACCAGCGCGGTGCTGATATTGGCATCGTAATAAGGCTGGTCGCGCTCTATCAAAGTCTTGATCAACCCGGTTTCCTTTTCGGGAAACAGATCCTGCGCGACTTTGGTCGCTAGTGATGCATCTGTTTTGAGAGCGTTCAGTGTTTTAACGATGGCGCGCACGGCCCCGGCGGCGACTTCCGGCTCTTCATCAACGAGCTTCTGAGATGTGACCAAAGCGGGCTGCGTAAAGTTAAAGGCAGTCGATGGGCCATCACCGCGCCGGACATCAATGATACATTTGGCGATGCCACTAGTGATTGCCACTTCGGCGCCCATGCCATTGGCCCAGAAGCCATCAATTTCACCGTCAATAAGCGCCTGTGCCGCGACCACGCCAAATGACTTGCCTTCGGGAATGCCGCCCGGCGGCAGGCCGATGGTGATGTTCTCGGCTTCCGCATCGATCCCGGCGGCAATTAGCAATTGACGGAATCCGACATCGACACCCGGTGCCGCGCCAATCCGCAATCCTTTGAGACCGTTCACGTCGCCTTTTTTGACATCGATGTCATGGCGCAGAACCAGAAACCAGTACATCCCTTGCGATAGGGCGCACAACACCTTTGATCCCTCCCAGCGCGGGAAGGCCCAAAGCGGCGCATGCGCGGAACCAGCAACAAAATCACATTTACCATCGCGTAGCGCTGCAAAAGAATCCGGCACGGGAAAGATCAGTTCGATCTCGGCATCAATGCCTTCTTCCTTGAAGTAACCGAGCTCCACCGCCGCAATGGCCGGGAAGTAAGAATTGGAAACAAGATCGGGCAAGGCAACTTTGTAGGTCATATAGGGCACTCCTGAGGGCGGGGCTTAAATAAGATTTCTGTCCGTCAGTTTATAGAGGCTGTCGTTGAGATACAAAGGGGGGCATGTATTTCATGAAAGCACCTCACAAAACCGTTATGACGCGCATATTGCGCTTCGCGGTTCAGTACCCCATTTTCTAGAAGAAATTCGGACAATCACCAACACTAGGATTGTCTGCCGTCAGCGGCTATGGAACAAATTAGCGAGATTGGATAAGGGAAGGTTTCTGGTTCATCGTAGTGACCGAAGGGAACGAAGATGAGACAGAAATCGTAGACACAACAGACGGGTGCCGCCAAGGCGATTAAGGACATTCGCTGGACTACCCGCAAGCAGTATTAAGCAGAAAAAAAATCCACACCCTACTGGAGAACTACTTCTTCCCGGCAGATCTGGAGGCATAGATCGAGGCGTTCGTTGATCACTACAATCATCAACGCTACCACGAGAGTATCAATAATCTCACACCCGCAGACGTCTACTTTGGGCGTGGCCAAGAAATTTTAAAACAACGGGAAAGGATCAAACTAAAAATCAAGGAGACCTGGCGCTTGCAATACCGCAAACACGCCGCTTAATATTATAAACCAGATGAGCCAGATCCTCTCTTAGATCAGGCCGCTACGTGTTCCAATTTATATGACGACGGACACACAGAAGACGAACTCCCCCTTGGCGATATAGCGTTCGTCAGACAGGTACTGCAGGATTTAAATAACAACGATATTCATCGGTTTGTCGAAAAGGTAAACGAATCAGTTCATTTCAAAGCCCTTCTCGTGACTGAACATGTAGCGACGGGCGCTGAATTTCGAGCAAATATAGACGAACCAAGGGGGTCAGGCATTAGAGTGTCTATTGGAAGCGGCGTCGATATTGCAGAAGAACCCTTTAATCTAAATTATCAGGAAAAAAGGTTTTGCTGGAAGTAGATGAAGCAATGGGCGACGCAAGTGCAGTCATAAGAACGACGCTTTGTAGAATCTAGCCTATTCAAGACATTGTTTGCTTGGTCAAAGCGAATCTTAAAACCGTTCCACCGATATTATTCGGGATCAAAACACAAAGAACGACCAGTAAAAACTATAAATCGGTTTTCTCTGAAGGTGTCCGTCGCCGTATCTGTTCCTTACGGCGCTGCAAGTTTGCCCGTAACTGTGCCGCCTGACGCTGCTTTCTTTCTTCAGCCTTTTCAGAAGCCGACGAATTTACAGTTTGATTACCCTTTGACTTCGTCATGACCCAAGCTGTTCCAGAGGCAAAATGCCCCACCCTCTTTCAATTTCGCTTCTGCTATGAGTTTTATCACCAAAAAACATAGAAAGCATATTTCCTGTCTATTAGCATGCTTGTCTTATTGCATGGACATGCGGCACATGGCATTGTGCCGCCGCATTTGACGGGGCCGCCGTAACTCAGGGGTAGAGTACTCCCTTGGTAAGGGAGAAGTCGTGAGTTCGAATCTCACCGGCGGCACCATACCTCTTTCGTCTAAGACGATCCCCCCGCGTCATAACCATCCATGATGTCATCGACCAAACCGTCGAACGTATCCCATGGCGCGTTCAAATAGCTGTAATTAGTGACGACGAAGCTCGGTCCAGCATAAAACCGCTCATATTGAATGTGACGGCCAGCAAATTCTGAACCGATCAAATCCCACGCCAGCTTGTAGAGTTTCATCCGCTCAATTGCTGATTGCCCTGGTACCGACCAGTATTTCTCGAATGTTTCTTTCATTGCCGGGTTATCGATCACTGAAATATCAGCTGGCATCTGAAAAGGTCCGCCACCCATCAGGTCACGAACAACATCGCAAATTTTTGAGTAGTTGGTCGTGCACCAATACAGAGCCGCATACATATAGCGCTGGTTGATGTTAAGATAGCCATCCACCATCACCTCAGGGTTCTGCAACTGCCCATGGATGATCGCTTCCAGCGCCGCCTCCTGCGCTGCCAGCCCGCCGAGAATGCCCTGAACCGCCGGGATGTGCCCCGCCCCATTGGCTGTAACGATTTTATGCGCAATACCGATAATCAATTTGAGCTTTTCATGAAAGCGAATGTTGGATTGGTGGTTACCCATAGAATGCGACGGTGACTGGACGTAAATGCCGCGCGACATTTCGGTGTTGTTGTGCACAAACACCTTTTCCCACGGCACCTTCACATCTTCAAAAATCACCATCGCGTCTGATTCATCGAACCGCCACGACAAAGGATTATCGAATTCCGTAACCGCATACTTCTCAAGCGGCTTACGCGACCAGATTGAAACACCCTGGTTATTCAGCGGCACCGCACAGGTAATGGATTCTCTTTCCTGATTAGGCCCAAGCGGCAGCAGATTACCGACCCACGTTTCATTGCTGAAGATAGCAGACGTCCCAAGCATCTTCATGCCGTTGAGGGTAACGCCGTTATCATCTTCATCAGTGACACGCAGTGTCGGAACGGTCATACCTTCGCGCTCGTAGAGCTCTGGCTTACGAGCACCCTGAGGGGGTAAAACCGTATAACAAGTAAAGATATCGTTCACCCTCATATGTTTGTAGTAATTGACGATATTATCGCCGAAGCCTTCGCCAATTTCTTCAAACATCGTGGGCTTCATCGCCAGACCGGTTACGAAACTCGAAACATGATCTGGTGACCGCCCCAATAATCCGTGTGACCATTCAGCGATCCGACGGTGAGTCTCCATTCGTTTGACCAGATCATCATGCGTTTTAGGCATCAGAAAATAGCTACTGAACCGATCACCATCTTCCTCGAATGACATCACGTCCCTATTTTCAGGGGCCGCTTTCATGTCATAGATCATCGCAAAAGACCGAGCGGCATTTCTAAACGCCTCATGCTCGGTTACGTCTTCTACCTGTTCGCTGCCGATAAAGACCCGGCGTCCATCGCGTAGGCTTTCCAAATACTCGCTACCAGATTTTAGCATTTACCGTCTTTCTATAGCTCGCGTGCAACCGCCAGCCTCTGTTTATAAAACGGAACGCTACATAAAAATCGGCCGGACTAAAAGTCCGACCGTTAACACAGGGAAGAATTGTGCAATCACACTATGCGGCGGCGCCAGCCTGACGCGGTTCATCCGCCTCAAGATCTACCTCACCCGTCTCTACGGCAGCCTCTGGCAGGATATCACCTCCCATGGCCCCTGCTTTCGCCGCCAGAGCTTCAACACGCTCCAGCAATACCCGAATATCTGATGCAGCGGGCTTATCATCGTCGCCCGACAGCTCTTCTTCGAAACCCACAACATCCTCAATCTCAACAACTTCAGGTTCCTCTGTTACCGCGACCTCAGAATCCTCAGCGGCTACTTCTTCAATTTCTTCCTCAGAAGCAGCCTCTTCGATAACCAGCTCTTCACGCGCATCAATTGCCTCGGGCTGGTTCTCTTCTTCGATGATCTCTTCTCCTCGGGATTCGCTTGCACTCAGAGAAATTTCACCAACGAGCATCGAACCAGCAATCTCCGCAGCTCTCCATAATGAATCACCTTCGATATTCGCGAACCCCGCATCAATCGTATCGAGCAAACTCTCCATCAGAATAGCAATCTGCGTATTCTCAGTTTCTAGGGGATCAATTCGATCCCGGCAATATTTGAGTTCAATTGACTGTGCCGCGTATTTTTCTTCCAGTTCGCCAAGCATCTCGACCAACGACTGGCTTTGACCGTTTCAGCCCTCTTGAAAGGCGCGTAATTTCTCGGTGGTCTCGTCAACCCGGGTCTTTAATTCATCAACATTTTGCATAATCGGCTCCTCATGTCCTGCGTAGGACTCAGTCAAGCGTTGCTACGGTTCATCAAATGTTAACATCGAGACCCGGAAACGAAATTCTGACAAAGAAAGTCGTTTGGAAGGCGCTTAAATTGTTTTTTGTAGGCGATTGCCAGGTTTTTTGGCGCCAGACTTCCTTAGGTCATCGGCCTGCAAAATAACTTCGTAGGTCAAAGGCCTCAGATTGTAATCATCGATTTCTTCCATCGACACCCAACGAGCATCAGCAGCATCATCGCCGGCGACAACGTCACCGCTTTTCCATTCAGCGACAAAATCTATAAGGGTATAATGAAATTGTACGCGCTCCTCGTCATCGCGATTGATGCTGTTCACAACCTCAACCAGCTCAAGGAGTTCGATTTCAATACTAGTTTCTTCACGGATTTCCCGGTGCGCAGCGTCTTCGACAGTTTCCCCAAGCTCCTGCGCTCCGCCAGGGATGCTCCAACTATTTAACCGGGGCTTCTTGCCCCGTTGTACGAGTAACACATTGTCGCCTTTGAAAACGACGACCCCAACGCCGACATAAGGCCGCTTGGGATAAGCTCGTGGGTTCTCGTTTGTGTCCGTCATGATACCGAATTGCCCTGTTCACGTTTGTCCATGCTACTAGGCATTAACAACCATATATAGGCCAACACCTCTAGAGCGATGACGCAGGTCAACGCAACCTGATGGCCAGCCGGGTCATACCGTCCATCGCCAACTGCGGGCCAAAAATCGATGATCACACCGATCCCCCATTGAACAACAAACGCACCAATAAAAATCAACATGTTCTGAGCTGTGTTTACTTTCCCCACCATATGCCCGGAAAATTTCTGACCAAGCAGGGCATAGACCAGCAGCGTCGATGAACCAAAAAAACCAAACGCTGCACACATAAACACTCCTAAAGACGTCACTTCCATCGCGAACATCATCTGGACAATGAGCGACGCACCAACGCCGAATCGTACAATCGTCATCAATCCTAAACCAAATTTCTGCAGCCTGTCAGCCAGAACACCAAAGCCGACGACCCCGGCGAACATCCCTATATTGAAGAACAACATGGCGTTCGCCACGCTGACCTGACTGTATCCAGCAACGTCAGCCAACCAGGGTCCCATCCACAAAGCCTGATAGGATAAAAAGACACCCCCGTGGAGCATCGTAACGACCGCAATCTGCCAAAAGAACCGATCACAATAGATCGCGCCAAGATCGCGGAACTGATCACCGATTGTATAATTACCCCGATCCGTTGCGTCTTTTGGGGCAACGTGATCTGGAATGATAAAGGCAGTGATCAGGGCCAACGCCACCGTAAACAACGCTAACACGATAAAAATCGTCCGCCAGCCATAGAGCCCCGCCAGCATTTCAACTGGAATAGTCGCTGTCAGTGCGCCAAATGTTCCAAAGGACATCGTGCAGGCATTCACGAACGGCAAGCGGGCAACCGGAAACCACTGAGCATTTGCTTTCAGAGCAGCCATCAAACACCCCGACACCCCAAGTCCGATCAGGCTTCGGGCAATAGTAAGCACTGCCATCGAATGGCTTGTTGCAAAGAGAACGCTACCAAGCGCGGCGACAAAAAGCAGAATAGCCTGTACGCGGCGCGGCCCGTATCGATCAAGAATAACACCCAACGGGGTTTGAAACGCCGCAAAAAGAACAAAATAGATACTTGTCAGGAGTCCAAGATCTGCGGCAGTAAGACTCAAATCCGTTGCAAGACTAGGCGCAATTACAACGTTTACAGTACGAAACAGATAAGACAGAAAATAGCCAAGCCCAAACGGAATAAGGACAATCGCGAAAACGCGCTTATCCGGAAATCTCGAAAATTCATCTTTGATCGGGTTATTGGCCACGTAAAAATCCCTTCTATCGGGACACATGGAAATCTATCCCAGCGAATGGTCTACTGTGCCCGAGAACCAGCCGCAACCCGACATCTCGGTTAGTTCGGTTGACGATCCAGATACCGAACGGCAAGGTGCGCCCATCATGAAACCTATCAAAGACATAGCAAACGATCTCAGCGAAGGTCGTACAACGAGCAGAGAGCTGGTCGAGCAATCACTCTCTAAAATCGAAGACGCCAGCGGCGAAGGTCAACGGACATTTATCAAAGTCCACGGTGCTGCAGCTCGAGCCGCAGCTGATGCGCAAGATACGTTACGTACCGCCGGTATCGTTGCCTCGCCCATTGCCGGCCTGCCCTTCTCAGTCAAAGATCTCTTTGACATCGCTGGTGACGTCACGACGGCGGGATCAACGGTCCTGAAAAACATTCCTCCAGCGACGAAAGATGCTCCTACGGTCTCACGGTTACGGCAAGCTGGTGGCATTGTTATTGGCCGAACGAACATGACCGAATTTGCCTATTCTGGCCTCGGTATCAATCCACATTACGGGACGGCAAAAAATCCCTGGGATCGCCAGACCGGACGCATTCCTGGCGGCTCTTCTGCAGGTGCCGCTGTTTCTATCACAGACGGGATGGCTAGTTTTGCCCTTGGGTCGGATACCGGCGGCTCTATACGCATTCCTTCATCATATTGCGGCCTCGTCGGATTTAAGCCCACAACCAAGCGGGTCCCGGCCACCGGGGCTTACCCACTGGTCCCAACCCTCGACACTGCCGGTCCACTGGCACCAACCGTATCTTGTTGCGCAGTCGTCGACGCTATACTCGCTGGCGAAAACCCTGTTGTGCCAACAGCCCTGCCGCTTGCCGGTTTGCGCTTGGCTGTTCCGCAAACTCTGGTTCTCGACAAACTGGATGACCACGTAGCCGGCTGCTTCTCAACAACGCTTTCCAAACTATCTAACGCCGGAGCAAACATCATCGAAATCCCGTTTTTCGAACTTGGCGAGATTCCAAAGATCAATGCTGGCGGCGGGATTTACGCGGAAGCCTATGTCGCCCATCAGAATCAGATTGAAGAACACGCGGAAGAATATGACCCGCGCGTTCGAGGCCGCTTGATACGGACCAAAGACATAAGTGCTGTCGATTACCTTGTTGCTATGGAAGCGCGCGAAACCCTTATTCAAGAAGCTAATCAAGTGACCGCCGCGTTCGATGCTGTAATCATGCCAACAATTCCAACTGTCGCGCCGTCAATAAAATCTCTGGAAGACGACGAAGCCCTATATATCGCGACAAACATTCTAACGCTGCGTAATACGTTCTGCTTCAATTTCCTCGACCGATGCGCTCTAACCATACCAATGCATCCGGCCGGGGAAGGACCTGCTGGACTTATGGTCGTTGGCGAAACAATGGGTGACAGTAAATTGTTGTCTGTTGGCCTCGCTATTGAAGACGCCCTCGCCGCTTAAGCCCCTACATCGAAGGCTTACGATCAAAATGGAACATATCACCGACGGTTTCCCCGAGGTAGGCATCGACTATATGCAACCGACCGAGTTCTTTGACTTTGACCAGGATTCAGTCCGCTCTTTCGCATCTCAAGCAGTCGAAGAAGCCCCCAGCGTAAAAGACAAAGCCATCAAGCTATTCTATGCCGTCCGCGACACCATTCGCTACGACCCATATAGTATTAGCCTTGAGCCAGAGCCCTACAAAGCGAGCAGTGTTTTGGCAGCCGGGCGCGGATATTGCCTGCCCAAGGCCAACCTTCTAATCGCTTGCGCCCGAAGCGTCGGCATCCCTGCCGGCATTGGATTATCGGACGTTTACAATCATCTATGTACCGAACGGCTTCGTCGAATGATGGGGGGCAGGAAACTGTTTCTGCATCATGGCTATGCCGTCATGTACATCGACGGGATGTGGTTGAAAGCAGCTCCAGCCTTCAATATCGAGCTTTGCGATAAATTCGACGTACTACCCACTGAGTTTGACGGCGAAAGCGATGCACTATTCCAGCCATACGATGCCAAGGGTCGCCATCACATGGAGTACGACGCCGATCATGGTGTCTGGTCAGACTTTCCATTAGATCGTGTTGCTACAGATTTTTCCGACTATTATCCGACGAGTATCTATGACGCAGATGCCCGCGCAGCTGTAGACGCGGAAATCGAATCAGAAAAAAATTCGTTTGAGGACGAAAAGCCACTCGCCTGAATTAGGCTTTGTCGCTTTTAATTTGTTGCCCTACAGCGGGAACGCCGCCCTCTTCTCCCCATCGCGGCGCCGTTTCCAGATGTATTTCCAACTGGTCGAGCATGCGCATACAGCTCTGATCAACAATATCCTGCAACGTAACCGGACGATTATAAAATGCTGGAACTGGCGGAAAGATAACCGCGCCCAAATTTGCGAGCTTAATAAGACTTTCCAGATGCCCCGCATGTAGTGGTGTTTCTCGGATAGCAATGATTAGCTTACGGCGTTCTTTCAGAATAACGTCAGCAGCCCGGCTTATAAGGTCGCCAGTATTGCCCATAGCTATATTGGACATCGTCTTAATCGAGCACGGCGCGATAATCATTCCAACGCTGGAAAAAGAGCCCGAGGAAATTGACGCGCCAATATTGCCGGGCGAATGAACTTCGTGCGCCAGAGAATTAATATAATCTGGGTCGACGTCATGCTCCATTTTTAGGGTCAACTTGGCGGCTGCGCTCATGACGAGATGAATTTCGGTATCACCTTCTTCACGCAACATTTCCATTAAGCGCCAGCCATAAATGGTGCCGGTCGCGCCAGTGATTCCGATAATAATTCGTTTCATTAACCTAAATCCTTGGATACAAGCTATTGATTGTAAGGAATGAATTTGATTCTGTCGATAATTTGACCAACAAACGAGAAGATCATACGCATACTAGCTATAAAACCGCTAATGTTAGACGAAAATCACAACCGAAACCTTATTGGTTTTTCAATAGTCAGCACCTAAATGATTGATACTATTTTGAATACACACAAAAAAGCAGGAAAGATTTCTCTATGACCAGAGAAAATCCCAGTCGCCGTGAAATGTGCATCGGTATTGGAGCCGGGCTGATGGGCTCACTCGTCTTCCCCGGTTCCGTTCTTTCTGCCAATCCGGCCCCGGCCAAAAGCAGAAAATCTGATTTAGTTGGCGCCGTTCGGCATACCCTATCCCGAAAAGAAGACACGTTGCTGGACATCGCACGTACCAACAAACTCGGCTATGTCGAAATGCTCGCTGCCAATCCTGGTGTCGACCCGTGGCTGCCCGGTGACGGCACCAAAATCACCTTGCCAACGGGACACCTTCTACCAAGCGGGCCCAGACAAGGCTTATTGCTAAATCTCGTAGATCAAAGATTGTACTACTTCCCCGCGGATGATGGCTCTACTCAAAGCTATCCAATTGGGACCGGCCAAGAAGCTTGGGATACACCGCGTGGTGCGACAAAGATTGTTCGCAAAAAACGAAATCCTTCCTGGTATGTGCCTAAATCCATACGCAAAGAGGATCCTGAATTACCCGCAATCGTGAAACCAGGCCCCGACAACCCGCTTGGGCAACATGCGCTCTATCTGGGTTGGGCAGCCTATCTTATCCACGGGACAAATAACCCTTGGGGTGTCGGCCGCCGCGTAAGCCATGGATGTATCCGTATGTATCCAGAAGACATCAAAAGTCTGTTCCCCCAGATACCCGTGGGAGCCCCTGTTACAGTCGTTAGCCAGGAAATGAAAACGGGATGGGTCAACGGAGAGCTGTTAATGGAGGTCCATCCCAACCTTGATCAAAATGTTGAAATAGAGAAAGGCGCGAAACCAACGCCGACGCTAATCCCGGAAATGGTTTACCGTGTGGTCCAGGCCGCTGGCGACAAAGCCAAGTTAATAGACTGGAAAAAAGTAAAAAAAATAGCTCGAGACCGCAGCGGACTACCGGTTCCCGTGCTAAAGCCAACCCTGGATAGCAACAAGGAACCAGCGTCAAAAACCTGACACTAACTCCTTGTTAAATTTGGATGGGCTGATTACTTGCGCATACCTTTGCGAAAGACGCGGTCAGCTTTGTCACCGGCAGCTTTCGCTTCGGCAGCAGCAGCTTCAGCAGCACGTGCAGCAGCAGCAGCGCTTGCTGCAGCGGCATTAGCAGCAGCAACAGCGGCATTAGCAGCAGTAACAGCGCGCTTCGCATCGCTTTGAGCCTGCATGGCAGCTTCATTTTTCATGCCTGCTTTACCATCGTTGGACGTTTCGCAGCCTACAGCTAGAGCGAGCGGCAGCGCAGCAATAATAAGCGTTTTTCCTAATCTCATTTTAAATCCTCCTGACGGTCCTTGCTTCGGCCCACCCGGGCAAGTCATACCGATTAAACGTTATTACCCTTACAACACAAAACGTTGTTATGCTAGTAGGTCTTTGATTCTGGTAAGAAATCCGTAACCATACTGTTAAATCAATACAGAAATATCACCGTGTCGGGAAACCTCTCCCTCTCGATCGTTCGTTTTATGAAGGCTCGCTCCAATGTCCGATGAAATAAGTGCCTGTTTCCATATTGGCCAAATCATCAAACATCAAAGATTTGGATATCGCGGGGTTATTTACGATGTCGACCCAGTCTTCAGTAACTCTGACGAATGGTATCAACAGGTGGCGACAAGCAATCCACCCAAAGACAAACCCTGGTATCATGTCCTGGTCGATAACAGCGCACAGACGACCTATGTTGCAGAAAGAAATCTTGCTTCCGATAATCAAGGCGAGCCAATATCCAATCCCTTGATTGATCAATTATTCACAGAATTTGAAGAAGGACGATACGTTCTGGATGTTGTCCGTAATTAGTTTCCCTTCTGCTATCCCCTTCCTCTTTTCAAACTGAGTTGTGTAATGGATTGGACGATTTACTGGTTTATGTTTCCGGTCTCAATTTGCGTAGCAACCACCGCAATGTTGAGCGGGATTGGCGGCGCGGCCCTTTTTATTCCAATCTTTGTGATCATCTTTCCCATTTTGGGGCCCGAATACCCACTCCAAACAGCCGCCGCCATTGGAACGGCCCTTATGACAGAAGTCTTCGGCTTTTCATCAGGATTTATTGGCTACCATCGAAAACGACTGATCGACTTTAATAGTGCTGTGCCGTTTTTAAAGTGGTCAGTTCCCGTCGCCGTAATTGGTGCCGTATTCCTCGGCTACCTCCACGAGCAAGATAATTTCCTAAAAGGTGCCTACGCCCTGCTCATGATCGTTCTATGCCCTATTATCCTGCGCCATTCGGTGCCTACTAAAACTGGCCTATCACCCGAAGCCTCAGAAAAAAGTGAAAAAGAAGACCGCGCAGTTCGATCGATTACCGCTCAAACCGGACAGACTTACTACTACAATGCCCCAAAGGTTGGCGCTCTCGGTGGCGCAACGACCAGCACAGGCGCATTTTTGACAGGGCTGCTCGGTGTCGGGATTGGCGAAGTCATCATGCCACAACTCGTCAAACGCAATCATTTCCCGGTGGCGGTAGCAGCAGCGACATCAGTGTTTACCGTAATCGTGACGATTGCCGCCGCTTCGTTCACCCAAGTGACCGCACTAATCGCAGCGGGAGGTGCTAACGCTATTCCCTGGAACTTGGTGTGCTACACCATCCCCGCCGTTATCCTGGGAGGACAGATCGGACCTTGGTTACAGGGTCGTATCGCCCAACGAACAATGGAAAAAGCAATTGGCAGTTTATTCGGTATCATCGGAGTGGCAATGATGTGGATTGTCCTGCGTTAACCGATAAATTAATCAGTGTTTGGTTCTCTAACGAGTTGCCGCTAACAAAAGGTCGTCGAGGACGGAGTTTAGTATGCTTGAGACGCCGAAAATTACCCCGGTCATTTTGTCGGGAGGCTCGGGAACGAGGCTCTGGCCAATGTCCAGAGAGTCCTACCCAAAACAACTTTTGCCGTTATCGTCAGAGCTATCGTTGCTGCAGGAAACCGCCTCTCGAATAAATGATCCCGCGCGATTTACGGCGCCAATGGTCATCTGTAATTCAGAGCACCGCTTCGTTGTCGCCGAGCAACTCAAACAGCTGAGCATTAACCCGCTTGCAATTGTCCTGGAACCGGTGGGCAGGAATACCGCACCAGCTGCAGCAATCGCCGCACTAATGCTTATAAAGACAGATCCAAACGCCCTTGTATTGCTACTCCCGTCAGACCATAAAATTGCCGACAAAAAGGCTTTTCAAAAGGCGGCATCCATTGCCGCCCAAGCAACAGCGGACAACTATCTAGTAACATTTGGCGTAAAGCCTGATCGACCCGAAACTGGGTACGGATATATTCACAGAGGTCCGCCCCTCAAAGGCCATGGGGGGTGTTTTACAGTCGTAGAGTTTGTCGAAAAACCAGATCGCTCAACTGCAGCACAATACCTCGCGACGGGGAATTATGACTGGAATAGCGGGATGTTTTTATTTTCCGCTAAAATATTCCTGGAGGAGTTAGAACGGCTAGAACCTGAGATCGTCAATGCCTGCAGGGCATCAATTGATGGCGCTAAAACTGATCTCGACTTCGTGCGTATTAGTGAGCAGGCTTTCTCTGCCTGCCCTTCAAAATCCATAGATTATGCGGTGATGGAGCATACCAAGCATGCAGCAATGATCCCCGTAGAAATTGGCTGAAATGACGTCGGGTCATGGGGCGCACTTTGGGATATTGGTGCTAAAGACGGCGCTAATAACGTGGTTTCTGGCGACGTATCAATTTTTGATACACAGAACTCCTATATACGCAGCGAAGGCCCTTTGGTAACAACGCTGGGTATCGAGAACCTCGTTGTTGTCGCGACGGAAGATGCGGTGCTCGTTACCTCCAAGGAACGCGCACAAGACGTAAAGACAATCGTCACGTCCCTAAAATCCCAAGGGCGCGACGAAGCCACAACCCACCCACGTGTCTATCGCCCTTGGGGGTATTACCAAACAGTTCATAATGGTAAACGCTTTCAGGTAAAACGGGGCACCGTGAATACGGGGGTTTGTCTGTCCTTGCAGCTGCATCATCATAGAGCCGAACACTGGATTGTTGTGAATGGCACCGCGAATGTATGCAAAGGTAACGAAGAGTTCGTCTTAAATGAGAACGAATCCACTTACATTCCGACAAATACAATTCATCGACTTACTAATCCTGGGAAAGTTCCACTCAACCTGATCGAGGTTCAGTCCGGCAGCTACCTTGGAGAGGATGACATTGTCCGGTACGAAGACGATTACGGACGGGAGGAAGACACTTAGGTTTTACTCAGTGGGAACTTAACGCATACAAAATCGACAAGTGCCTATACAGAATCCTCGATCGACAACAATCCCGTATCAACTTCGATCTCATATTGCTCGGGTGATTCGTAGGGCGCAGGAAGGCGAAGCGCGAGGACGACGAGCAACGGCACGCCGCTTAAAATCTAAATCTGTCTACCCAATTTCTTATACCTTAGTCGGGTTATGCACAGATAAATTAGATCAAAGGCTGCTTGTCCCCAGCTTTCACCTGATTAGGGAAAATATTTTTTTTATTCCGATATCGACGGTGGACGGATTTGCCGCTTCAGATAGTGTCCGATGATCATCTCGTAAATAGGTCAGATCATGGAACCCAACACTCAGCCCGGCACCGTCGCTACACTTCGTCCTGCTGACGAGAAACAGCCCAGCTGGCGCAATCCGCCCTCAAATCTTGAGGCGGAGCAGGCTTTGTTAGGTGCTATATTGGTGAACAATCGGGCGTTTGAACAGATTTCCGACTTCGTTAAACCTGAGCATTTTGCCAATCAAGCCCATGGACGCATCTTTGAAACCATCGGGAAGCAAATTGAGCGTGGTCAAGAAGCCAACCCGACAACCCTGCAGTTCTTTTTCGAAAAAGATGAAGGTTTAGCGAGTTTAGGGGGGCATGCCTATCTCGCCCGTCTAGCAGCCAGCGCCGTTACCATCATAAATGCCCGTGATTATGGGCAAACCATTCACGACCTGTTTCTTCGACGGCAGTTAATAGGGCTGGGCGAGGACACGGTAAATGAGGCCTACGACCCCGAAATTGATGATGCTGCCCTCAACCAAATTGAGCGCACCGAGCAACGCCTCTATGACCTCGCAACTGCCGGTGACTATCAAGGGGGCTTTAAGGACTTTGCTTCCGTTTTAACGGTCGCGGTTCAACAAGCCGAGGCGGCCTACAAAAGAGACGGCAAACTTACCGGCGTTGGTACCGGTCTGACGGATTTAGATGCCCTTCTTGGCGGTCTACATAAGTCTGACCTCGTTATTCTCGCCGGACGTCCCTCGATGGGCAAAACCGCCCTCGCAACAAATATCGCTTTTCACGCCGCAAAGAACATCCGGCGAGAAACTGATGAATTTGGTAATGAAAGCGTCGTCGACGGTGCGGTTATAGGGTTCTTTTCATTGGAAATGTCTTCCGAACAGCTAGCGACACGTATCCTCGCAGAAGAATCGGGTGTGGGCTCAGATCTCATCCGGCGTGGCGCAATGGGGAACAAGGAATTCGGACAGCTGGTTCAGGCCTCTCACGAGCTGCAACGTGCGCCCATATTCATAGATGACACCCCTGCCCTGACCGTTTCAGCGCTCCGCACCCGTGCACGGCGCTTAAAGCGACAACACGGACTTGGAATGATCGTCGTCGATTATCTCCAGCTTCTCAGTGGTAGTTCATCACGACAGGATAACCGTGTTCAGGAAGTATCAGAGATTACCCGAGGACTAAAAACACTCGCTAAAGAACTAGATGTGCCTGTTTTGGCGCTTTCGCAGCTATCTCGTCAGGTCGAGCAGCGCGACGACAAACGACCACAACTTTCAGACCTCCGCGAATCTGGATCGATTGAACAAGACGCAGACGTTGTTATGTTCATCTACCGCGAAGAATACTACGTCGCCCGCAGAGAACCGCGGGAGGATACGCCAGAACACCATATGTGGCAGGAAGAAATGGAAAAGGTCCATAATGTTGCTGAAGTGATCGTCTCCAAGCAGCGGCATGGACCAACAGGTCGAGCCCTACTCCACTTCAACGGCTTGCTGACCAAATTTGGCGACCTCGCAAGAACCGATTATATGCCAGATGACGATTATTCCTAATCATGATTGATACCAACCGTGCCGGAGCCATCCTCACGGTAGACCTAAACACATTGGCTAAGAATTATGCCTTTCTAAAGGGCCAATTGAGCGGCGGCACCATTTGTGCAGCAGTTGTTAAGTCAGATGCCTATGGTCTTGGGCTTGAGCCGGTTGCCATTCGTTTAGCCGATGAAGGCTGCAACTCGTTCTTTGTCGCTTTAATGGAGGAGGCGATTTCGCTTCGCACAATCCTCAAGCAACACAACAAAGAAGCCGAAATCTACCTCCTCAACGGAGTGGTGGAAGGAAGTGAGAGCGATTTCGACCATTTTGACATAACGCCGGTTCTAAACAGTCTTCCTGAAATCGAACGATGGTCCTCTCACGCAAAAAAGAGTGGCAACCGCAAAGGCATCCTTAACATCGACACAGGCATGTCACGTTTGGGGCTCGATACCAGGGAACTAGATACTTTCGCTGAAAAGCCTGAACTGGCTGATGGAATTGAGATTACTTACGTAATGAGTCATCTCGCCTGCGCCGATGACAGAACCTCAGCAATGAACCCGGGGCAGCGCAGCCTCTTCGACGAATATCGTATCCGCCTTGGGTTAAAGAAGGCGAGCTTTGCAAATTCTGCCGGCATCCTTCTTGGTCCTGAATATCATTATAATTTAGTCCGACCCGGCGCAGCGATCTATGGGATTCAGCCTATCACAAATGAGATTAACAAAATTTTACAAGTCATTAATTTAAAAGGGAAAATACTTCAAACACGTACCGTTGACACTGGCGGAACCGTTGGCTATGGTGCGACCTATCAGGCGCCCCGTACATCCAGACTGGCGACAGCTGCAGTAGGCTATGGAGACGGTTATTTCCGGACACTTGGCAATCGTGGATTTGGTTACATTGGCACGACCCGCGTTCCAGTCGTCGGACGGGTTTCCATGGATCTGATTACTTTCGACGTCACCGATCTTCCCGAACATGAAGTGGTCCCCGGCACTATGATCGAACTTATTGGTCCACATTACTCGGTCGATAAGTTAGCGGAGGATGCAGGGACGATCGGATACGAAATTTTGACGGGTTTGGGTGCCCGCTATTCCAGAAACTATATCGGGTCGCCATAGACCATGAATCCACTTGCATCTATTGGCAGAACGACGATCTCTTTTTTTAATACGATCGGTCGTATCTCTCTATTTTTCGGCCGCGCCCTATATCATTGTTTCACTCCACCTTTTTATGGGCGTTTACTTGGACGGCAACTGATTGAGATTGGGTACTATTCTCTCCCCGTAGTCGGCCTTACAGCGATCTTTACCGGCATGGTCCTCGCGCTACAAAGCTATACAGGCTTTGTCCGTTTCAACGCGGAGGGCGCCGTTGCCAGCGTCGTTGTCTTGTCCATCACCCGTGAACTGGCGCCAGTATTGGCCGGTCTAATGGTTTCGGGCCGTATAGGTGCCGCCATGGCTGCCGAAATCGGTACGATGAGTGTCACAGAGCAAATAGATGCCCTCACCACGCTCTCTACTAATCCTTTTAAGTATCTCGTAGCACCAAGACTAATCGCCGGCGTTTTAATGTTGCCGCTGCTGGTCCTTGTCGCTGACATCATTGGCGTGTTTGGCGGTTATTTAGTCAGCGTTTACAAGCTCGGCTTTAACCCAACCGTTTATCTTGAACGGACTTGGGACATACTTGAGCCTCTCGATGTTGTCTCCGGCCTCGTGAAAGCGGCTGTTTTCGGCTTTTTGATTTCCTTAATGGGCTGTTATCATGGCTATCACTCCCGCGGTGGTGCGAAAGGCGTAGGTGCAGCAACAACTAATGCCGTCGTTTCAGCATCCGTGTTGATACTGGCTTTCAACTACATAATCACTGAGCTCTTTTTCGCGATTTGATGATGGCCGACAAACCGCCAAAAATTTCGATCAAAAATCTGCACAAGCAGTTCGGAGAAAAGATCGTCCTCAACGGTCTCGACCTTGAGATACCTGACGGACAATCCGTTGTTATCATCGGCGGTTCGGGGACCGGAAAATCAGTCTTGCTCAAGAATATCCTTGGCCTGTTATCACCGGAAAAAGGCAGTATCCTGATTGATGATCAGGACATTGTTGGGATGAATTGGCCGCAGCGAGAGAGTATTCTGCAAAAGGTTGGGATGCTCTTTCAGAATGCAGCACTCTTTGACAGCCTTACAGTGTGGGAAAACGTCGCCTTCGGATTAATCGAGGGGCGCGGTATAAAACGAAAAAAAGCACACGAAATCGCCATTGATAAACTCGCTGATGTCGGGCTGGGCTCGGACATTGGTTCACTATCCCCATCAGAGTTGTCCGGCGGCATGCGAAAACGTGTTGGGCTGGCCCGGGCAATCGCGACTGACCCTGAAATCATTTTCTTTGACGAACCGACAACCGGGCTCGATCCGATTATGGGCGATGTAATCAATGACCTGATCGTTGATCGGGTTAAACATCTGGGTGCCACCACTCTCACAATTACGCATGATATGGCGAGCGCCCGAAAAATCGCCGATAAGATTGCGATGATCTATAAAGGCAAGATTATCTGGGCTGGCCCTGTCACCGACATAGACAACAGCGGCAATGACTTTGTTAATCAATTCATTCACGGTCGCGCGGACGGCCCTATTCAAATGGATGTTAGGGCAGGCTAATGACGGTAGTATCGAGCTCTTTCGGGACGAAAGGACCTCCAGTTGGCTAAACAAACCACCAATTTCTCCTGTCAGAACTGTGGCTCGTCCTATGGCAAATGGGCGGGGCAATGCGACAGCTGCGGTGAATGGAACACGCTGATCGAAGAAAAGGGCGCTGAAGTCGTACCAAAGGGCCTGGGAAAGGCCAGAGGCAACACGATCGAATTCTTCGGCTTGCAGGGCTCCACGCCGGAAGCTCCCCGATTAATCAGCAGGGTGAAGGAGTTTGACCGAGTTTGTGGCGGGGGGCTTGTTCCCGGCTCCGCCATTTTGGTCGGGGGGGACCCTGGTATAGGCAAATCGACACTCTTGCTACAAGTCGTTGGCATGCTGTCTGCGTCGTCTGAGTGCATCTACGTCTCCGGCGAGGAATCTGTCGACCAGGTAAGAATGCGCGCGCGCCGCCTCGGCCTCGGCGATCGAAAAGTCTCCCTGGCGGCAGCAACAAATGTTCGCGACCTCATCACAACGCTTGAGAAGAACACCACAGTAGGTGTTGTCGTCATCGATTCAATTCAAACGATGTTTGTCGATTCACTGGACTCTGCGCCTGGAACGGTTGCTCAGGTACGAACAAGCGCCCAGGAGCTCATACGCATTGCCAAGCGCCGTGGATTTTGCCTTCTTCTAGTTGGGCATGTTACCAAAGAAGGAACAATTGCCGGCCCTCGTGTTCTCGAACACATGGTCGATACCGTCTTGTACTTCGAGGGAGATCGCGGACATCAGTTCAGAATTCTTCGCGGTATTAAGAACCGGTTTGGCCCAACTGATGAGATCGGCGTCTTTGAGATGACCGAAGCCGGGCTGATGGAGGTTGAAAACCCCTCCGCCTTGTTTCTCGCACAGCGACGAGGCGACGTCAGTGGTGCAACGGTGTTCGCGGGCATTGAAGGTAGTCGTCCGGTTCTCGTCGAAATACAGGCGCTGGTTGCCCCAAGCGCCCTCGGCACGCCGCGTCGCGCAGTAGTTGGCTGCGACTCTGGTCGCCTATCCATGATCCTTGCCGTGCTGGAAGCCCGCTGTGGAATTTCCTTTTCAGGTAAGGATGTCTATTTAAACGTCGCGGGCGGCTTGAGAGTTTCAGAACCTGCGGCAGATTTAGCTGTTGTCGCGGCTCTTATTTCTGCACAGAACGACGAGCCAATGCCCTCGGATTCGGTTGTCTTCGGTGAAATAGGACTTTCCGGTGAGGTACGTCCCGTTGGACAAGCCGATTTACGCCTCAAGGAAGCACAGAAACTTGGATTTAGCCGTGCCTTTACACCTGGTTGGGACCGTAAGAAAAATCCCCGCGTCGATGATGGCATGCAGTCTAGCGAAATAGAACATATTGGCGACCTTATCGATCTACTTCCGATGAATGAGAATGCGTCGAGCAAACAGGCGGGGGCCGCATGAGTATAGTCGACATCGCGGTTATTGGCGTTATCCTACTGTCGGGATTAATGGCATTCTCAATGGGTTTTGTGAGGATTGTTTTAGCGCTTGTTGGCTGGGTCGGCGCAATATTCTCGACATTATATCTATTTCGTTATGCGCAGCCCTTCGCCCGGAAGTGGATCTCTGTCGAGATACTGGCTGATGGTGCCGCCGGACTAGCTGTATTTCTCGGATCGTTGATCATCTTTACGATGATTAGTCATACGATTGGTAGGCAGGTACGGGCAAGCGGGCTTAGTGCACTCGATCGCTCAATAGGCCTCGTATTTGGATTAGGGCTTGGTGTCGTTTTGGTCTCTATGGGCTATATAGGACTGGTTTGGACAATGGATTTACCGAAAGAAACAGCGAAGCAGCCAGAATGGGTTCAAGACGCAAAATTCCGTCCGCTACTCAAATGGGGAGCGGGTCAATTGCAAGGGCTGGCACCAAAAGGTTGGGTCTTAAAACCAATAACGTCAGATGATTCTTCGGAATCGTTAAAGCAACGATTTGAAAAATTAGTAACACCGGAAACAAAAAAGCCAGCTAATAGCCAGCGAGATGGTTATAATCAACAAGAAAGACGCGAAATGGATCGTCTGATTAAGGGCCAGCAATAATGGTAGATACTTCCACGATCAGATCACATCCCTTCGACGATGATAAATTGCATGAAGAGTGTGGTGTCTTCGGCGTCTTTGGTCATAAAGACTCGGCTGCCTTAACCGCCCTTGGATTGCATGCCTTGCAACATCGTGGTCAAGAGGCAGCAGGCATCGTCACCTATGATGGGAAACAATACCATGGCCATCGCGCCCCAGGTCATGTCGGTGACATCTTCAGTAACGAAGAGGTTATCAAGAGACTACCTGGCGATCTGGCAGTCGGCCACAATCGGTACTCAACGACTGGGGAAACAGCACAACGCAACATCCAACCGCTCTTTGCAGAATTTGAATCTGGCGGCTTTGCCCTCGCCCACAACGGTAATCTCACGAATGCCCAGATTCTTCACCGCGACCTTGTTAAACGCGGCTGCCTATTCCAATCGACGACTGATACGGAAGTCATCATTCATTTGATCGCCATTAGTGATCAGGGTTCCGTCGTCGACCGCCTGATTGACACGCTAAAGCGCGTTGTTGGCGCCTATTCGCTAGTCGCAATGACCCACGATAAAATGATTGGGGTTAGAGACCCAATGGGAGTTCGCCCCCTCGTCCTGGGTTCCTTGGATGGCGCCCACGTTCTCGCCTCAGAAAGCTGCGCCCTGGATATCATCGGCGCTGACTTTGTCCGAGATGTTGAGCCCGGTGAAATGGTGGTTATCGACAAAGGCGGGCTGACAAGCCTTAAACCGTTTGGATGGACGCCGCCGCGCCTTTGCGTATTCGAATATATTTATTTCGCTCGTCCCGACAGTATCGTTGATGGATCTGGTGTCTACGAGGCGCGAAAACGGATTGGGGCCGAACTCGCCCGTGAAAGCCATATAGACGCAGATGTCGTTATTCCAGTCCCTGACTCCGGTGTACCCAGTGCGATGGGATATGCGAACGAAACCGGCTTACCTTATGAACTCGGCATCATCCGCAATCACTACGTTGGCCGGACCTTTATCGAGCCAGCAGATAATATCCGACATCTCGGCGTAAAACTTAAACACAATGCGAGTCGGGCGGTCATTGAAGGGAAGCGTGTTGTCCTCGTCGATGACAGTATCGTCCGGGGAACGACATCAGTGAAAATTGTCGAAATGATGCGCAACGCTGGAGCTAAAGAGGTCCATATGCGTATTTCCAGCCCGCCAACTACCCATTCCTGTTTTTATGGCGTCGATACGCCCGAACGCGATCAACTTCTAGCCGCACAACACTCGGTCGAAGAAATGCGTGAATTTATGGGGGCCGACAGCCTGGCCTTTGTTTCGATCGAAGGTCTCTACCGAGCCATGGGGCAAACCGGCAGAGATGAACAAACGCCGCAATATTGCGATGCCTGCTTTACGGGGGAGTATCCAGTCAGCTTAATCGATAGAGAAGGCGGCGAGACGATTCCCCAGCTCTCCTTTCTAACCAACCTCGGGTAAATTCATATGGCGGATCGCGGAAACCGCCTGGCCGGCAGGGTTGCCCTCATTACTGGCGCTTCCCGTGGAATCGGCGCTGCAGTCGCTAAACGATACGCCGCTGAAGGCGCCCATGTCATTCTCACTGCTCGTACCGTTGCCGGGCTCGAAGAAGTAGATGACGCCATCAGAACGGAGAGCGACGGACAAGCTCAGGCGACATTAGTACCGCTCGATCTTCAGCAAAGTGACGAAATCGAAAAACTGGCCCCTGCTATAGGTGGCCGTTTCGGCAAACTGGATATTTTGGTTGGAAATGCTGGCCTGCTCGGTGAAATGACTTTCGTTTCGCAGATTGAACCCGATAGCTGGCAGGACCTGATAAATGTAAACCTCACGGCGAACTGGCATCTGATTCGGACACTGCAGCCTCTCTTGCTCGAGTCTGATGCTGGCCGAGCAATTTTTTTAACAACAGGGGTTGCCGGTGGGCGAGCCTATTGGGGAGGCTACGCCGTTACCAAAACTGCCCTCGAAGCGCTTGTGCGAACCTGGGCAGAAGAGATGTCAGAGACGGCTCTCAAAATAAATTCGATCAATCCTGGAGCTGTCAGAACATCGATGCGGGCTGCCGCCTACCCGGGCGAAGACCCAATGACTCTGCCTGCACCTGAAGACATTACCGATATTTTTGTCGAATTGGCTGAAGCAACGTGTTTACACCACGGCAAAGTCGTCAACGCCCAGTAGCTGACCTAAAGCGTCACTTGTCTTTTACGTAAGGGTTCTTGCCACCGCGCAGATTGAGCCGAATAGGCACGCCATCAAGGCCAAATGTTTCCCGTAAGCTGTTCACCAAATATCGGCGATAGGATTCCGGAAAATCGGCCGGTCTACTGGAAAACACGGCAAAGGTCGGTGGCCGTCCCTTAACCTGTGTAATATAGCGTAGCCGCAACCTTCTTCCCTTTGAGAGCGGTGGCGGATGATTGTCCAGAATATCTTCGAGCCAACGGTTTAACGGGCCAGTCGGCAATCTGATCTTCCAGATATCAAATGCTTCCCGGACCGCCGGCATCAATCTGTCGATGCCGTTTCCGGTAAGAGCGGACATTGTGACAATTGGAATTCCGCGCACTTGCGGTAATGATCTTTGCAGTCGGTCGGTCAATTTGTTCAATGCCGCTGCACGGTCATCTATGAGGTCCCACTTATTCACCGCGATGATCAGTGCCCTTCCCTCCTCGACGACATGTTCTGCAATCGTAAGATCTTGGCGCTCCGCCATTACTGTACCATCAAGAACCAGTACAACGACGTGAGCAAACTTTACTGCCCTCATGGTATCGGCGGCAGAGAGTTTCTCCAATTTTTCTTGGACACGCGACCGGCGGCGCAACCCAGCGGTATCAAAAACTTTGACCCGTTCCCCCTGCCATTCCCAATCTACCGAGATCGCATCCCGGGTTACGCCAGGTTCAGGCCCGGTAATCACACGGTTCTCGCCCAACAGGCTGTTCAGGAGCGTCGATTTTCCAACGTTGGGCCGACCAACGATAGCCATCTGAAGCGGCCCCGTCTCTTCAACAAAGGTGTTTTCTAAATCTTCATCGGCAAATTCATCAACAGGCTCCTCAGCCGCATCGATTAGGGGTGCAATAACTTCATACAGATCGACGAGCCCCTCACCATGCTCTGCGGATATGCCGGTCGGCTCACCGAGACCAAGTGCAAATGCTTCATAGAGCCCAGGCGCACCCGCCTTGCCTTCACATTTATTCGCAACGAGAAAGACCGGAATGGTAATCTTCCGCAGAAGATCAGCAAAATGCCGATCAACCGGTGTAACGCCGGCACGCGCATCAATCAGCAGAAAAGCCGCGTCTGCATCTTCAATTGCAGCCTGCGTTTGATCCTGCATAGCCCCTTCCATAATACCATCAGGGGTTTCCTCAAGTCCGGCAGTATCAATGACCTGGAATTTTAAATCGCCTAACGAAGCTTCACCTAGGCGGCGATCTCTTGTGACACCGGGTGTCGGGTCGACGAGCGCCGCTCGGACACCGCACAACCGATTGAAGAGCGTAGATTTTCCGACATTAGGCCGACCAAGGATAACCAACCTGAAAGTCATGATATTAGCGAAGGGCTACAAGCTTGGCGTCGTCAGACAAGATATAAACCGTATCATTCGCGACAACCGGCGGAATAAATACCGGGCCCGATACTTTGACCCTGCCGAGAATACGGCCAGTATATGGAGAAATCGACCAAACTTCTTTATGGCTGCCACCGATCAACAGGCGGTTGCCGGCAAGGATGGGGCCCGTCCAGAAGACCGGGTCTTCCTGATCTTCTTCATCTTCATACCGTTGCAGCTGGGTTACCCAACGGACGCCACCGGTTCGTCTCGACAAACAGATCAGTTCACCAAACGCCGACAAGACATAGATAAATTCACCCGCAACCCAGGGACCATTGCCCGCACCGACACGTTTTTCCCAAACGCGCGCGCCCGTCCGAAGGTTGATTGCGACCGTCCGTCCACTATTCGCTGTGACAATGACCTGCCCGCGATCAATAACGGGCCGCCCCCGAATATGGGACAGTGTAGACAGCGGACTTGATCGTCTAATTACGGTCAGCAAATCCGACCAAATGACCCGTCCATTTTCGATCCGCAGCGCAAAAACTTCTCCTGATGAGAATGAACTGACGACTACAGACCCCGCCGCTGCCGGTGCAGCTCCACCAAGCAGACCAACAGTTTCGGTGATACCAATATGGGTCCACAATGTCTTACCATCGGAGTCATTTAAGGCGTGCAGCTCATTGGCGATGGTCACCGCGAAAACGCGCCCTCTAAACACTGTTGGCGCTGCCCTAATCGGCCCGTTAAGTGTCCGACGCCAAAGAACCTTACCGTTACCGGCATCCAACGCGATAACCTGCGCAAAACCTGTAGTTATAAATAATTTCCCGTTCGCGACAGCAAGCCCACCACCCAGCGTGCCGTCATCCTCATCCTTGGGCGCAATACTGACACGCCAAATCGTTTGCCCGGTAGCGGCATCCAAGGCCTGAACTTCTGCGTCGACATCCATTGTATAAATACGGCCATTAGATACCACAGGAGCCGTAATCAGTTGAGCATCACCATCAGTGCCATCACCGATATCAACTTCCCACACCTTACCAAGACCACCAGGAGCGGCAAGATGATGCATGGCATGGCTCGGCGTACCCCCAGCTTGCGCCCAGTTCCGGTTCTTATAAGGACGCGGCAGGCGAACTGCCAAATCAGATAATTTAGGATCGGGCTTAAGCGACGTTTCAAGAGATAGCACTGAAATGCGTTTCCCCGGCAGACCTTTCTCTTCCTTTGCGCCGAACCAGCTACCGCATCCAGCAATCAACATAGATGACAGAATGACAAGAAGAAGACGAGGCATAATGAGCTTCTATGCCTTCCGTTACTTGGGGATGACGGCAAGAATTTGGGACGCTCGCGTCCTCATTCGCTGAGGAGCCTTAAGATCATCAGCAATAATAGTAAATCGTTTGCCGGCGACAGCGGAATCTCCCGCTTGAAGAGCAAGAAGCCCGCTCAATTCATTCGCTGAATGGCGCCATGGACTAGCCTTGCCCATCAAGGGAGCCAGTTTGTTCTCCAATGTTGCACGATCAGTACTGCCGCTATCGATTTGACGCGATACGCTGAAGATAACAGCGGCGTCCCTCAAGGAGCTATCAACACCATCGTCGGCTGATATCTCATCATACATCTTAGTTGCACCAGGTATGTCACCGATGTCCGCCTTTATCGCGGCCTGCTGGAAACGGGACAATACGGCGTACCCTGCATTTCCATCCTGACCCAACCCCGCGAACAATGCCGCCGCTTCGGTTTTTTTACCTTCGGCGAGCAAATTTGATGCCGCCGCATATTGGGCGCTTTGGGTTTCCCGCTGTTTCGTTTGATAATGTTCAAAAGCCTTATACCCGCCAACTGCTACAACGACGGCAACTGCAGCACCAATAACGATTTTACCATAGCGTTGCCATAGTTTCTCAAACCGCTCTTGCCGCAGTTCTTCATCAATTTCGCGAAAAATATCGCCCACATCAAACTCCTAGGGACCGGTACAAATGCTTTTAAAAGCGGCGTTACAATAGCCATGCCGCGTCAGCAAGGCAAACACCCTTATTTGGCAGAAAAATGGCGTCAGATCGCTAGACGACGCTCCCGTATAATGAATATAATCTTTGAAAAAAAACTGAACTAAACTAGGCTGGAGCACTAGGTGGGATGATGCCCAAGATTGTTCGACTCAAGGATTTTAAACTTAAAGACACAGTGTCTGTTTATTTTACCAAGATCGAATTAAATCAGCTTTTATCGCATTACAGTCGCCGCGTTATCAGTGGTGAATGGAAAGATTATGCCATTGATCATGGCAAGGGGATGTCCGCCTTCTCAATTTACCGGGATACCGGGACCCATCCGGTTTTCACCGTTTTCAAATATGCCAAAGGAACGCACCGCCACGGTGACTACGTCGTGGGCGCCGGCGGCAATATGCTGAAACGGGGGAAAAAACTTACAGACGTTCTTTCCGTCTTTGATCGCCACTTGAAACTCGTATCTCGCTAAAACACGCCCCGGAAGCAGCCCCTACTCATCAAACATGTCGTGAAATTTTCCGTTATGCTGGAAATAGGTAACCGTCCGCCGTTTCTTTGGGGCGGGTGGATTCCGAGCTAGATTTTCAACAAGTTCCATCACTCTGGTCGTAATTAACGGCAACTCGAACTCTTTTGTCTCGGGGATCGGTATATAAGAGAGCTTCAGAAGTTCTCCGTCGCCACCAAGCTCTCCTTCAACATGCTGATGATCAATCATAAAAAACCGCGCATTAAACCTGATTGGACGCCAATGCGGTGTGACAGCTCGAGCGACATAATTCAGATTTTCAAAGCATGGCGCCACACCTAGATCAAAGAATGGCCGCCAATTCTTGGGCACTGAACGCTTTGGCTCAGCATCGGGTTTACCGATGATAAGTCCGGCTTCTTCAAATGTTTCTCGGACCGCCGCCGCTGCGAGCGCACGAACCCGAGCCGGTTTCGCCCGGCGTGAAAGCAACTCTTCCACGTCTGGACGTAATGTCGTCGCCGTGCGTACCCGGCTATCCCGTGCATCAACCCGGCCACCGGGAAACACATATCGCTGCGGCAAGAATTTATGTTTGCTATGGCGTTGTCCCATCAGGACTTCCACATTCTTACCTGCGAATCGATAAATTATAAGTGTTGCAGCATCCTTCGGACGAGGGGCTTTTGTTCCAGCTTTACGAACTGGTTGTGGTGGCACAGCCATAGAAACTCCTATCAAATACGCAATCTAATATGACACCGGAATGCAGACAGTCTGCATTCAGCAACTTAAAGATCAACCGTAGACCAGTCATTTATACGGCGCAGAGGGGCGCGAGTTAAGTCTTCCAGATTTTTCGATCCTGTGCAAAAGGCGACAATTTTCAGCTCTTCGATCAAACACTGTAAATGTTTAGTTACAGTTTCAGTATCCTCATCGGCTGCACCCAGCGCGGGGGCCGCCACACCACACAATGTTGCCCCTAAACGAATAGCCTTGGCAACATCGATGCCGGTCCTCAGCCCACCGCTGGCAAACACCGGCAAACTTCCTGCCTCGCGGCGCACTTCGATCAAAGAATGGGCTGTCGGAATTCCCCACCCGGCAAAACTATGCGCCACCTTTCTAATCAGCGGATCAGACTGTCGATTGGCTTCAACTTCGCTCCAACTCGTTCCCCCTGCCCCAGCGACATCTATTCCTGCAACGCCAATTGAGATCAATTTCTTCGCAAGATCAGCCGATAGACCATTGCCGATTTCCTTAACAACGACAGGGACCTCAATTTCCCGAATCAATTCTTCAAGCTTTGTGATAATACCCCGCCAATTCCGGTCCCCTTCGCTCTGAACGGCCTCCTGAAGCGGATTGAGATGAATAAACAAGGCATCTGCTTCAATCATATCCACCGCGCGCCGCGCCTGCTCGATGCCATATCCATAATTCAGCTGAACGGCACCTAAATTAGCGAATAGCAGAATATCCGGCGCAACATCTCGAACCTTATACGTATCAGCCAACTCAGCTTTTTCGATCGCAGCCCGTTGCGAACCGAGTCCCATAGCCAATCCAAGTTCCTGGGCACATTCGGCAAGACGTCGGTTGATCACGCCGCCCACAGCAGCACCACCAGTCATACTCGAAATCAGAATCGGCGCTCGAATGTTTCTGCCGAAAACAGTCGTCGACAAATCAATGTTGTCGAGATCAAGCTCAGGCAAGGCACAATGCTCGAAAGCAAACATTTCAAAGCCTGTCGTGACACCCTTCGCCGCCACATTCGTGTCGAGGACAGTTTCAATGTGCTCCCGTTTGCGGGCTTCGGTGCCAGCACCGACAAATGCTTTAAACGAATCTTTTGATTTTGCCATTCTCTGTCCCAACTAACCTCATTCGATAAGGACTATAAGGATAGCGTTTCAAACTAGAATGGCAATCTAGTCGCTACGTTGCCGTCTTTGCCTTACAGCGTATAGTGGCCCGAACGAGGATCCTTCAATACAAGATTTATGCGCAACAAAATATTTCAATCCATTGCGAGAGCATACCCCACCCACCGGATAGATCGTAGTCGGCTGCTTTCCGCTCTTTGGAGGGCCTTGTTTTATCTCTTGCGACCTACACAACCATTCGCGATGCGCACGCGGCATTATCACCTAATGGCCGCCCCGACACGGGATAATCTAACGCGTGCGATAATTCGGCGCGGACACTGGGAACCACTCGAGACGAAGGTATTTATTGGCCTCCTCAAACCAGGCGCAATGGTTGTTGATGCCGGCGCAAATTTTGGTCATTACGCCCTAACGGCAGCAAATGTTGTTGGTTCCAACGGCCAGGTAATCGCTTTTGAACCTCACCCTAAAACATACGGTCTGTTAGTGGCAAACGCCGCGTTACTTTCCACAGATAATCTAAGAGCCATTCAAGCCGGCCTCAGTGATACGAGTGGAAAAATCACTCTATATTCAGATTCCGCAAACCCCGGTGGCCATAGTTTTTTTGAATGGAATCTTCGCCGCAGTGATGGGCACAAGGAAACCGTTCCCGTATATTCACTAGACGATTTTCTTAAAAAGGAGCTGCCCGGAAAACGGCTTGATGTGCTGAAAATGGACGTTCAAGGTTTCGAAATGAATCTTCTCAATGGCGCCAAAGAAACAATCACAAAAGACAAACCATCGGTGCTGTGCGAGGTAACCCCTGAGGCACTTCAACGCGCGGGGTCGAGCCATTCAGAACTCCTAAAATTCTTCAAAGACTTAGAATATCAGATGACCGTCGTCGATTCCGAAGCCGAAAGACTGGTTCCCACAAGCTTCGAGGCCTTGGTAACTGCTCTAACTAACACCGACGCTGAATATTTCGACATATTGTTTCAAGCAACAAGTTAAAACGCCTATTTGTGAAAGTTTTGTGTAACTATTTTATAGTTGTTATCCGTCGTCATATAAATTGGAACACGTAGCGGCCTGATCTAAGAGAGGATCTGGCTCATCTGGTTGATAATATTAAGCGGCGTGTTTGCGGTATTGCAAGCGCCAGATCTCCTTGATTTTTAGTTTGCTCATTTCCCGTTGTTTTAAAATTTCTTGGCCACGCCCAAAGTAGACGTCTGCGGGTGTCAGATTATTGATACTCTCCTGGTAGCGTTGATGGTTTTAGTGATCAACGAACGCCTCGATCTATGCCTCCAGATCTGACGGGAAGAAGTAGTTCTCCAGTAGGATGCGGATTTTTCTTCTGCTTAATACTGCTTGCGGGTAGTCCAGCGAATGTCCTTGATCGCCTTGGCGGCACCCGTCTGTCGTGTCTGCGATTTCTGTCTCATCTTCGTTCCCTTCGGTCACT
>CAJJCG010000057.1 GCA_905182615.1 Alphaproteobacteria bacterium UBA2964 | reverse complement strand
GTCGCATAGTCCGGTCTTCATCTGCGAGCGGATCGGCTCTGCCCATTTCACAAAACCCTCTGCGCCGCCCCACGGGCATAGCTCGGGATCACTGACATAGCCCGCCTTGGCAAAAGCCTCGATCGAGCGTTTTGACATTTGATCGACATCCTTGCGGCCGTCATCTTCCGCACCTGTGGTGTCGCGCCATTCCTTGCGCCAACCATCGGGGCCACCACTGCCCCAGCCAAGAATACCGATCACTGTTGTCTTGGAGCTGAAGCGAGTCAGATGCGCTGCCATCGGACCGCCGGTCGAATGGCCATGCGCAAGGATTTTGCGACCGCCAAGATGCTCATCCACCAGGTGGGCCGAGCCCTGCATAATCACATTGAAAGTACATTTCAGATTACGGTCATAGATTTCATCATCGGAAAGCTTTTCGTCTAACAGATACCAGGGCTGGCGCTCCGCAACGCTTTCCTTCCAGATGCCGCCCGGCGGGAAATGGCCGGGATAAGTCAGGTTCAGCACCGTAAAGCCCTGCGCCGCCAAGACGCGCGGCAGACCGGGTCGGCCATCAGGCGTTGTGTCCTTGCCATAGGAACTGCCCGCGCCACCATGGAACATCACGATGGCGAGATTGGAATCCACTTCGGCCGACGGCGTATAAAGAATGCCTTGGATATCCCAGTCATAGCCGTTGCGGTTATAGCGGGTGATCACGTCCTGTTGGGTAAAGGTGACATCGCCATAAGGTGCGTTGACCTCTAGCCATTCGTCCCAGTCGAGCTTGATGAGCAACTCATCGCCAGTGAGACCGGTGAGAACTTTTTGAACGGATGCGGGTGCTGAATTATCCATGATTACGACGCTGCTCCTAAATGATCACGCAAGAGATTGACGAATTTTTCGGGTTTTTCGAAAGCGATTTGATGACCAATCCCGTCGATAATCTGATGATGGATACCGGGATAGGCGTCGGCAATCTGTTTGACAAATTCCGGCGGTGCCGAGCGGTCATCCGATCCGGCGATGATCATACCCGGGCAAGCCAACGGTGTGACGAAATCGAAAATATTGCAGCGAACCAGAGCAGCAGCGAGTTTAAGATTGCCAGGGACTTTAACCTTACCGGCAAACTCAACAGCGGCCTGAATTGCCGTTGGGTCGGCGCTCGGGGACATTGAGTTTGGTGTTTTTTTCTTGGCTAGCTCTTCCGGACCAAACTCAGCAAAGTCTTTGGCGCGCGCCGCAATGGCCGCATCCTGCTTTTCGTTAGAATCAGGACCATTACCGATCACCGCTTCCGCCAAAGTCAGGCTGATCAACTGTTCGGGATGAGCCTTATGAAAAAGTGCCGACAGGCAGGTGCCAACCGAATGACCAACCAGATGAAACTTGTCTAGCCCCATCGCATCAACAAAGCGTTTCGCAACGATGGTATAGTCCCGGATAGACGGCTCGTCTTCCGGCATTTCAGACGACCCGTTATAGCCCGGCGCGTCCCAGCCAATAACACGATAGCGATCCGACAGCGCCTCATATTGCGGCGCCCAGCTATCAGAGCGACCACCCAGCCCATGCAGGATCACAACTGGCGTGCCACTGCCTGCTTCGCGATAGGAAACAATCCGGCCATCGCCGATTTCTACTGTTTTTAGCTCTGGAACTGCCATTGAACTCTCCGTTGATCTCGCAATTTTGCCGGATTATGCGCTGCAGCCCAAGGGCGATCAAGGGAGGGGCCGCAACAAACCCCTGTTCACCCCGGTTTATCAAACTCTTGCAAAATTTTTGTTATATTATAACATCTATGTTATAATATAACATTCATAGCCTTCCTAACGCGGAGACCAACTAGGCCATGCTGAAAGCAAGAGCGGCTTCAGTTACCCAGAACATCTTATTCGCAGCGATATTTGCCGCACTGCAAATTGTTGCCGTCAGCCATAATACGGCCCATGGCGATGTCGGCCATGCCCATGAAGGTACGCCCTGTATATTCCAAATTGCCAGTGATGCTGCGCAGGACACGACGACGGCGAGGGACGGCAGACCGAGTTATGTTGTTTCCCCGATACGCTATACGCCCCTAACAACCTTCCGACGCGACCTACGCGTCGACGGCGCTAATAGCATCCGCGGCCCCCCATCTCTCTGACCCTAACCTGACAAAAAACACGTAGCCGGTGTTGCGTGTGTGTTTAATTCAGAGACCAGGAAAAATTATTATGACGAAACGGTACATGCTTACCGCAGCGGCTATTGCCGTACAGGTATTTCTTGCATCGGCCCCACTGGCCGCAGCGGACAAACAGAATTTACAAAAACTTTTAACAGAAGTTCAGGCTCTAAAGAAAACCTATGAGGGTCGGGTCGCAACGCTTGAAAACAAGCTCAAAGGCCTCGAGCAACAAAAGGCGCAGGCCGCCAAATCAGAAACACCAGCAAGCAGTTCCCGTTCCATTCGGAGCAATGCCTTTAACCCCTCGATTGGGCTTGTTCTGAATGGCCTAGCTTCCAGTTTCTCGGAAAAGAACTCTGAGATTTCCGGATTTGGCGTCGGTGAAGAAGGCGAACGAGGCAAGGAGGGATTGTCGATTGGAGAGTCCGAAGTCAACTTCTCCGCTAATGTTGATGACAAGTTCTATGCCAGCTCAACAGTCGCCATCGTCCAGGAAGATGGCTCGGACAAGATTGAACTCGAAGAAGCTTATATTCAGACCCTGCCGGATGCCGGTTTACCGGATGGTCTGCGCCTCAAGGCTGGCCGTGCCTTTTGGACGCTAGGCTATCTTAACGAACATCACAGCCACGCAGATGACTTTGCCGACAGACCGCTTCCCTATCGCGCCTTTCTCAATAAGTCTTTTAATGATGATGGTGTTGAAATTTCTTATGTCGTCCCGGCTGATATGTTTATTGAATTCGGCGGCGGCGTCTTCCGGGGAGATGACTATCCATCAGGTGGTTCGGTCAGCGGGCTTGGCGCCTCGTCTGCCTATGCCCGCATCGGCGGAGATATTGGCGATAACCAGGCCTGGCGACTGGGGGCATACACGCTCCACACCGACGTCAACAGCCGAGTTACCAATGAAGACAGTGTGACCTTTGTCGGCAAATCAAACCTCTATGCCGCGGATCTCCGCTATACATGGGCACCTACCGGTAATGCTAAAGACAAGGAATTGATTTTCCAGACGGAATATTTCCATAGGAATGAAGACGGTACGTATAACGACAGCAATGCAGCCACAGGCAATGTGAATTTCGATGACAGCTCACAGGGCTGGTACGCTCAGGCTGTTTATAAATTCGCCCCTTCGTGGCGGGTTGGTGCCCGTTATTCACAGTTACTGGCCGCCAATACGCCGGCGGGCCTAACCGGAAGCGCGCTCGACTCCGCAGGACACGACCCCAACACGATATCGATGATGGGCGACTGGACGAACAGCGAATTCGGCCGGGTTCGTGTTCAATACAACCGGGAAGAACTGTCTAATGGCCGGGAAGACAATCAGTTCATGCTGCAATACATCATGAGCATTGGGGCTCATGGTGCGCATGCATTTTAGGAGCCAGGCTATGTTTCGAAATCTAAGCTTGATTTCGGTTCTACTGCTGGGGTGGGCATTGCCCACCCCAGCCAGTGCCGATGTTCGAATATTTGCGTGTGAGCCGGAATGGGCCGCCCTCGCGCGGGAAATAGGCGGCGACAAAATCTCCACCTATTCTGCAACACATGAGAATCAGGACCCGCATCATATTCGGGCACGGCCGAGCCTGATAGCAAAGATTCGTCGAGCCGATTTGGTTTTTTGTTCCGGCGCGGGGCTGGAAATCGGCTGGTTGCCGCTCTTGATGCAACGCAGTGCCCGGTCAAAAGTTCGACCCGGAACCGCGGGATACTTTATGGCGGCACAGCATGTACCCGTCAGAGAAAAACCTACTGTCGTCGACCGAAGCATGGGCGATGTCCATCCTGATGGAAATCCGCATATCCATCTCAACCCCCGAAATATCCTTGTTGTCGCCCGTGAATTGCTAAAACGGTTGACTGTTATCGACCCAAAAAACAGCATCGTCTTCGCCGAGAACCACAAGAAATTCGGCGAAGAATGGACGATGAACATAGCGCAATGGGAGGAAGAAGCTCGCGGCTTAAAGAATATGCCGGTCGTCGTTCATCATAAATCATGGAGTTACCTGATTGGATGGCTCGATCTTCGAGAGGTCGGATCACTGGAAGCCAAACCAGGCATTCCGCCAACCGCATCGCATTTGCAAGCGCTTCTGAAAAAGGCAAATGCATCCAAAATAAGAGCTATCTTGAGGACGCCCTATGATCAGGCAGCACCGTCAAAATGGCTAGCAGCAAGAATCAAGATACCTGCTCTGGTATTGCCGTACACAGTTTCCCGCGACGCCAAACCGGGCGCCTTAAAAAGACTCTTTGACGACATCCTAACGCAATTGAAGCAGGCCAATGGTCAACCTTGAAAGCCTAGAGATCGTTTTGCCAGCAGCTATCGCAGGGTTGATGGTCGCCATTCACCATGTCCCGTTGGGCATTGAAGTTCTGCGGCGTGGCATCATTTTTATCGACCTGGCCATCGCCCAGATCGCAGGGCTTTGCGTCGTGCTGGTTCAACTCTGGGCACACGATGCCTCTTGGGCCGTCACCCAAGTTGCCACCATTCTTTCTGCCCTTGCCGCGGCACTTTTTTTCAGATGGATCGAAAAGAGCGCCCCACAGGAGCAGGAAGCCATCATCGGCAGCAGCTTTGTCCTGGCCGCCGCTGCCATCCTACTCGCCCTCGCCAACCATCCACGGGGCGGTGAAGAGACTCAGCATATTCTTTCTGGTCAGATATTGTTTGTGTCTTGGGACAACATTCTTGCCTTCGCGCCAATTTATGGCCTGGGGCTTATCCTGTGGTTTACCGTTCCGGCGATACGGCAGGGTGTCTGGTTCTTTGGGCTATTTGCGATTGTCGTCACAGCCTCAGTGCAGCTTGTAGGCGTCTATGTGGTGTTTGCCAGCCTGATCCTGCCAGCGCTGGCCGTGAACAGAATGCGGAAATCTTCCATTGGCCTTGCAATGGGTCTGAGCGCCATAGCCGTGATCGGCGGTATTATTCTATCAACGGTTTCAGATTTACCGGCGGGTCCAGTACTGGTTTTCGCTTTTGCGGCTGCAACAATTATCACCCGCTTCGTAACACGGCGCACCTCTTCACATTGACAAGGAGCCGCCGTCCGCCATGATGGGGGGAATTATCATTTGTTGGATTTAGGAGAGTTTCATGGCCGGACAGGTCGATGAATTTGCCGGTGTAAAGCTACCCCGCTCACCGGTTTACGGCACCAAAGGCATGGTCGTTTCAGGCCACTCATTAGCGTCAACATCTGGGCTACGCATGCTCGAACGCGGCGGCTCAGTGGTCGATGCCATGATCTCTACCTCAGCTGTCCTCTGTACGGTTTTACCCCACGCTACATCATTTGGCGGCGATGCGTTTATCATTCACCACGACGCCGCATCAAAGAAAACCCAGGGGCTGAATGCCAGCGGGTACGCCCCCGCGGGCGCCACACCGGAATATTTCAAGGACGGCATGACCGTGCATGGCCCGAATGCTGCCTCAGTACCGGGTATCGTCCGTGGTTGGGAACGGCTACATCAAAAGTATGGCAAAATACCGTGGAAAGATTTATTCGCCGATGCCATCGATCTTGCCGAGAACGGTCATCCCATCTCACGCATTCTGACCAGCGCGTTACGGTTGTTCGATCATGTCGGCAAAGACCCCGGCTGTGCATCCATTTACATGCCGGGTGGCGTACCAATGAGCCCCGGCGACATCGTCAAACAACCGGCCCTGGCCGAAACTATTCGCGACATCGCCGAGAATGGCAGCAACGTCTATTACGAAGGGCGCATCGCAAAATCACTTGGTGAGTATTGCCAGGCCAATGGCGGGCTGCTTTCCGCCGCCGATTTCGAAGGCTATGAGCCGGAATGGGTCGACACCATAAATACCGATTACCGTGATCTCGACGTGCATGTAATGCCGCCGAATTCATATGGTGTGCTGATGCTGATGCAGCTCAACGCGATCAAGGATCTGCCGCAGGAGGCCTTTACCGGCCGCGATGAGGACCGGCTAGCCTATCTCATGGCCGCCGCCCGCGCCGCGTTTGACGAAGGCATTCCCTATATTTGTGACCCTGCCGTTCACCCTGCCCCGATTGATGAGCTACTCGGCGGGCAGATGACAAGCAAGTTGCAGGCTGCCGTACGCGCTGCAGCACCCGGACAACATCAACGCCCCGGTGTCGGCGGTACCAGCTGCATTACGCTGGCGGACGGCGACGGCAATGCGGTCTCGGTTGTTCAAAGTGTGTTTCATGTCTTTGGTTCAGCCTTCCTCGATCCAACCACTGGCATTTTGCTCAACAACCGCATGACAGGCTTTGTCACCGACCCAGAACACCGCAATGTTGTCGCGCCGGGCAAAAAACCCAGTCATACGCTAAACCCGGTGATGGCTTTCAAGAACGGCAAGGTGAAGTACCAGCTGACGACACCTGGTGGTCCGGCCCAGACGATCTCTAATGTGCAGATGCTGACCAACATGATTGATCGCGGCATGGAACTCTCCGCCGCTATCGAAGCACCGCGCTGGTCGATCGACGGCAAAGCCAACATTCTCATTGATGACGAATTCCCGGACGAAGTTGGCAACGCGCTAACCGCACGCGGATTTGAAATTGGGCGCGCCTCTGGCGCTTCCTATTTCGGTTCATCGAAATGCCTCGAGATTCTTGATAACGGCGTTCTCGTCGGTGCCGCTGATCATCGGCGTGAGGCCTACGCGGCTGGCTATTAAGGAAAGTCTTCCAAATCGATGCTGATCCGCAACGCCAAAGTCGTCACCTGCGACGCTTCATTCTCCCTGCATGATGCCGTCGCTATTGAGGGTGATCGCATTGCCGCTGTGGGGGCTGCCGAAACACTTGCCGCCGATTATGCCGACCATTCAGTCATTGATGCTGGCGGCAGGACGGTGATGCCGGGGCTGATTGACGGGCACGCTCATATGGATCGCGAGGGTCTGAAATCGATCTTTCCAACATTGTCAGGTTGTAAATCGATTGACGATGTTCTTGAACGAATTGCGGCATTGGTGGCAGAGGCGGAACCGGGTGACTGGATTGTCACCATGCCGATTGGCGAGCCGCCGTATTATTTTGACGTGCCGGATAATCTCGCTGAAAATCGCTGGCCGACCCGCGAAGACCTTGACCGTGCATCACCCAACAACCCGGTTTATATCAGACCGATCTGGGGGTATTGGCGGCACATCCAGCCATTAACCTCCATCGCCAACTCGAAGGCGCTGGAAGCGGCGGGGCTGGACTCCGATCCCGGCGATTTGCCCGATATCATCAAGTTTGAAAAAGACGGCAATGGCGCGCTCAACGGCATCATCCATGAGTACACTTTTGTCCCTGTAGCGGAGCTAGCATACTTCCGAACCATGCCGCGCTTTGGGCATGACGACCGGGTCGCGGGCATCAAGCGATCAATGGCTATCTATAACGCCAGTGGCACGACCAGCGTCTATGAGGAACATGGCTGCGCCCAGGAACTCATCGAGGCCTATCGTGCTGTGAATGCCGAAGGCGCCGCCTCTGTCCGAGCGACATTGGTCTATAGCCCGTCTTGGCATTTCGCCAACAAAGACGGCTATGACAAGGCCTTTAGTGAATGGTCGGACTGGATTGGCGGCTTGCGCGGCGATGGCGACGAATGGTTGGCTGTCGCCGGTATTTTTGCTGATTTTGGGATCACCCCGGACAACATGGTGCGCAATCGCGCGGCTCCGTATACAGGCTGGTCAGGCTTCAATTACGACAGTGGTATCCCGGAGAACGGAATAGTCGACTACCTGACCGCCGCAGCGCGCCACAATATACGCGCAAATGCCATCTGGATGGACTTTCTGGAGCATTTCGAGGCTGTCGATAAGGTCATACCAATAGCCGATAAACGCTGGGTTATGGGTCATTTAGACCGCGCAACGGAACACCAAATTGAAAGACTAGCTGAGCTAAATCTAGCCATGACATCTCACACTAATCGCTACATCTATAAGTACGGTCATATTGTCCGCGATGAGATCGGCGTTGCTCGCGAGAACGAGATTGCACCGCTGAAAAGCATCGTCGAGGCCGGCATCCCTATCGGCCTTGCCACCGACAATGTGCCAACCACTTTGTGGTATCCGGTGTGGCAGACAATAGCGCGCTACAATATGTTTTCCGATGATCAAATCGGTCCCGACCAAGCCCTTACCCGCGAGCAAGCTCTGACCTGCGCCACCCGCAACGGTGCCTATCTGACAGGCGAAGAAGACATCAAAGGCACGCTTGAAATCAGCAAGTTGGCTGATCTGGTGATTCTTGATAAGGACCCGTTGAGCTGCCCGGAAAACGACATCAAGGACATCACCGCCGATATGACAATCGTCGGCGGCAAAGTGGTCCATGACACCGGCACCCTATCTCAAGGTCAATCATGAAACTTTCACAGCTCGACACACCCGTATTGTTAATCGAGGAAGACCCTTTCCTCCGTAATATGAAACGTATGCAGGAGCTTACGAACAATGCCGGTATTACCTATCGGCCCCACGCCAAGGCACATAAGTCAGCAGAGATCGCCAAGATGCAAAAGGGTGCCGGTGCCGTTGGTGTTTGTTGCGCCAAACTCGGCGAAGCCGAAGTACTGGTCTCACACGACATCAAAGACATCTTAATTACCACGCCAGTAATCGGCATTTCCAAACTCACGCGGATGATGCAGATCTCCAAGGAAGCTACGATCTCCGTTGTGGCCGACAATCCCGACAATCTCTCAGAAATGGCCGCCGTGGCGCAGACCTGTGGTATTCGTCCTGATGTCGTGATTGAGGTTGATGTCGGTCAGAGAAGATGTGGCGTACAGCCCGGAGATCCCGCATTGCAACTGGCCTATGAAGTGATGAATGCCGACTGGCTTAATTTTAAAGGGCTTCAGGGGTATCAGGGAGCCATACAGATGATGGCATCATTCGCCGAGCGCGATGCCGCCGCGCGCAAGGCCGTGGGGCTCCTGACCGACACTGCCGATCTGATCCGCAAAGCAGGATTGCCACTGGAGTATTTAACCGGTGGCGGCAGCGGAACGTCGATTATCGATGCTGCTTCCGCAGGTCTCACAGAACTTCAACCCGGCGGCTATCTGTTCATGGATTCGCGCTATCGCGAGATCGAATGGGATCATGGCAACTCCATTCCGTTCGAACAATCTCTCACCGTCCTAGCCTCAGTCATTTCACTGCCCGAACCGGGACGTTGCATTCTCGATATGGGACTCAAAGCGATCAGCTCGGATGGTGGCCCACCGTCGCCCGTCAATTTGCCGGGCGCTGTTTTTAAGTTCGGCGGGGAAGAACATAGCGAGCTGACCTTCGAAGACGGCAAATGCCCGCTGGCGCTCAATGACAAGGTCGCTTTCGTGCCGACCCATTGCGACACGACCGTGAACCTTTATGATCGCTTCATTGCCTATAGCGACGACGAAGTTGTCGATGTCTGGAGCATCGCGGCGCGTGGCCGAGTACAATAACAAACGCGACAAAACTAATAATCTTGAGACCTACAGGGAAAAAATGATGACTAGTCCAGCGGCGGCAATCTTTAATGCCAAAACCATTGCCATTGTCGGCGCGACAGAGAAATCCCATTGGCCGCGCAATATTTTCGGGAATCTGCAGAAATCCGGCTATGCCGGGAAAGTCTTTCCAGTAAATCCCAAGCGCGATGAGATATTCGGCGTTCCCTGTTTCCCGGATTTAGCATCGTTGCCGGAACTTGCCGATCTCGCTTTGATGATTATCCCCGCCCCCGCCATCGAAAACGCGTTAAGACAGGGCGCCGCAAACGGGCTTAAGGCTGCTGTGGTCTATGCCTCTGGCTTTGGTGATGGCGGACGCGAAGAATCAATCAAACGCGGCGCAGAATTCCGCACGGCTTTGGATAAAATTGGTATTCCGATCTGTGGCCCCAACTGCATGGGGCTGGCCGGCATTCGCGAGAAGATCTACTGCTATCCACATACCCATGTCAGTGATATGGAGCCCGGCCCTGTCGCGTTAATCACTCAGTCAGGCGGTACGCTCAGCTACTTCACCAGAGCCGGTCAGGAACGCGGGTTACGCTTCTCTTATGCGATCTCCTCCGGCAATGAGCTCAGCCTTGATCTCGCCGATTATATGAATTTTGTGATCGACGACCCCGAGACCAAACAGCTTTGTCTGTTTATCGAAGGCATCCGCAAACCCGATGAATTTATGAAAGCCGCAGGCCGCGCGTTAAAAGCCGACAAGCCGATCATTGCGATCAAAACCGGTCGGTCAGAAAAATCACGCGAAGCAGCACAGTCACATTCCGGCGCAATCGCTGGCGATTACGCGGCCTACGAAGCGGTCTGCGAACGCTATGGCATTATCAATTGCGAAACGCTGGAAGAGATGATCGAGATGACGCTCGCCTTCCAGCAGGAGCGCCTGCCAACGGGCCCGAGTATCGCCTTTATGACAACATCCGGGGGCACTGTCGATCTGCTGCATGATTACTGCGATCAAGAAAATGCCGTGATCGCCGATTTAGCACCTCAAACAGTCGAGGCCATACGTCCCTACGTGCCCGCTGATTGTCATATCCGGAACCCCATTGATACCGGCGCGCCGGTTGGGGTTTCAGGTAAATCGGCCCCAGCGGAAATCTGCAAGGCTTTTGCCGCTGACCCCGGCGTCGACATGGTCGCCTGGTGCAATAACATGCCAGGCTCAGCCCGAAGCGCAGGACCACAGGACGAGGTTAAAGAGCTGATAGCCTCTACCGGTAAGCCAATAATTTCCTTTGCCCGCATGCCACATCAAATTCCCGATGGCGGTCTGGACTTCCAAGGTGCCACCAACATGCCATTCCTGCAGGGCACCCGCGCCGGTGTCCGGGCGATGAATGCACTTTGGTACTTTGGTGAACGCGCCGGGCGCGAAACAGCCACCGCACCCGCGCCATCGGGTACTCAATCAAATTGCAGTGGCGAAGCACTCGAAGCCGCGCTCGCTGCAAAAGGTCTTCCCGTCCCCAAGACAGCACGCGCGACCAATAGTAGTGATGCTGGAGAGGCCGCAACAAAGGTCGGTTTTCCGGCAGCGATAAAAATCATTTCGCCCGAGGCTAGCCACAAAACGGAAGTCGGCGGCGTTGCTCTGAATATCAGCGATGAGACGGCGGCGATTGCCGCCGCGGAAAGCATGGCCAAGAAGCTCCATGCTATCGACTCGAAAGCTAGTATCGACGGGTTTTTGGCACAGGAAATGGTATCGGGTGTCGAGTTGCTGGTCGGCGCGCGCGACGATGATCAATATGGCCCGATGCTGATCGTTGGCGCCGGTGGCGTCATGGTCGAGCTGATCAAAGACGTCGCCCTGCGGCTTCTCCCCGCCAGTGAAGATGACATTCGCAACATGCTATCGGAGCTTCGGGTATCTTCAATGCTCGACGGGTTCCGCGGCATTGGGCCAGCCGACACGGATGCCCTGATTGCCGGTATCAAGGGGCTCTCCGAGTTCTTCCTCGATCACCGGACCTGGCTCGCCGATATTGAGATCAACCCGCTAATGGTTCGTCCCAAGGGAAAAGGCGTCTGCGCAGTAGATATTCGAACCGTGGAACGCTAACGCCTCCATAAAAAACGACCCCTCATTTGAGGAGCCGTTTCATTACGGAATTCTATTCGCCGAAGATTATTTTTTCTTAGCCGTTTTCTTTCTTGCAGGTGCTTTTTTCTTGGCTGGTTTCTTTTTGGCCGCTGGTTTCTTTGCACCCTTCAACGCGAAAGGCTCAAAGGTCGGCTTATAGGCCTTCTTATCGAGGAACTGGGTCAGACCAGTATTATAAGAGTCCTCCGTATCACCGACCTTGATCGCCTGACCCTTGGCGGCCAGGTAATCATAGGACTGATCAAAGTCCATGGTCCGAACATGACGCACGGCATGCTTGGTTGCACGAAGAACGGCCGGGCTCTTTGCCATCAGCTTCTGGGCCAACTCGATGGTCTTGTTGACCAGCTCTTCCTTCGGCACTGCAAAGTTTACGAATCCTATTTTTTCAGCTTCGACACCATCAAAGGCTTCGCCAAGACAGCAATAATACATCGCCTTGCGCGGCATAATCGTGTCAGACACGACCTTGGAAACCAACGCACCGGGAAGAATGCCCCAGTTCACTTCTGATAGGGAGAACACCGTGTCGTCTGCGGCAATCGCGAAGTCGGTCGCGCATAGCTGCATAAACGCGCCACCAACGCAGTAACCTTCAACCATCGCAATGGTGGGCTTGTCGTACTTGTAGAGCCGTTCCCAACGCCAGCGGTTAGCCGCCTCGGCCGCCGCTTTACGGCCAGCTGGGTTTTTCTCATTGGCGCGGAAGAATTCTTTCAGGTCCTGACCAGCACTGAAATAACCACCAGCACCGGCGATCACGACAACGCGCGTTGCCGGATCAGTTTCCAGCATCTTCAGGGTTTCATCCATTTCGAAATGGAGCTGTGGGCTCATCGCGTTCCGTTTTTCAGGCCGATTCAGCCAAACCCAGGCGATTCCGCCCTTTTTCTCAACTTTTACACATTTCATCTTCTTCGCCGCCATTAAATATCTCCTTTAGGTGAGTTTGATTAAAAGTTCTCGGTTAAATTTTAGTCGCCATATTCGCGGTAAAATGCGCGGGCGATCACCATCCGGAGAATTTCCGGTGGACCTTCAGTAATCACCATCGATCGACTATCGCGCCACATTTTCTCGATCGGCAAATCTGTTGTCAGGCCAATTCCGCCATGAACCTGCATCGTCTGATCACAGACTTTGAAAGCATGCTCGTCGCCTTTAATTTTCGCCATGTAGGATTCATAACGGATATCCTCACCCGCATCGGCGCGGGCCGCTACGTTATAAACCAGCAGGCGCAGCATCTTGGTATCCATCCAGGCATCGACCATGGCGAACTGAACCGCCTGGCGTTCGGAAAGTTTTTTGCCAAAGGTCTCGCGCTGATTAGTGTAGCTGCCGGCCATTTCCATACAACGCTCGGCCACACCGATCCCGCGCGCTGCATGACGCATACGACCAGCCGTGATCCAAGCCTGGCCAAACTTGAAGCCTTCGCCTTCTTCACCGATCATGTTTTCAACAGGCACCCGGACATCCTGCATCGAGATTTCCCAAGGCCGGTCATCCATCATCATTTGTTGGTAGCGCACCAACTCAAGACCCGGCGTGCCAGCGTCGATCAAAAACGTAGAAATGCCACCGCGCGATCCTTTCGAGCGGTCGGTCGCGGCCTGCAGCTGGAAGAAATCCGCTTTATCGGCGCCAGTGATAAACCGTTTATTGCCATTGATTACATAATGATCACCATCGCGGACCGCGGTTGAGCGCATGCCGCCGGGATCACCCCCTGCATCGGGCTCTGTTTGCGCGAAGGCACATTTCTTCTCACCCTTTAAAACCGGGTGAAGGTATTTTTCTTTTTGCTCATCATTAAGGAAATAGAGGATCGGGCTTACCGAGGGGCCGAAGATGTGCCCCCCACGTGTCGGGATCGCGATGGTACGCCCCATTTCTTCCCAGACCACACATCGGGCTAGCAAGTTCATGCCCATCCCGCCATATTCCTCTGGTACATCGAACATCCATAGACCAAGGTCCTTGGCCTTGTTCTCGAGTGACACTCGAACCTCCGGCTTTAGCTGATGGCCTTCATAAGCATCGCGCTCAATCGGAATTATCTCGCGGTCAACAAACCGGCGCAGCGTCTCCTTGAGCATGCGGAGTTCTTCGGGAAGTTCATAATCCATACTGTTTTCTCCGAAACGGTTTAACGCCAGACAGGGCGAACATCGACAGCGCGCACGCCCTCACCCTCCGCGCCAACAATAAGTGGGTTCACTTCTAAATCAGCTAGATGATTACGATGTCGGGCAAAGATTTCCGACAGACCGCAGATTGCTTTGACCAGCGCATCGATATCGCGCGGCGCGCTCCCCCGAAAGGCTCCGAGAATGGCTTTCCCACGGAGCTCATCGAGCATCTCACGGGCATCAACATCACTTACCGGCAACATACGGAATGAAACATCGCGCATCGCCTCAACCAAAATTCCGCCAAGCCCAACCACCATAAACGGTCCAAACTGCGGGTCCTCTCGAACGCCAATGATGACCTCTGTGCCAGTGACCATTTCCTGAACCAGAAACCCCACTACCACGGCTTTGGGGTCTACTGCTTTGAGTCGCAACGTCATCTCTTCAGCGGCTGCAATTACCGATGCCTCATCACCGAGGTTAAGGGCAACTCCACCGACTTCGGTTTTGTGGCTGGCCTGCGGCGAGACAATTTTTAGAACGACAGGGAAACCCATCTCAGCAGCAGCGTTTGCAGCGTCTTCCGCCGTCGCGCCAAAACCGCTTGCTGGTGGCGTTAATCCGTTTTGACCTAACAGTGTTTCAAAAACCGCGCCTTCGAGGTTGGCTTTGTCACCGTTTGCATCCGGCAACGGCGTCACACCTTTATTCATCGCTGCGGTATAGCGAACCAAGCCTTGCAGGGCGCGCACAGTTTGCGACAATCCCTGAATAAACGGCACCTTGGTTTCGTTCTGGAACTCAAGCCCGGCAGGGCTGACATTCTGCGAGACCCGAACATAGGCAATTACCGGTTTATCGGTCGCGTCAAACACGTTGGAGAAAATCGTCGCGTCTGTCGTATCGTCAGAGGTGGTTGGCAATTGCCCCTGCATGGCAACAATATCAACCCCATCATCAGCCGCCAGATGCTTGCAAACGACACTGAAATCCTGCTGGCGATAGGCAATGCCGGCTCCGCAATCAATTGGATTCTGACCGCTTAGCCCCGCGTCAATGATTGGGTCGATCAAGGCAACTGTATCGTCAGACAGATGCGCCATTGCGGCACCTTCATCCGCCGAATAATCGAGGAACAGACCTTTGCCACCGCCGGAGAAACCAGCCATGCCAATGTTGGGACCTTTGGGCCAGCGGCGTTGGTTTAGCACCAGACAGGTCTCGATCATTTCATCGAGTGAATAACACCGAATGACGCCATACTTTTGGCACACGGCCTGCAGGACCGTATCGTCACTGCCCAGGGCGCCAGTATGGCTTTGTGCTGCCTCCTTACCGGCGTCGCTGCGGCCAACCTTGATCATGACAATTGGCTTTTTAGCTTCAAGTGCGCGGCGCGCTGCTTCGATAAAGGCGTCGGGTCGCCGTATGCCTTCGACCATGCAGGCAATCATTTTAGTATCTTCATCATCAACCAGAAAGTTGATGTAGTCCGCGAGGTCAAGGTTAAGTTCGTTGCCGCTCGAAACCGCGTAGGAAAACCCAAGCCCGCGTTCTGCCGCGCGTTGAAGCCAGAACATAAAGGTCCCGCCTGACTGAAACACCACGCCGGTCGACCCTACGGGCAGGCCCCGAATTCGGGTGGCGGGATAAAACAGAGAATTGGAGGGAAACGACATCGCCCCCATACAGTTGGGCCCACAGACCACGAGCCCGGTCTCATCGCAAAGGTCACGAAGCCGGTCGGCTCGTTTTGCGCCGACCTCATCACCGCCCTCACCAAATCGCGCCGCATAAATCAGCGCCGATTTAAGGCCATTATCCGTACCTTCTCTTAAAACATCGGGAATAAACTCGGCAGGAATGATCGTCAGCGCGAGATCAATCTGCTCAGGCACAGAAGCAAAGTTCGGATATACCTTGCGCCCCCAAAGCTCTTCTCGCCGCGGATTGATTAGATAGACCTCCGCCGGAAAATCGGCGAATTCAAGATTCTGATAAATAGCCCGTGGCCACCCCGCACCGCCGGACTCGGACGCACCAACAATAGCGACCGTCTTGGGCCGGAAAAAAGGCTCGGCTGAATGAAACACGGCTCCCCACTCACATAAAACTATTATTATTCCGACAGTTAATTACTGATCACCTATGGCGTCAACCAAGGCCACGAGATTATTTCGTAAGACAACACGCTCCTACGAAGATTTTAGCTATAAGAAGCTTGATTCAAAGGGCTTTTTCTTGACAAGCGAGTCGCATTCTAGCATCTTGCTTCTGGCGTTAACCAAGACTGGTGACGTAGGGAAAGACTATGAAATCAATTCAGAGTCGGTAGAGTATTCGGGATTGAATTTTTTAAAGAGTAACAAATCTGTTGCTGTTCAGATCGTTGGCATTGCCACGGTCGCGTTGTTGCTCGTGTTCGGGTTAACGACCTATGCACCGGAAACCCAAGCGACAAAATCACCCGCCGCAACCCAAACTAAAAAATCACAACCAGCTCTGCCAGCAACACTGGTAACCTCTCCGGCGCCAATTTTTCAGCTCCCACCGCCACCACCCGAAATCATAAAAACCGTAAAAGCCGGGGCTGGTGATACGTTTATGAAATTACTGGTCAAGGCTGGCGCAGATCGTTCGTCAGCCCATACCGCCATTGGCGCGATGCGCAAGACCTATCATCCGCGTTATTTGAAACGTGGACAAAAGATAGCTGTGAAGCTGCAACCAATTTCCTGGGGCGTAAAGACCGGTGAGTTCATCGGTTATCACTTCGACCCAACCGTTGAAGAATCGATCAAGGTCAGCCGTTTAGAGAATGGCAAATTTTCGGTCCGGAAAACAAAACGAATTCTAAACCGCAAAGATATTCGTATTTCTGGATCCATTCGTTCCAGCCTCTATGTCGCTGCCTCCAAAGTCGGGATGGCCGCTTCCACATTGGCCGATTTAATCCGTCTCCTTAGCTGGGACGTCGATTTCCAACGCGACATCCAGAAGAACGACAAGTTTAATGTCATGGTCGAACGGCTTCATCGAAAAAACGGTGATTTCGCCCGCTGGGGCAAAATTCTCTATGCTGAGCTTATTCTCAGCGGCAAACCCATCAAGTTATATAGGTACGAATCCAAAAATCACGGCGTCGAATATTTTGATGAAAAGGGCCGCAGTGCACAAAAAGCCCTCATGAAGACGCCTATAAACGGTGCCCGGCTATCATCGCGCTATGGACGCCGGCGCCATCCAATTTTAGGGTATACACGCATGCATCGTGGCGTCGATTTCGCCGCACCGCGAGGAACGCCAATTTATGCCGCAGGCAATGGCACGGTTACCTATGCAGGCCGCAAAGGTGGGTACGGTAACTATATCCGCATCCGCCACAACGGCCGTTACGCAACCGCATACGCCCATCTAAAAGGCTTTAAACGCGGCGTTCGCAAAGGACGGCGTGTAACTCAGGGGCAGGTTATTGGCTATGTGGGTTCCACGGGCCGATCAACGGGACCCCACCTCCATTATGAAGTCCACGTGAATGGACGGCAGGCAAATCCGTTAAGGCTTCGGCTTCCTTCGGGACGAAAACTGAAAGGCAAGGAGCTCAAACGCTTTGCAAAAACCCGTGCTGTGTTAGATGGACGTCTCGCATCTTTGAACGGAACAACCAATACTCGCGTTACAAGCCGATAGACGGATACCTCCGGAATGTCGCTAAAAATTCCGATCATCATCAGTGTTTTGGTAAGTATTGGCTTGTGGTATGTCCGTGGTCCCGCGGTTAGCACGCTCAGCGCAACACTTGCACTCGCAACACTTTGGGCCAGCCTGATACCGACATTTGTCTATATTCGGTCAAAGCACCGCGCCCCGATGCCGTTTATGGCTTTGACTGGCGGGTACTATGCGGTGTTTTTTGCTATGTCGGTTTTCTTTTTACCTACACCGCGTCCACTTCCTAAATATGGCGTTCAAATCAGCGGGCTAAGCGTAGAAGGGCTGACCCTTGTCCTGGTTGGGGTAGGCCTCATGATCGGAAGCTATTTTCTCGCCGAGAAAATTTATTCAACCTACCGGGCCTCTCGCGATAGGCACGATGATTGTTCTTTGGCGCAAAGGCGAACTTCCCAGAATTGACGCTAACCTTTGTTTTTTTGTGGTCCTGCCAATTGTATTATTGCAAGCATTTTTCTCCGGCTTGCTGACAAGTTTTGTCTTACTTTGTGCCTTTTTAGTAGTGATACTCTCTCTATTCAGGATTTCGAAATTTCTGGCTATATGGCCTCCTACCCGCGTTATTTGTTATCGCAATCTACCCAGGCATCGCGGGTTACCGTGCCCACACTTGGGGTGAGTAAAGCAAGCATTTCAACGTGATGGAACGCGCCAAAATTTTTTATGAGACAACTCAAGAATCATGGGCCCGTAAAAAAGATTTCGAAGTGTCAGTGCTTGAGCCTCTGATCCATCGACTGTCGGGACACCTCTTGCTAACCAAAGTTGTAGAGCGCACCCCCTCATCGGTTCCTTATTGGTATGGCGAAACCTACAAGCTAACTCTGACAAACTTAGTGCCGCGGATCATTTGGCCCGAAAAACCCCGAGAAGCCGCTGGTCAAAAATTTGTCCACCGATATGAAATGATTGCCCCGGAAAACACAACAACCGCAATTAACCTGCCTTGGGTCGTCGAAATGTACGCCAATTTTGGCCGAATGGGCGTCATTATCGGTATGGTGCTCACCGGCGGACTCCTCGCCCTCTTATCCGTATTCTTTAACCGGTCGAGGATGACGCCGCTGGAGTTCGTGGTAGGTGCTGCAATCGTTTTTCCATTAGTCTACCCAGCGTCCAACTTTTCGCTAATGACGAGTACATTGCCTCAACTTACCCTCGCATTATGGCTCTATTTCAGATTTGGCCTTACGATCAGAACATCAAAGAAAGAAGCGCCGTGACACCTCTATCCATCAGTATTTCAGCGCTTCACTTCGCAGGTCAGTTGCCAAGTCACGTCCCCCTTTTTAGCGCGATTGTCGTAGTTGACCCGAGATTTTTTGAGTTCGGCGCGGACCGCATCTGCTAGTCCGTCTTGAATTGATTTCGGCAATTCAGCAAAAGTGACTTTAACCGCCACCGGTTGCTTTGAAGCCACCCTCCGCTTTTTCACTGGCTTCTTTTTTTCTGACCAGATGTCATCCCAGCCAGACCGATATTCCGGAGTCTTGGTATTACTGAAATACCCATAATGCACGGCGCTGGAACCACCGACTGATTCCTTACTGGATTTGCCACCTTCACTGGATGACGTGGATGACGACGTCTCAGATGCCGAAGAAGATACTGACGTCTTAGCCGGACTGCTATCTGTCGACGTTGATTTAGCCGGTGTGTCACTCTTTGCCGGTGTGTCACTCATTATTTGGATCTCCTCACTAGAATTTGGCGAGCGATTGCGACACCGGGCCGAAGCCCGGTCGCAACCCTATTTTCATGTCTGATTTTAGCGGATGGCTTTGCCCGGAGGTGCCGCTTTCAATTTCCGCCCGAGGAAGGAAATAGTTTTAGTATACAGCAATTCCTTGATTTGGTCCCAATGCGAGAACTTGATGAGCTGATCAACCTGACCGAACAACGGCAAAGGCAGATCACGCGCCTGCGCCAAGTCCATTGCGATATCCATGTCTTTCTCATGCCAGGTGAAACGCGTGCCATCCCATTCTTCCAGCGTGCCATTCCGACCGGGCGCCTGTAGCAAAGTTTCCCGCATTTTTTGAACATCGATACCGTAGCATTTAGCCAACAACAAGACTTCCTGATTGGCCAGGCTGTGCACCCAGTGCAGCATGTTATTGACTGTCTTGCCAATCTCGCCGCAGCCTAGATCGCCAAGGTGGTGAACAGCACGGGAATAGCAGGCAATAGCCGGTGTTGCTTTCTTAACATCAGCTTTGGAACCACCAACCATAGAGGCCAACGTCCCGTCTTTAGCGCCACCCAAACCGAAGCAGACGGGTGCATCGACAACCTTGAGACCACCCTTCTTGGCGATTGCCGCTGCTTCCAGGATCATATCGGGATGGCTGGTTGCCGTAATAACCAAAACCGTGCCCTTCTTGGGCTTGCTCTTGGCAAGATCGCTTACCACCTGACGCACCTGATCGTCATAACCAACCATGATGATAATAACGTCGCAGACACCACCAAGATGTTTGAGAGAACCCGATGCTTTGGCACCTTTTTTAACCATCGCGTTGACGGCGGCCTTGCTCAAATCATAGGCGTAAACATCCTTGAACTTGCCACTCTTGAGACAATGACCCGCCATATGGTTGCCCATGGCGCCGACGCCAACAAATCCAACATTCATCATTATTTCTCTCCCTCAGCTCTGCGTTATTGGTGACCGATCTTATAACGGACCGTTGGGGCGTGGACAATCGCCGGAGAAGAAACTGTTATGCGCCCCGTTCAGCGTCAGACCGTCGTCACTCGCTGACACCTGGACCGTTTCACCATCCTGAATCGTTCCTTCCAATACCATCGTCGCCCGCGGATTTTGCAGATGTGTCTGGATCACCCGTTTCAACGGCCGTGCGCCGTATACCGGGTCATAACCGGTATCAGCCAGCCAGTTGCGTGCGGCGGAATCGAGCTGCATTGATCAGGTTGGCCGCCATCCCTTTCCCATCGTCCAGAAGGACTTTTAGAAGATGAATGGGCTCAAACCGGTGCAGTTTCTTCCGGCTCTTCGGCAACAGACTCCTGCACGACTTCAATGTGCTCAACAGTCGCTTCATTCGCTTCAGCTATTTCGCTGGCGGCATCTGTTGTTGCAGTTTCTGCCTCACCATTGATTTCTGGGTCTGACGTTTCTACTGCAGTGGCACCATTACTATTGTTGCCATTTTGTGCCGCGCCATTGACCCCATTTGGTTGGTCAGCATCGTTATTATGGTCATTCCGATTATCACGCTGCTGTTTTTCCTGAGTAGCTGCATTCGCACTCAAGACACGATGGTAATGTTCGGCATGCTGATAGTAATTTTCCGCCCTAACCGGGTCACCGGCCGTGGACGCTTCCTGGGCAAGGGTCTGGTATTTATCAACAACTTGCTGGGCGGTGCCCCGAACCTTTACGTCAGGCCCGTTACTATCCACATTATTACTTCGCTGCGGCCGATTATTGTTGCCGCGTCCCGGGTTGCCGCGTCCCCGCGGGCGCCGGTTATTAGGACCTGATCTCATTAACTCTAATCCGGTTATTGTTTCACTAACCCCCAAATGGCTTACCAACACCGCGAGGTCGTCCTGACAATCGCGTTTTATCTTTGCAACCGCTCTTCCACGGTCGCTGTGGCTCTGCTCTCGCAGCCTTTTCAGGAACATTTGGGCGAGGTGCATGTAGCCTTCCTCATTCGCCCGATTTGCACCCTAGTGGGGATGCCCGGCCTTTCCAACCCTTTTTTTCAAGTTAGCAAGGACCCTCTAACGGCAGAAAACGCCGCTTCGTTCTATCCCATCAAGATCGCATCGGGTTTCGACGTGCCGCAACCCTGCGTCATCAAATATTTCAATCACCGTCGTCATCTGATCACGACCACATTCAATCGCAGCAACGCCATCTGGATTCAGTAATCGGAGAATGTCGGGTGCAACCTCTCTATACGCGGACAACCCATCTTTGCCTGCGAACAAAGCCGATGCCGGTTCATACATTGCGACCTCAGGCTCAAGATCATCACGTTCGGATTCCGAGATATAGGGTGGGTTACTCAAAATAAGATCAAAGCTCCCGGAAACAGAGCGGCCCCACGACGAAGACACAAAGGTCGTGCAATCATCCACCAAATTCTTTTCAGCATTTCGTCGGGCAATCACTAACGCCGCTTCAGAGGTATCAACACCAACACCGCGTGCTCCTGGCAATTCCGAAAGAACCGCGATGAGCAGGCACCCACTCCCCGTACCAAGGTCTAGAACAGATACTGGTTCGGAACGATCACGCACATGATCAAGAGCCGCTTCAATGAGCGTTTCACTGGCGGGACGCGGATCAAGAACGTCTGCAGTGACAATAAATGGCAAACTCCAAAACTCTCGCTCACCAATCAAATGAGAGACCGGTTCCCGTTTTTCCCGCCGTTCGACCAACGTCTCGAATTTCCGAAAACATTCATCAGCGAGAACAACATTTGGATCAACGATGATATTTGCGAGCTCAAGACACGCGCTGTGGCACAATAGCAACCGGGCATCCATTCGCGGGTTATCGACTCCAACCGCCGATAGCCTGGCGATTGCCGCCTCGAGTGCTACACCGATCGTAATCTCGGTCACTTTTCGGAAAATTCCGCCAATTGCGACGCCTGGTCCTCGGAGATCAGCGCATCAACCACCTCATCGAGCGCCTCCCCTTCCATCACGCGGTCCAACTTGTGCATCGTCAAACCAATCCGATGATCCGTTACCCGCCCCTGTGGGAAATTGTAAGTTCGAATACGTTCTGACCGGTCACCTGACCCGACCTGACCCTTACGGGTTTGGGCCCGGTCTGCGTCCGCGGCTGCCCGTTGGGCGTCATATATCCGGGATCGTAAAACTTTCATCGCTCTAGCACGGTTCTTATGCTGTGACTTTTCATCCTGCTGGGTTACCACCACGCCTGTTGGCAAATGAGTGATCCGTACAGCACTGTCAGTCGTGTTGACGTGCTGGCCACCAGCACCCTGAGAACGATAGGTATCGATCCGGAGATCTTTGTCTTCAATAACCACATCAACTTCTTCAGCTTCGGGCAATACCGCAACCGTCGCCGCGGATGTATGTATTCGTCCACCGGATTCGGTTTCCGGAATGCGCTGCACACGATGCACGCCAGATTCAAATTTAAGACGGGCAAAAACACCCTTACCGGTAATTTCCGCAATGGCTTCTTTCAGACCACCGATGCCGGTATCAGAAAGTTGTATAGTCTCAAAACGCCAGCCGCGACGTTCGGAATAACGTTGATACATCCGAAACAAATCAGCGGCGAACAGCGCCGCCTCATCTCCGCCAGTCCCGGCGCGGACCTCAAGAATGGCATTCTTTTCGTCTGTCGCATCTTTCGGCAGCAAGAGTAGTTGTAACCGTTTTTCGACGTCCGGCAGACGATCACGCGCCTCGCGCATTTCTGCCTCGGCAAGGCTACGCATCTCCACGTCCGATTTCGGATCTGCGACCATACCGCCAAGATTAGCAATTTCATTCTGCAGCGCCCGCAGGTCTTCAATACATTCAACCACCGGCGTTAATTCCGCGTACTCTTTTGATAGGCGAACGAATTCATCAGCATCGCCGCTATGCTCACCTGACATCAGTTGTGTTAGCTCGTCACGCCGTGCGACGAGAACGTTAAGCTTGTCATCAAAATTCACGTCTTACCTCCTGCGTCCCCATCTTCTGAGTCCTCCTCTAATCCGAACAATCGGATAATAGCCGCTTCAAAATTTGGTAACTCGGCTGAATTTTTTTCAGCAACTTCGCGTAATATTTCAGATGGGGTGTGTAGTAATCGGTTTACCAGTAGACGCGTCACTGCGTCCACATCGTCCGGATTATCGGCAACCACTGCGTCGCGAATACCCTCAAAATGCTGGCGCAATGCTGAGACCGCAGCAACCGCCTCCCGACCGGCGCGTGATTTAAAGAACAGTTCTACTTCTTCATGGACAATGCGGGCAGCAAGAACCGCTTCCTCGCCCCGACCAGCGCGGGCCTCAGTAGCAACGTTTTCAAGATCTTCAAGATCATAAACAAACGCACTGTCCAGCTCATTAATTTGCGGCGGAATATCCGCCGGCACTCCAGTATCGATTAGAAATACCGGTTTGCGTCGCCGGGCCAACAATACCTTTTCCATGATCTCTCGCGATACCACGTGCCGACCCGCTCCGACAGCCGCGATAACGATATCCGCTTCCCGAAGACAGGAGTCCATTTGCTCAAAGGGCGCGTGATGCCCCCCAAGACGATTTGCAAGTGTTGTCGCTTGAACATCAATCCGCGCTATCGCTGTCAGCCTGCCAAGACCGCGATTTTTCAAATGTTCGGCAATGAGCTCACCCATTTCGCCGGCGCCAATAATAAGGGCACCGATCTCCGACAAAGGACCATGGATATTGAGAGCCAATTTTTCCGCGGCCGCGGCAATCGATACTGGACGTTCGCCAATCGCGGTCTCTGTTCGGACCCGCTTGGCCGCACGATAGGAAGCCTCAAACAATGCATTGAGCAAGGTGTCGACCATGCCAGCTTCACGGGCAAGACGATGAGCATCCTTGACCTGACCAAGAACCTGCGGCTCGCCGACAACCAGACTATCCAGAGACGCCGCTATTTCAAATATGTGTTGAACGGCGTCAGCGCCTTCAAGCCGAACACACTCCTCCGACAAGGCTGCTGCTGAAACGCCAACACGTTCTGCAAATGTATTGATAACCACATCGCAGGCCAAATCGGGGGCTTCATGGGTCAGGACCACCTCAACTCGATCACAGGTCGAAAGCAAACATCCATTAGAAACCCCAGCACCGCGCAGCGTCTCCAGAAAACCGGGAATTTCATCCGGCTCCAGAAACAAACGCTCCCGTAAGGAAACACTGCTGCTACGCTGATTTGCCCCGACTACCAGCAGCCGGGGGAGGCCCTTGGCTGCAGTCATGACTGGCTAATTATATTGTTTTAGATGGTCAGCGAGCGTCTCTAGCGGTACTTCCTCTTGATCACCAGTATCAAGATTTCGTACCGTCGCCGCTCCACGTTCAAGCTCGTCGGGTCCGAGGATAATAGATGCCTTTGCGTTCAATTTATTAGCCCGCTTTAAACGGCGGCTCATATTGCCGCGATATCCCAACTCAATGACAAAGCCACGAGACCGGAGGTCATGCGCAATGGCAAGTCCCCTAGTTTGTAATTCCGGACCGACCGGGATGATCGCGATCGGTCGTTTTTCTTCAGGAACACTCTCAGCTAGCATTGCCAGACGCTCGATACCCGCGGCCCAACCGACACCTGCCGTCTTAGTGCCGCCCATTTGCTCTACCAGCCCGTCATAACGGCCACCGGCAAGGATTGTTCCCTGGGCGCCGAGCTCCTCTGTCGTAAACTCAAACGCGGTATGACAGTAATAGTCGAGACCGCGAACAAGCCGTGAATTCAAACAGTAATCAATCGATAAGGCATCGAGCCCCTCGGTAACCGCCGCAAAAAATTCTGCCGACTCGGTATCAAGACTATCGGAAAATTCGGGAGCGCCGGTAACGATGTCACGATCACGTCTATCCTTAGAATCCAGAATTCTAAGTGGATTTCGTTCCAGACGATCTTGGCTGTCCTCTGACAAATCAGTGCGGTAATCATTAAAATAGGCGATGAGTTTCTCGCGATAGGTGCTACGGCTCTCCGTATTGCCGAGCGTATTCAGTTCCAGTGTCGCTTTCGAAAGGATCCCAAGGCCATCAAGGATTGCTGCCCCGAGCGCAATAACCTCGATGTCACCAAGAGGTTCAGCAACGCCAAGAAGTTCGACACCCGTTTGATGAAACTGGCGGAAACGGCCTTTTTGCGGTCTCTCGTAGCGAAACATCGGACCACGATAGAAATATTTAAGCGGCAGGTTCTGCGCCAAGCCACCGGAAATAAGCATCCTGGCGACGCCAGCCGTTCCCTCCGGTCGCAAGGTAACCTCATCCCCTCCTTTATCGGTAAAGGTATACATTTCCTTGGTGACAATATCCGAGGTATCGCCAAGCGTTCGTTTGAAAACATCTGAGAATTCAAAAATGGGGGTCGCGATTTCGGAATAGCCATAACGCTGTGCTGCCTCGCGGGCCGTCTCTTCGATAAAGCGATGCCGTTGACGCTCATCTGGCAGAATGTCACGTGTTCCGCGAACAGGTTGTAGACCAGCCATCAGACGCTAACGCTGGCCGAGTTTGCGGGTGAGCAATGTTATAGGTTCCATCGCGATGTCGCGGCGGACTGCACCAACCGGACCAAGCGCTGCAATGGGCTGTCCGTCGACGAAAATGTCGATGCCCCCGGCATTACCTGTGGTGAATAAAATCCCAGGTCGGCCCGGGACTTTGTATGTCTCTCCCGTTAACAATAGTCTCGAGAGGAGCCGCTTTCCACCGACATCCCGGAGCTCGACCCAGGATGTGACAGACGCTCGCAAAACGATCCGGCTTTCCAAGTTTTCTTGCGGTGGAACCGCTGCGACCTGTGACGTAGCCAGATTTAAAGGTTGAATGACCTCAACTTTCTCCGGCGCCGGCACAACGATCTTTTCTGGCGGAGCCTGAACGGTGACCGTTTTAGGCAACTTGGCGGTAGCCAGCGGCGCTGAGGTTACAGGTTGCGGCTGACCGCTTTCGGCGGTCGACATTTTCTCAACAACTGCAACAGCATTATTCGTGGAGGCTGTTACAACAGGATCTGCAATCGGATTAGGTTGGATAGCCGCGACAGGTGCCGTCGCTGAAGACTTCATCACCTCAGGAGGGACAGATTTTGTCGCACTCTTGTCACCTAAACCAACCGCATCGGAAATACGTTTAGGTAACGCCGAAACAATTTCGGCTGGGCTCTGACCATGAATAGTAAGGTAATACCAACCACCGTAGGCGGCAGCCGCCAAAATTGCAGCAACCAGCAAAATAAAGCCTGTCGGCAAACGGGCCTCTGACATCGGCGACGGCGGCGCCAAGGCTGCTTGGGCAGGAATATTGCCCATCGACGAGCGATAGCGCCGCATGACCTCATCGATCTCAAGACCAAGATAATCTGCATAGGCGCGAACAAACCCCGCCGCATAGGTAGACCCCGGCAAATCATCAAACCGACCGTCTTCAATCGCCTGCAGATAGACCTGACGAATTCGAAGTGCATTGGCAACGTCGGACAGTTCACGATTATGCTCTTTTCGCATATCGCGCATTGCCGCTCCAAACTCCACCGATGTCATATCGGCGGGGTACGATTCAGGTCCTGTCACAGTCCCAGACTCTGCCAATGCTTTACTCTCAATTCCTGCTTGGATACCGAAATTTTAACAAGCGGTACGCGCCGTTAGTAACAGAATTCATCTTTCAAAATCAACGGTTTCTTGACCTAGTCCTAAACTAACCTGTCGTGATCGCAATATTATGGTCACGGGCATAGGCGACAAGTTTCTGTCGAACACTGTGATCAGGCAGATCAACGAGACTATCGACGTAATTCGCCAATGCTACCACATCAACCGTTCGCAACATCGCCCGAACGTCCCCGATCCGAACCGGCGCCATCGAAATTGTCCGGAATCCAAGTCCAATTAACGTCATCGCCTCAACGGGACTCCCAGCCATTTCACCACATAGCGAAATATCAACCTCCGCCTTATCCGCCGCCCTTACAAGGTGTCGCAGCATCGATAAAAGGCTTGGCGACAAAACATCGTACCGATCGGCAACCCTTGGGTTTCCGCGGTCACTTGCGAATAGGAATTGGAACAAATCATTGCTGCCCACGGATATGAAATCGACCCGTTTTAACAGCGAGGGCAGCTGCCACATGAGTCCAGGAACTTCCAGCATAACCCCGACCCGCAATCTTTTTGGTGTGGTGCCGCCGCGCTGTTTTTCACGTTGTATTTCTATTTCCAGAATTTCTTTAGCCGCCTCAAACTCTGCGACTTCCGCTACCATCGGGAACATGATCGAAAGGTCGCGGCCATTTGCAGCGCGCATTAACGCCCGCAACTGCTGACGCAGCATCGATGGTCGGTCAAGCGCAACACGAACGGCCCGCCATCCCATATTCGGATTTTCTTCGGCGACGTCATGGAAATAGGGCAACTGCTTGTCACCCCCAATATCCAAAGTGCGGAACATGACCGGCTTGCCATCAGCAATTTCATAGACGTTGCTGTAAAGCTCGGTTTGCCCTTCAACGCCGGGAAACTCCGCCCGCACCATGAAAGGTATTTCAGTGCGATACAGCCCGATGCCATCCGCGCCCGTATCCTTCAGCTGTTGCACATCGATCAACAGACCGGCGTTCAAATTGAGTGAAATACGTTGACCATCGAGTGTAACCGGTTCTTCGTCGCGCAAGGTCGCATAGAGACGCCGACGTTCGGTCTTTGCCTGGATCGTATCCGCGACCATTTGCTGGATGTCTTCTCCAGGTCGCACGAATACCTGGCCATTGTCACCATCAACAATCACCGGGTCATGCGGATCAATACGCGCCAGAAGATCTGTTATGCGGCCGACTACCGGAATATCGAGAGCGCGCGCGACAATCGCGACATGCGCCGTCGCCGAGCCTTCTTCGAGAAGCAATGCTCGCAATCGATGAGGCTCATAGTCAAGCAACTCCGCCGGCCCCATATTCACCGCCAGCAACACAACATCATCGGGCAGCGCCGCATCACCGGCAGCCGTTAAGGGCGAGCCACTCAAATGCTGTAATAACCGGCGGGCCAGATCCTCAAAATCATGCATCCGTTCACGGATGTAAGGAGCGGTCGCCATATTCATTCGTATTCGGATGTCATCCTGAACCTTCTGAACGGAAGCTTCCGCCGTCAAGCCACTGGCAATTGCTTCGCGCAATCGTCGCAACCAACCGGCATCGCGCGCCAGCAGATGATAGGTCTCCAGGACTTCACGGTGCTCGCCGCGTTCTGAAAGCTCAGATGCCGAAAATAAATCCTCTATAGCATCCTGCATCTCACTGAGCGCGGCATTCAGCCGTTTCTCCTCGGCATCGGGATCATCAGCAAACATTGCCGGAATGTCGACACGGGGCTGATGCAACACCGCTTCGCCCATCGCGATTCCGGAGTTAATCCGAATGCCCGTCATACGCAGCGGGAGGATGGCATTACCTTCCGCGGTAATTTGTTCGCTCGGACCAACAAGATCACCGCCAGCAATGAGTTCGGCCAGCACGACGACAATCATTTCCAGCGCTTCTACTTCTTCTTCGGTGTATTCGCGCTTTGCCTTGTTCTGGATGGCAAGTACGCCGCGCACCCGTCCACTGCGCAGGATGGGGACCCCCAAGAAAGAATGATAAATCTCCTCGCCGGTTTCAGGCCGATAGGCAAACTTTGGGTGCGCCTGCGCATCAGCGAGGTTTAAAGCCCTGGCATGTGCCGCAATATCACCAATCAATCCTTCGTCGACGCGGAGCCGCGTTTTATGAACGGCGGATGGGTTGAGCCCATGGGTCGCGAACAATTCCAGCACTTCGCCAGCGCGCAGGACATAGACCGTGCAAACCTCTGCCACCACTTCAGAAGCGATGACTTTGACCAACTCATCAAGGCGTTCCTGTGCCGTGCCATGGCCGGACATCACGCCCTGAACACGCCGAAGAAGCGGTCGTATCGCTGTGCTAACCGATTGCGCCATTATCCGTCGCTGTCTCGCCGCCACCAAGGGCAGCGCATATCCTACTCGGCGTCTAAGCCATACGCAGTGTGCAAAGCCCGCAAAGCGAGCTCGGTATAATCCTCAGACACCAAAACGCTGACTTTGATTTCGGATGTTGAGATTACCTGAATATTGATACCCTTATCGGCAAGCGCCGTGAACATACGCTGCGCCACGCCAGCATGGCTTCGCATGCCGACACCGATCACGGAAATCTTCACGACATTAGAATCCGACACCAAGCGTTCATAGCCGAGCGATTCCTTATTCGATTCCAGGATTGCCGTGGCCCGCACGAAATCTTCTTTAACGACGGTGAAGGTCATATCTGTCGCCTTGCCGTCTTCCGAAACATTCTGGACGATCATATCGACATTGACGCTGGCATCTGACAACGGGCCGAATATAGCTGCGGCGACACCCGGTTGATCTGCAACGCGAACTAATGTGATTTTTGCTTCATCCTTGCTATAGGCGATGCCACTCACAACTTCCTGTTCCACGATTTCACCCTCATCTACAACCAACGTTCCCTCGGCGTCTGAAAATGACGACCGCACCTGAACCCGGACATTATAATTCATTGCCAACTCAACTGACCGGGTTTGCAATACCTTGGCACCGAGCGATGCCATTTCCAGCATTTCTTCGTATGTAATTCGATCCAGCTTGCGGGCCTTGCCGACAATCCTTGGATCGGTCGTATAAACCCCGTCAACATCAGTAAAGATATCACATCGATCAGCATTGAGCGCCGCCGCAAGCGCCACGGCGGATGTATCCGAGCCACCTCGGCCCAACGTTGTGATTCTGTTATCCGAGGCGATCCCCTGAAAACCGGCCACCACAGCAACCTGCCCCGAGGAAAGGCGTTCTGATAATGTGTCCGTTTCAATTTCTGTGATGCGGGCCTTGCCATGCGCATCGTCTGTTCTGAGCGGAATCTGCCAGCCAAGCCAAGACCGTGCATCGACACCAATTGTCTGTAGGCATAACGCAAGAAGACCCGCGGTAATTTGTTCCCCTGCCGCGACGACCGTGTCGTATTCCCTTGCATCATACAAAGGCGCAGCCTGAACCGCCCAGTCGACAAGCTGGTTCGTTGTCCCCGACATCGCGGAAACCACTACGGCAACTTCACTCCCCTGATCAACCTCGGCCTTGACCCGTTGGGCCACAGCCTTAATACGGTCGATATCGGCAACTGAAGTGCCCCCAAATTTCTGGACAACCCGTGTCATCTCGAAATCCACCCGAAAAATGCTGGCATCCAGTTCCAGCCTGTTATGCCAGTCCGGCAAGCAACAATAATGTTTTGATCCTGCGTGCAGCGGGCGTTTTCTTACTCTATATCTTCCTTAAGTGGCAAGTAATTCAGGGCTCGACATAAACTAGGGTACGTGAAAGAAAAATGACAATAGCCGAAATTGAACGTGAAAATACGGTCGATCCCGCCGAAATCGGTCGATTTTCTGCCCTTGCAGACGCCTGGTGGGATCCAGAAGGGGATTTTAGGCCCCTACACTGTTTCAACCCCGTACGGCTTGGTTATATCCGCGACCGGATTTGCGAACACTTTGAACGCGACAAACGCAGTTTGAAGCCGTTGGGGGGTCTTACAGTTCTCGATGTTGGCTGTGGTGGTGGGCTGGTCACAGAACCGATAGCAAGAATGGGCGCCACAGCGTCCGCAATCGATGCCTCTGAAAGGAATATTGGTGTTGCCAGCCTTCATGCCGAACAAGGGAGTCTCGACATTGACTATCGTGTTGCCGCCGCGGAAACGCTGGCAGCCGAAAAGAAGCAGTTCGATATCGTATTAGCGCTGGAAATAATAGAACATGTCGCCGACGTAGATTTATTTATGGCGTCTTGCGTAGCCCTCACCAAACCAAGCGGGTTGCTGATCGTCGCAACGCTAAACCGCACAGCCAAGGCGTATGCCCTGGCAATCGTCGGCGCAGAATACATATTGCGCTGGATGCCCCGTGGAACCCATCAGTGGAACAAATTCGTAAAACCATCAGAGCTCGCGCTATCGCTAACCGGTAATGACGCTGAAATCATCAATATGACCGGCGTGACCTACAACCCGTTGAAGGATGATTGGCGTCTCTCAAAAGACGTCGCCGTCAACTATATGCTTTGCGCCACAAAGCTCTAGGAGATGTCTGATGATTCTTGAGCATTTTAAACTGCTGGCTGACTATAACCGGTGGGCTAACAAACTGCTTTATTGCGCCGTCGCCACAATTGGTGACGAAGCTTATTTTGCGGACCGGAAAGCATTCTTCGGTTCGATACACCGCACCCTCAACCATATTCTCGTGGGAGACCGAATATGGCTGCCACAACACCGCTGGGACCGCGCCTGAAACGCCGATAGCGCCACTGCTGGATCACTTCTTTAATCATCAGACACGTAACCGCGGTCAGGTGCATGACATGCTATGCCAGACGAGCATGAAACCGCCGTAGCTCGATCTTCTTGATTTAATTAGGGAACAAAGCTTAAGCGTCGTGGGTTGGAACCCATGGGACCTTTTGGACGTCGATGCCCTCTTCAACCAGCTCCGCAGCTTCCTCATCGCTTGCTTCACCGTGAATGCCACGCTCTTCCGTTTCGCCGTAATGAATTTTGCGGGCTTCTTCAGGAAACTTGTCACCAACGTAATCGCTGTTCTTCTCGACCTCTTCGCGGATTTCCTTGAGCGCCGTCATGTATTTTCCAACCTGCTCTTCAGCTTTTGAAGACAGGTGAACGGCCTTTTCGCCTTTCTTCTTGGCACCGGAAACCGATGGCGCCATCAGCGCCTTATCGACCTTTGCGTCGCCGCAAATCGGGCACACGACTTTCTTAGCCTTGCGCTGCTTGTCGAAGGCATCACTACTCGGGAACCACGTTTCAAACTCGTGGTCATTGCTGCATTTGAGGTCAAAGACGATCATTTACCGAGAATACCGCCGTCAGAATGTTGCAACTAGGTTACAGTTAAATGATGAGACTGTTTGTTAAATCAAGCGTTAACGATTATCAAGCTGGACATGAACACCCATCAATCCGAGAAACCGCTGGATTGGGTTGCCCGGTTTGCGCCTTTGGTCAAATCAGGCGGCACTGTTCTCGATCTCGCCTGCGGTAATGGGCGGCATACACACTATCTAGCATGCCTCGGATACCAAGTAACCGCGGTGGATCGTGATCTCTCAGGTATTAGCGAAACAGAAAATGCCGGCACGATAGAATTAATTGGAGCAGACCTGGAAGATGGTAGTCCCTGGCCACTAGGCTCTCGCAAATTCAACGGCATCATTGTAACCAACTACCTGTATAGGCTCCTCTTTCCGGCCATTATCGATGCTCTCGATGACGATGGGGTCCTGATCTACGAGACCTTTAGCATGGGCAATAAAGAATATGGCCGTCCCTCGAACCCAAACTTTTTGCTGAAACCGAGCGAACTCTTATCGGTTTGTTCTGACAGGCTACGCGTCGTTGCCTATGAGGAAGGTGTCCTGGGAACACCGTCACCTGCCGTTAAACAACGACTTTGTGCGGTCAATCGTCCCCTCGATGGCGCACCGGCTTCCCTATAACAGACTTCAAGTCGCTGCGATCAAACTGCAACGACTAGCGGTTGCCTAATTACAGGCCAGCTTAAAAGCGTCACTCACTCGTGGCCTGCAATTTGCGATCCAGTTCTCCTGACATTTCGAGAGCCACAAGATCGTCAGAACCGCCGATCAACTCCCCATCAAAAAATATCTGAGGAACTGATGTTCGCCCCTGCGCTCTTTCCATCATGGCGATCCGGACTGCGGGGTCACCATCGACGTCAATCTCCGTGAATGCCACGCCCTTCTTTTGCAAGATATTCTTGGCGCGCGCGCAGTAGGGGCAAAACAGCGACGAATAGACTTCAATATTGGGCACAAAACACCTGCTCAGATCAGATTCAGAAACGGAATACTATGTAGGGACAATGAAGCGCCTTGGCGAGACCCATTATTTACTCGCTGGTCTGACAACACGGGCCAGGGTCAACACATCGACAACGCAAGCGCCGCCTCGCAGCAATACCTTGGTACAGGCAGGTACCGCTGCAACGGAGGTGATCTTGGCAAGTGCCAAGACCAATAAAGCTGACTGATTATACCGCCGGGATATTAATCGGCGTCTATGCAGGGGGACCGGAACAATAAGATCAGCACCCGTCAGGAGCTCACTACCTGCCTGAGCCATCATCCCGGCAAAGTCAGGCGCCACGTCAGTTCGATCCGCATGTTTAAAGGCCAGGAGAGCTTGTCGGCTGGCATCATCATAGCGAAACACCGCCCGCGCACGTTCATAAAGTGGCGGGTCCCTATAACAAGCCGCACACCGAGCATCCGCAGCATGATCGAACTCAAAGGGAAAACCACACGCCTGGCAATGCGGTCGCGATAAAAATCGTATTTCAGGCCTACACGAAGCGCAGAGCGCGCCATCCCCATCAACGACGGTGCCACAGGAAATACAACGTCGCGGCAATAACGGATCAGAAACGAAATCGAGGCCGCGCGTAAATGCAGCAGAAACCGGTGACGAAGATGGTTTCCAAACCGCCGCCATTAGACTGGGAAATGTTTAAACCTTGCCGTGCCGTCACGCGCAACCTGCTCGACGAGGCCGGTTTCCCAGCTCAGATATTCCTGCATATGGAATTCGATATTGTCGTCATGATCATAGGCCTTGTATTGAATATCATTGTTTTGATCGGCCATATTTTCAAAGCCTTGCGCCACAGGTAGCCCCGCTGCCTGCCATGCTGTCGTCCCACCATCGAGCACCCGCACAGGTCGATCAGTCAACTCTGCGATATCAGACGCTGCATAAGCGGCGAGAATTCCATCGGGCGAAGTACACACTAACGGCCCATCACCAGAAACTTCTGACAAGGAATTGGCAAGCCGCGAGCGAACCGCCCACCAGGCACCTGAAATATGGGCCGCCTTGTATTCGAGGCTAGTTGCCAAATCGACAACGGTCACTGAGTCCGTCTTAATTGCTGTATTAAGGTCGTCAGAAGACATCATCTCAATCGCACTGTTTACCACGGGCACTATGGGTGCCTGCTGAGCACCACTTTCAAGCGCGGTATCTTCAAGGCCGTCTTTGAGCACAAACACATTCGACCAGCCCATCTGAACGAGCCAAGACGCTGTCATCGTCGCGCGCACGCCGGTATCATCAATCAGCACCAACCGGCTTCTATAAGTTCCAGCCCATTTATCCGTTGCCTGTACCAACTGACCACCGGGAGCGGAAAGCGAGCCCGGAAGATGGCCCACCGCATATTCATCTGGATTTCGCACATCGAGTAGGTAAAGAGATTTTGCATCGGTTTCCGTTTGCCAGCTCTCAAGTGTCGCACGGTCTGCCGTTTGAATGCCAAATCTCTTGGAGACTCGTTCAGCACAGGCCAAAGCGTCTTTCAAGCCATCGTCGCTCACCGGCAAGAAATTTCGGTCACTGCCGGTCTCGAGATCGAAGCCAGCCAAGGCCCACCCCATTGTGCCGTTTCGCAATGCCATCACTTTATTGGGTACCCCGGCATTGATGAGTGACTGCGCGCCGATGATACTACGGGTTCGGCCCGCACAATTGACCACCACGGTGCGGTCAGGATCGTCGACAATATCATGGACCCGATAGGCCAGCTCAGCACCGGGGCAGTCGATGCCGGTCGGGATATTCATCCGGCGATACTCCACCCACGGACGGCTATCGAGCACGACCATGTTTTCACCACCATCTATCATCGCTTTCAGCTCTTCGGCAGAAACATTCGGCGTATCAGATTCAATTTCGACAAATTCACCAAAAGCTTTTGACGGAACATTCACACCTCTGAAAACCACATTGCCCGCTTCCTCCCAACCGGGCACACCACCAACAAGGACTAAAACATCGGTGTATCCCCAATCGCTCAGTTTTGCTGCTGCACGGTCAGCGAGGCCATCACCACCATCACATAAAACCAGACGAACCGATTTTCGCGGCACCACCGACAAAATATCCAGCTCCAACCGGCTCATCGGCAGACACACTGCAAACAGCAGATGTCCATCGGCACCAAAGACGCCTTCTTCTCTGACATCAAGAAGAGAGAGCTCGTCGTCATCGAAAAGCCAGCTGCGAAGATCTTTAGGAGTTATTTGATTGGTCATGACTAAATATAATCTCATACAGGAACGAAAAGGATCGTCATTCTATGCATCCCGTGCCTGACCGACAACCGACCTCGCTTTAAAGGTCCGTTGTCGCATGACATAGTCAACGCATGCCCGCAGGTGAACCCAACTCTAACGCAGTAATTTTTGACCGGATGGCCGTTCGACGCCAACGGGAACGGGCAGCCGCGGGGTTTGCCGACCATGATTTCCTGTTTCGCGAAGTCGCCGAGCGCCTGGTTGATCGGTTGGCGGATATAAGACGCAAATTTAATCTCACCATCGACATCGGTGCCCGGGGAAACCACCTGAGCCGACTGCTTTCTCAAAACCCGCCCATCGAAACCATGATTGAGATGGGGCTCTCTCCCGGCGCAGATGCGCCAAACTTTATCGCCGACGAGGAAGCTCTCCCGATTGCCCCCGCCTGCGCCGACCTGATTGTCAGTAATTTGGTTCTCCATTGGACAAATGATGTGCCTGGCACGCTGATCCAATGCCGCCAATCTCTCAAACCTGATGGATTGTTTATGGCCGCTATTCTCGGCGGTGAAACTCTAACCGAACTACGGCAAGTGATGTTTGAGGCCGAAACGGAAATCTCCGGAGGTGTTTCACCCCGCGTTTCACCCTTCGCCGAGCTTTCCGATACTGCCGCGTTACTACAACGCGCCGGGTTTAATCTGCCGGTCGCCGACAGCGATACCATTACGGTGACCTACACGGATGTGTTTGCTTTAATGCGCGATTTGCGTGGCATGGGAGAAGCCAACGCCGTCCTTGCCCGCCCCCGTACATTTTCGAAACGCCAAATATTCTTAAGGGCCGCAGAACGCTACTCAGAAATGTTTGGCGACAGCGACGGACGTATCTCTGCTAGTTTTCAGGTCCTCTATCTAACCGGTTGGGCGCCGGATGCCTCACAGCCGAAGCCACTGCGTCCTGGAAGCGCGACCGCTAGCCTTGCCGAAGCGTTGGAGAGCGAAGAACAATCCGCTGGTGAAAAGGCCAGACCAAAAACCGGTAAGTAGTTTCTCAGGCTGCGGCGGGCTCTGCACCGATTGGCGTTTTTTCGCGTTTCTCTGGAACTGACCAGGCGAGGACAGCAGCGACAAGAGCGAGCGCCAATCCTGCCATCCAGGTCCAGTCATACGTTTGGAAGAGATCGAAGAGAGCGCCAGCAGAAACAGCGCCAAGTGCACCGCCAAGCGAATGGCCAAGGAACAGAATTCCCATATTGAATCCCATCGTGCTGACACCAAGGTGACTGGCGATGAGACCTGCCGTCGGCGGGACTGTAGCAAAATCAAGCGTGCCGAAGAGCATCGCAAAGATGAACAGCAAAGCGTAATTATCGGTAATAAAGAACAACATGATGAAAGTGAGCGCGCGCAGAAAATAGACACTTCCCAACAAGCCCGGACGATGGAATTTGTCTGTTAGATATCCCGAAATCACCATTCCAACCATATCGAATCCAGCAAGAACACCTGTCGCCGCTGCCCCTGTCGTAATGGTAAAACCGCAAGCAACCGCGTAGGGGATCAGATGAATCTTGACGATACCAGCGGTGGTAAAGCCGCAAATGAAATACGCGCCACCTAACAGCCAGAAGACGGGGCTTCTAATTAATATGGTAAACTTGGCGATAAAGGATTTTGATCCAACCCCTGCCTGTTTTTTGACGTTCGTCGCAACTGGCTCACCCGGCAGCAAGAAGAAGGCCAGAATCCCCATCGCGATAATCATGGTGCCAAAGAGAATGAGTGTTGGGCGCCATCCGGCGAGGTCAATAGCCCACGCCATGAGGGGGATGAACAATAGCTGGCCACCGCCAACGCCCGATGTACCAATGGAGGTCGCAAGTCCCCTGTTTTCTTCAAATTCTCGGGTAATCGTCGCGGTTGCCACGGGCAAGCTGACCATGCCGTAGCCCACCGCAGAGAGTATACAGTAGATGCCAATAAACACCCAGACCGGCGAGAGTAAAAGCGAGGACGGATCCATTAAAGCGCCGATAATGACGCAACAGCCGCTCAGAATAGTGCCACAGGAAACCAAATAGCGCGGGCCGAATTTATCCAGCAGATGACCGGCATAAGGCGCAACGCTCCCCATGACGAGCATGATCAGGGCGGCACCTGACGTCAGGAAGGTCCGCGACCAATTGAATTCGGTTTCCCAGACCGGGATCAGAACTGGCAACGACATCCGCGCCGCGAACGAAAAGCTCACGGCAAAAAATATTACCGAAACGATAAGCCACCCGCGCGGATTGGAACGGATCATGGATAGGAACATCAGGAGATTCTACAGTAGATCACGTAACATGGCGACCAGTGGTACATCCGCCGGAGGCATCGGGTATTCCTTAAGCTGAAGTGGCCGCACCCATTTCAAAACTTGACCTTCTTTAGGTGTCACCGTGCCGTCCCAGACACGACAGACATAAAGCGGCATCAACAGATGAAAATCGTCGTAGCTGTGTGACGCGAAGGTAAACGGCGCCAGGCAGTTCTCGCTGACATCGATACCGAGCTCCTCCTCGAGCTCTCGGATCAAGGCTGCTTCGAGTTGTTCACCCTCTTCAACTTTACCACCGGGGAACTCCCATAGCCCCGCCATCGATTTGCCTTTGGGGCGCTGGGCAATCAGTACACGGCCATCGATATCAACCAAGGCGACCGCGACAACTAATATTATCGGAACATCACCAGCCACGTATCGTCCTTAGCTCCGGTAGTCAGCATTGATATCGATATAACCATGCGTCAAATCGCAGGTCCAAACGGTAGCCTTTCCACGTCCGACACCGACATCCACCGAAATATCTATCTCCTGACACTTCATATGACGCGCCACCGGCGTTTCGTCATATCCGGGCTTACGCAGACCATCCATCGTGACCTGAACGCCACCGATTTTGATATCAAGGGCATCACGGTCGGCCTTTTCTCCAGCCTTGCCGACCGCCATCACAATCCGTCCCCAATTGGCGTCCTCGCCAGCAATCGCGGTTTTGACCAGCGGGGAGTTTGCAATAGACAGGGCAATGGTTTTTGCTGCGGTGCTCGATGCTGCGCCGGTCACCGTTACTTCGACAAACTTGCTGGCGCCTTCGCCATCACGCACGATTTGCTGCGCGAGATCGACCATGATCGACTCAAGCGCCCGCCGAAAATCCTTAAAGCGCGGATCACCCAGAGCACTCACTTCTCTATGCCGCGCTTTTCCAGTTGCGCATAGCAACACCGTATCGCTGGTCGACGTATCACTATCAACGGTAATGGCGTTGAACGATTTATCCGTCGCTGCCGTTAAAGCCTTCTGCAAAACCGGCTGTGCGATTTTGGCATCGGTGAAGACATAACCGAGCATCGTCGCCATATCAGGCGCTATCATGCCGGACCCTTTAGAAAACCCGTTCAGTGTGACCGTCACCCCGTCGATCTCCGCTGCCCGTGTGGCGCCTTTCGGAAATGTGTCCGTCGTCATAATTGCTGTTGCAGCGGCCTTCCACGATTTTGGGGAGAGCTTTTCTTTCAGCCGCGGCAACGCCTTTGTTAGCCGCTCCACCGGCAAGGGCTCACCAATAACACCGGTTGAAGACACAAATATCTGGTTTTTTTGGCACCCAATAACTTTAGCCGCTGCCTTGACGGTATCCTGAACCGCGAGCTCACCGACGCGACCGGTAAAGGCATTGGCATTTCCTGAATTTACAACGATCGCCCGCACGCGGCCGCTTTTAAGCGCCGCACGGCACCAATCTATGGGTGCCGCAGCCGTCAGTGAGCGCGTAAAGACACCGGCAACAGCAGTCCCGGCAGCGAGCTCTGCCAGCATAACGTCGCTGCGGCCTTTATAGCGCAGCCCACAAGCTCCCGCCGCGAGCTTAACGCCCGCTATTTCAGGAAGGGTAGGAAATCGTTTCGGTGCAAGGAGGGATATCGTTGTCATGGCTTTAAATTCATGTTGGCGTAAAACTAATCTGCAGGTAACTAAATATTCTCAGTTTTGCCACAATTTTAGACTATAACGGTTTCTGGTCATCAGCGTGCAAGATAACAGTGCAATTTGGAGCTCGAAGCGCTATATCCCTAATCGTTGACAGAGACGCGGTAGGTACCTATTTGTCTGCCACCCGCTTAATGCTAAATTGCGGAGCCTGCAAGGAAATCCGCTTATAAGAGAGGCTAAATGTTCGCTGCGCTGGCAGAGAGCGTTTTCGGAAGCGCCAATAATCGCTTCCTAAAACGACTTAATAAAAAAGTAGATGAAATCAACGGCCTTGAGCCTGCGCTCGTAGCTTTGGACGATGATGCCTTACGCGCCCGAACTGCCGAGTTGCGTGCCCGGCATGAAGCAGGCGAGTCGCTTGACGATTTGCTGTGCGACGCCTTTGCTACAGTCCGCGAAGCCGCGAAGCGCACGCTTGGGCAACGTCACTTTGATGTCCAGATGCTGGGCGGCATGGTTCTTCATGAGGGCGCCATCTCGGAAATGAAAACCGGTGAAGGTAAAACTCTGGTTGCCACCCTGCCGGTTTATCTCAATGCCCTCTCCGGCAAAGGCGTTCATGTTGTCACGGTCAATGACTATCTCGCGCAACGTGATGCTGGCTGGATGGGTCAGGTCTATGAATTTCTAGGCCTGACCGTTGGCTGTATCGTCAATGGTGTTGATGAAATGGAACGTCAGCAGGCCTACGCCGCCGACGTCACCTACGGTACTAACAATGAATTCGGCTTCGACTATCTCCGCGACAATATGAAATTCCGTTTGGAGGACATGGTCCAGCGGCGCTTCAACTTTGCAATTGTCGATGAGGTCGACAGTATCCTGATCGACGAGGCCAGAACGCCGCTGATCATCTCAGGTCCCACTGAAGATTCATCGGAAATGTATCGCCGGATCGATGAGTTGATCCCGAACCTTTCGAAAGAAGATTACGAAAAAGACGAAAAACAACGGACCGTTGCTCTAACGGAAGAGGGTACCGAGAAGATCGAAGCGTTGCTCGCTAAAACTGATTTAATGAACGGCGAATCGTTATACGACATCAACAATATTTCTGTCGTGCATCACGTTAATCAGGCCCTTAAAGCCCACACACTGTTCCAGATCGACACCGACTATATCGTCAAAGACAATCAGGTCATCATTATCGACGAGTTCACCGGTCGTATGATGGAAGGCCGGCGCTACTCGGAAGGCCTGCATCAGGCACTCGAAGCAAAAGAGCGTGTCGAGGTTCAGAACGAGAATCAGACCCTCGCCTCCATTACCTTCCAGAACTATTTTCGACTTTACCCGAAACTGGCTGGCATGACGGGTACTGCAATGACGGAAGCCGGCGAATTTGGTGATATCTATGCTTTGGATGTTGTCGAAATCCCGACCCACAAGCCTTGCATACGCGGAGATCAGGACGACGAAGTTTATCGAACCGCAGATGAAAAGAACGAGGCGGTCGTTACCTTGATCGAAGAATGCCAGGCCCGAAATCAACCGGCACTGGTCGGCACGATCTCGATTGAAAAGTCCGAACAGCTGGCGGCGTTTCTGGAAAAACGCAAAATTAAGCATAACGTTCTGAACGCACGCTACCATGAACAGGAAGCCTTTATCGTGGCGCAGGCCGGTAAGCCTGGTCAGGTCACGATTTCGACGAACATGGCTGGCCGCGGCACCGATATTCAGCTGGGCGGGAATGTCGACATGCGGGTTCTCGAAGAGCTCTCAAAAATCAAAGACGAGAAAAAACACGCAGCAGAGGAACCGGAAATTCGTACACGGGTCGAAGCTGAAATCGAAGCCGCAAAAGAAGTCGTTCTGAAGGCCGGTGGTCTCTACATCATCTGCACTGAACGTCATGAATCTCGGCGTATCGATAATCAGTTACGCGGACGTTCAGGACGGCAGGGTGACCCCGGGGCTTCCAAATTCTTCCTGTCGCTGGAAGATGATTTGATGCGCATCTTTGGATCAGAACGCATTGATACGATGCTGCAAAAGCTTGGCCTGGAAGAAGGCGAAGCCATCGTCCATCCGTGGATCAACAAAGCTCTGGAAAAAGCGCAACGTAAGGTCGAAGAACGCAACTTCGAAATTCGTAAGAACCTGCTGCAGTTCGACGATGTCATGAATGATCAGCGCAAGGTCATCTACGAACAGCGCCGCGAACTGATGGAAGCTGAAGATGTTTCCAGCACCGTCAACGACATGCGGCATGAGGTTATCGACGAAATCGTATCACGCTGCATCCCTGAAAAAGCCTATTCAGAACAATGGGATACGGATGCTTTGCACGAAGAAGTCCTGCGCATTATCGGCCTCGATTTACCGGTGGTCGACTGGGCCAAAGAAGAAGGCATTGCGGAAGAGGAAATTCGTGATCGGCTAACGGACGCCGCGAACCGACGGATGGCTGAGAAGGTCGCAAATTACGGACCTGAAATGATGCGTGTCGCAGAAAAAAGTGTCCTGCTACAGGTCCTCGACCAAATTTGGAAAGAGCATTTGCTGGCGCTAGATCATTTGCGTCAGGGAATCGGGCTCCGCGCCTATGCCCAAAAGGATCCGTTGAACGAATATAAACATGAAGCATTTGATCTGTTCGATCAGATGCTGGCAATGCTGCGCGAAACCGTGACGCAGGTTCTCTGCCATATGGAAATCTCTAGCGATGATCCCGAAGGCTTAATGGCTTACGAAATGGGCGACATGGAAGAAACCCGTCTTGACCCAGCCTTTTCTGGTGACCCCGGCATGGCCGCCCTGCCAGACGACATTCACCCTGCAGCGCAAGTACAGTCGATGATGCAAGGGCCAACGGTATTTCCGGCTGGTACAGACCCTGCAGATGTTCCGCCCGGATGGCGACTTCATGAACCGCTTGGCCGATGGGTTGATCCAGAGGAGCCGGAAAGCTGGGGCAAAGTACCACGCAACGCTGCCTGCCCTTGTGGATCAGGGAAGAAATTTAAGCTCTGTCACGGCCGGGTTTAACAAGTTCGTTGGCCGTTCGCCTCAATAAGTGACGGCCATCATGAAGTCAGAAAATCGTTCCCTAGCGTAATAAACCGTTCGCGCCGTTGCGCTCGCAATGCCGCGCCATCAAGGTTCTCGATTTCTTTCAAGGCTTCATCGATACCGTCGCCAACACGTTTAATGGTAACGTCACGATCACGATGAGCAGCTCCTAGCGGCTCGGGAATAATCGCGTCAATCACGCCAAGCCGCAGTAAATCCTTCGACGTCATCTTCAACGCATCAGCCGCTTCTTCTGCATGATCAGAACTGCGCCACAGGATTGAAGCACAGCCTTCTGGCGATATCACCGAATAGACAGAATGTTCCATCATTAAAATTCTGTTGGCAGCCGCAATGGCGATGGCGCCACCACTTCCCCCTTCACCGATCACGACACTGACCATCGGAACATGGAGATTGAGACAAACCTCAATTGAGCGGGCAATGGCTTCTGCTTGTCCGCGTTCCTCAGCGCCAATGCCAGGATAGGCACCTGGCGTGTCCACTAGAGTAATAATCGGCAGGGAGAATTGTTCAGCCAGCCCCATCAACCGCTGTGCTTTCCGATACCCCTCCGGCCGGGCCATGCCAAAATTATGTTTGATTCGGGATTCAATGTCGCTGCCTTTTTCTTGCCCCATCACGACGACGGAGCGCCCGCGAAACCGCCCGAGACCACCCATAATGGCTGCATCTTCAGCAAATGCACGATCACCAGCGAGGGACGTAAATTCGTCTATTAAGGATGAAATATAATCAACGCAGTGCGGCCGTTCAGGGTGCCGTGCGACCATCACCGTTTGCCAGGGGGACAGCTTAGTATAGATTTGCGTCAAGGATTTATCGATGCGGCCCTGCAGCTTGGACAGCTCGTCGGCAATTTTGATATCGCCGATATCCGACATATGACGGAGTTCTTCCATCTTGCCTTCGAGTTCGGCAACCGGTTTCTCAAATTCTAGAAAGCTCGTCATTTTTTCCTCAAAACACTGATGGACATACTAAAGGGCATTGTTCGCGAGACCATTTGCCAACGGATGGAAATTCCGAACAAGTGATTTTAACCGCTCATCTAGGACATGGGTATAGATCTGTGTCGATGAAATATCAGCATGGCCAAGCATCTGCTGGACCGATCGCAAATCGGCATCATGCGCCAAAAGATGGCTCGCGAAGGCATGACGTAAAACATGTGGTGAAACTGCTGACACCGCAAGTCCTGCACCGATCGCAAGTTCTTTCAGGAGAAGGCCAAACATACCCCTCGTTAAATGGCCTTCTTTCGCTGTCTTGGAGGGAAACAACCAGGGCGAGCTCTTATCCTTGGTAACAAATTGGGGGCGGATCGGCAGCCACGTCTCAATTGCTTCCTGTGCCGGCAGGCTTAACGGTACCATCCGTTCGCGGCCTCCTTTACCCCGAACCGTCACAACCGAGCGGTCCCGCGCCAGAGCGCCAAGTGGTAGGCTGACGAGTTCCGACACCCGCAATCCAGTCGCGTAGAGCAATTCAACAAGCGCGATCAGCCGAACACCGCGGGGACCCCTCACGGAGCGCGCACCTTCAAGCAACTTTCCGACATCACCTTCTGACAACACCTTCGGCAAAGGTCGACCACGCCGGGGACTATCGACAGTAGCTGTTGGGTCATCACGACGGATGCCCTCTGCGACCAGAAACCCAAAATACTGGCGCAATACAGATAACCGACGCGACATCGTTGTGGGTGCCATACCGACGTTTCCCATCGATGCCATAAACCCGCGGACGGTTTCCGTCGATGTTTCTGACGAATTTGCACCCTGCTTGGCAACAAGCTTTTCAAACGACGTTAGATCGCCGCGATAGGACTCTACAGTTCTTGGCGATGCGCCCCGTTCCACAGCAAGCATTTCCAGAAATGCTTCTGCATGACGGGACAGGGTAATTGTTTCACCCTGTCCGCTAAACCGGCTAGAGCCCCGCTTCAATTACTGCCTCCAAAGCTATGGATTTCGCTTCTGCCTCGAAATTTATTTTTTTAAGAGCCGATATCGCCATTTCCATAGCAGATAAGTTCTCCGCGCCAGCTCCGCGTTCTCCAAGAGCGACCAGAGCCATCGCCACGGTACCACCCCGGCTACCGGTCACGGCTCCGCGCGACAGGGCGTTTCTCACCGCCGCGCTCGGAACGAATGCCTGAGTGCCTGATCCGCCATCCAAAAGTTTAGCCCAAAGCTTAGAAGGGACCGATACACCCATCGCACTCAGCAGACTAAATAATGTTCGAGCCTGAACAAGCGCACCTGCCCCCGCCGCAGCTCTATTATTCCACCAATTCGTAATGTCCTTTGGGGTAATGCTGGCGACCCCCGCATCAGACAAAAATATCCGCAATGGCCAAAGGGCAGCTTTTTGTCGCCCTTTTAATCCTTGCCCATCGGCATAAGCGAGCCACTTGCGAGCGCCTGCTATGTCCCCTGCGGCAATCAGGATGCGGGCGGCATCGCCAGCAAACCATGTTGTTTCTGTTGAAGGTGTCAGTGCCGCAACCATGGAACCATAGGCTAGCGCCGTGGCGCGCCAGCCACCCTTCTGCCGTGCCAAATTAAGAGCTGATTGAATAAGTTTCGCGCGCTTAACCGATGTAGCTAATTTCTTGGCCGCCTGAACCAGGAGGGCCCTTCCACCAGCCCCCCAGTTTGCAGCAGCGTGACGAGACGCCCGTTTAAAAACAGCTGGATCAAAGGCTACTACGCCATATATCTCCGCAAGGGTTTTACCATTAAGTACGCCGATATCCGCGGCCTCCTCGGCGGCAACGAGTCTCAGGTCGAGCGTAGCATTCGGGCTCAAAGCAATTGCTCGGAGCGCGGCAGGGGAGGCTTTCTCTGTAGTATCATCGGGCAGCGCCAGACCTGCTGACCGCATCAAGGAGAGATGTAAGGCCGACGGTCCAGCCAGACTGACAATCTGGGGCGGCGTCGCGCCAGACAATCTCTCCATCGCTGCAAAAAAGGCTGGATGAATGGCATCTGAGCGCTCTGCCAGCACGTCTGACATAAGGGAGGCTTCCGCTCGTTTTCCTGCCATCGCCAGACAGAAAGCCGTAACCTGTTGCCAATACACACCCTTAAACTCATCGCTATAGGCGCGCACCCGCTTACAAGCGCCTGCCGTATTATTTTGAAATAACCGTCCATCGATGCCGAAACGCACCAGATATTCTTCCCGCGACCCAGTCGGGGTAGAGGAAATAAGGGATAATGCAGATTTGAGATCACCCGAAGCGAACAACGCTTTTACACGCAGCTGAAATAACCCTGGCACAGATTTTTTTCCCTTGGGGGCAACCGCTTGTGTCAGGAGTAATCGGCGCATCAGGTTTCGCATCGTGGGCGAGCGAACCCGAGACGGTAGCGACGCAATCGCTTGAGCAACGAAAGACCTATCAATGCCCTTCCACATCTCGGCTCCGAGCCCGCCGCTGGCATCGTCAATAACGCCTACAGAATCGGGGTCGAGCTCGTTTAACGTCTGGATAACCACCGCGCCGTCGCTGCCATCTGACGGCGATACCGGCCTATAGTCGGACGGAGATCTAGATTTTACCACAGTGCCGGAAGGCTGCACTCCATCAATTACCGACCGCCGTGGTCCCAGACGAACCGGAGCGGATATTCGCTTTGGTTTAATCGCTTCCTGCGGTTTCACTTCTTGCGGCGTAATCTCGGGTTTTGTTGCCTCGGGAGGGTTTGCCTGCGCAACCTGAAGTCCAAGCAGAGTCGATGAATGGGCTTGTAAACCAAGACATAAGGCACTCGCGACAATCGCGAATGCCGTGATTGAATTAGCGCGGAAACCGGTCATCGGGAAGTGTCTTTTCGATGGTTGATGAAGGGGCTGGAATATCCCACATAGCAAGAAATCCGCCCCCGCCAATTATCAGGACGACCAGAAATAATAATAGGAAAACAGTTACTCGCATCATCAACGCCACGCAGGGTTCCGGGGTTTGGCCACGATCCCACCTTTACATTATTTCCTGTATCACGCCGCGGTGAATCGACGCCATATAATTCCACGCGACATGAAGCAGAATCCGTCTTATATTTGCAGGCCTTAAGGTAGATAGCGTCTAATAGTGGCAAATTTTGGGCAGTCTACCGGTCGGACCTCCGAGTTTCAATAAGTTGGGGTTACCGGCTCACTTTATGTCGACCGGACAATGAGCACGAATAAGCTATCACATATACCGAAAACCATCGTCCTGGTGGGACTGATGGGCGCGGGAAAAACGTGCATTGGCAAAAGACTGGCACGGCGGCTTGGATTGCCGTTCGTCGATGCCGATGATGAAATCGAAAAAGCGGCCAACTGTTCAATCGACGATATCTTTGAATTATATGGTGAAGCAGCATTTCGCGACGGCGAACGACGCGTCATTGCCCGGCTTTTAAATGGCCCTGTCCACGTCCTGGCGACCGGTGGGGGCGCCTTTGTCAATGACGCTACCCGAGCGCAAGTAAAGGAGACAGCAATTTCAATATGGATTCGCGCCGATATTGAATTGCTTCTCAGCCGAACCGGACGACGCAATAACCGGCCATTGCTAAAAAACACTGACCCGCGGAAAAAGTTGGAGACATTGATTGCAGAACGATATCCAGCCTATGAACAGGCGGATATTGTCATCGAAAGTGGCAATGAATTCCCTGATGTAACAGTTGATCAGACTCTGGATACACTCCAAGACTTGCTCCTTTCACTCAACCACTCAATTGCGGGTGTGCCAAGATGAGCCGAATTGAAACTCTTTCTGTTGCGCTGGGAGAGCGGAGCTATGACATCGTTGTCGGACCTGATTTGATCAGCAACGCCGCTCAGCTGATCGCGCCATTGATTGACCATGAACCAGCCATCATCATTACGGATGACAACGTCGCGGGATACCATCTCGGTAGTCTAAATGACTCACTGAAATCAGCGGGGATCACCAGCACCGTTATCACGCTACCCGCGGGAGAAATCACCAAGGGCTATGACGGCTTTCAAGGTCTTTTAACAGCAATTCTGGATACTGGCCCCGAGCGACGCTCAACTCTGATAGCGCTTGGTGGTGGTGTAATTGGTGATATCACTGGTTTTGCCGCCAGCGTCGTTCTTCGAGGGCTTGATTTTATCCAAATTCCAACGACCCTTCTCGCGCAAGTGGATAGTTCGGTGGGAGGTAAAACCGGCATTAATACGCAGCATGGCAAGAATCTGGTCGGCAGTTTTTATCAGCCCCGAATGGTTCTTGCAGATACTGGCGCCCTCAACACCTTACCCCGCCGCGAATTGCTGGCAGGATATGCCGAAGTCGCGAAATACGGATTACTCGGCGATAAGGTATTTTTCGAATGGCTTGAAAAAAACGGCAAAGCCTTGATCGATGGCAATGACACCCTGCGCCAGCAGGCCGTCATCAAGAGTTGTAGCGCCAAAGCGGAAATTGTCGGTCGGGACGAAAAAGAAGCGGGAGATAGAGCCCTTCTAAACCTCGGACACACTTTTGGACATGCACTAGAAGCGGAAACAGGGTTTGGTGAAAAACTATTGCATGGCGAGGCCGTTGCCATCGGGATGATTATGGCGTTCGATCTGTCGGCTCAGATTGGTTTGTGTCCCATAGAGGACGCCACCCGCGTCAGAACTCACCTCAAAGCCATCGGGTTACCTGTGCAACCAACAGATATATCCGGTCAAAGGTGGGACAGCGCCGCCCTGTTAGGTCATATGGGACAAGATAAAAAAGTCCGTGAGGGGAAAATTACCTTTATTCTTACGCGCGGGATCGGTGACGCCTTCATAACATCGGACATAGACATGTCGGATGTCGAAGCCTTACTGGATAGAGCAATTGCTGCATGAAAACGGTAATTGATGGCGATTCACAACATGAATTATACGCCTTAGGATCACGCAAATAATGGAAACCGAAACCCTTGCCACGGTCGGCGGCATCGCAGTTCTCCTCATATTATCCGGAGCCTTTTCAGGATCGGAAACTGCCCTGACAGCAGCATCTCGGCCACGTATGCACTTGCTTCAAAAACGGGGCCACAAGCGCGCGGGCATCGTCACCAAACTGTTTTCGCAACGAGAAAAACTCATCGGTGCAATTCTGTTGGGGAATAACCTTGTCAATATTTTGGCCTCAGCGTTGGCGACGAGCCTGATGATTGGGATTTTTGGCGAGACCGGGGTTATTTATGCAACGGCGGCGATGACCATCCTTGTCCTGATATTCGGCGAAGTCATGCCCAAGACTTATGCGTTTCACAATGCTGACAGAGTCGCCTTGCTGATCGCCCCGACATTTCGATATGTCGTCGCCTTCCTGTCACCTATCACACATACGATCAATCTTTTGATAACCGCGGCCTTACGGCCCTTTGGGGTCAAATTCGACACCGAAGAAGAATTTGCAGCGGCGCAAGAGACCTTACGGGGTGCCATTGATCTGCACATGGGGGAAGAACCAGCCGTTCAACGCGAACGGGTAATGCTGCGTTCTATTCTCGATTTATCAGATGTCAATGTCGGTGAGGTCATGCACCATCGCCAGGACATTGTCATGATTGATGCCGATCTGCCGGCCGGTGACATCGTCAATCAGGTTGTCAGCAGCCCTTATACGAGAATTCCACTTTGGCGAGGAGAACCAGACAATATCGTCGGTGTCATCCATGCCAAGGTTCTGCTGCTTCATGTACACGCAAACCAAAGCAACCTCGAGCTGATTGATATTGATGCCGTCTCGTCACCGCCTTGGTTTATTCCAGAATCGACCTCTCTGCATGATCAACTTCAGGCATTTCGTCGCCGACATGAACATTTTGCTTTGGTTGTCGATGAATACGGCTCCCTTATGGGTATTGTCACGCTTGAGGATATTCTGGAAGAAATCGTCGGTGATATTGCAGACGAACATGATGAGATCCCGGTCGGCGTTCGGCGACAAAGCGATGGGACTTTTCTGGTAGATGGCCGCGTTACAATACGTGATCTCAATCGGCGGCTTGACTGGGAACTTCCTGATGATGACGCCGCGACAATTGCTGGCCTGGTCATCCAAATTGGCAGAGTTATCCCTGAAGAAGGACAAATCTTTACATTTGAAGGTTACCGTTTTCAGGTGGCAAGCCGACGCAAGAACCGGTTGGCGCTGATCCACATTACGCCACCGAGTCAGCCAGAAGGCACAAAGGTGAAAGCCGTATTGGAGTGACCTCTTCGGCCTTCTAGTCGTCCTATAAAACACCGGCCCCAAGAATGAGAGAAAGCAAATGCCGCTTGCCCCACCTACCGACCGCGAACCCGTCCAAACTCGTGCGATCGAGGTTTCCAGCTATCGTCGTACAGATGGGCAATGGGACGTCGAAGGACATCTGACAGATACTTCGGCATACGCATTTGAAAATGAGTATCGCGGCACCATCGATCCTGGTGTTCCGATTCATGACATGTGGCTTCGCCTGACATTGGACAAGGATATCAACATCACCGCAGTTGATGCCGCCATGGACGGGACCCCTTATGCCATCTGCCCCGGTGTAGCGTCCGCATTCCAAAAGCTAAAAGGGGAAAAAATTGGCCGTGGTTGGAACCGCCGAATTCGTGAACTCCTGGGCGGCGCAGAGGGCTGCATTCACATGGTCGACCTATTACGGCCCGTCGGCACAATCGGATTCAAAACCGTCAAACGCGAATCCGCACAACAAGCTAAGCCATCAACCGAAAAGTCAGATGATATGCCCTACCAAATCAACAATTGCCATGCGATGGCAAGCGATGGTGACCTGGTTAAAGAGCGCTGGCCTCACCTTTATACCGGCGCGTCTTAATACACGAGCCCGGCCAAATTTCTTGTATGTAAACAGCAGTCTCCTCATACTGTCAGGGTGAAGAAACGCGATCAAATTTTGGAAGTTTTAAGCGCCCCTCGCCTTGGGGAAAGAGTCCGACTGTGTGACGCGCCGGAATGCGGCGAACACGGTGTACATCGTGCACCCAAATCGCGGGATGACCTTAATAATTATTATTGGTTCTGCATGGTGCATGTACGCGCCTACAACTTGCGCTGGAACTTCTACGCCGGACTTTCGCAAGGAGAAATCGAAAAACAGCTCCGGGCCGACACCACCTGGTGGCGCCCGACATGGCCCCTTGGCTGCAGAGCCGGAACTGGCGATTCCCCCAACATCGATTTTGGCGTGTTTGGCGCCAACAACTGGGAACGGAACCGTGTCAGAGCCGCTAACCCTCAGGAGGATGGCTGCTGGCGGCCCCGTCCAGGGTCTCCAGAGGCCGAAGCGATGGCGGTCATGGACATGGACGGCCCGGCAACCAAGGACGACATCAAGGAGCGATACAAAACGCTGGTGAAGAAAAACCATCCAGACACCCATCGCGGCGACCGCAAGGCAGAAGAACGATTGAAGATTATCAATCGTGCTTATTCAACATTAATGGCGTGCGACGAAATCTAGCGCCGCAACTCAAATTTAAGAATTTAGGAACGTCCCGCAGAGACGCAAATCAGCTTGCAGAAACAGCCTCTGATGCAAGACGAATCTTGCGCTTCAGACGTTGCGCTTCATCCGTCAATTTGGTGTTCGACGTGGACAGCAGATAAGCGTCAATACCACCATTTTTTTCGATCGTGCGAATGGTCTGTGTTGACAGCTTTAGCTTTATTGACTGGCCCAAGGCTTCAGACGGCATCGATGACATCTGAATATTAGGCAGGAAACGCCGACGCGTTCTATTCTTGGCGTGGCTTACGTTATTGCCGGAAAGGACGCCCTTACCCGAAATGCTGCATCGACGTGACATATTTTTTGTCCAAACAGATCAAAACAAAATGGACCCGGCACACCGCCGGGGACCGCGCTTTTTAATAATGTCCAGGCCCTACGTCAAGGAGAAAGGGCATCTAAATGATAACATCTACGCCTTTATCTTCAGCTATTTTCAGCCTTTGGCGGAATCAGTCGCAGGTTTGACCCGAGTTGCCAAAATAAACATCACCACCATGACCACAGCCCCTGAGAAAAACGGCCAATCTGGCCCATAGGCTCCAAAGGCAAATCCAGCCCATGCAGGGCCGGTAATCCGTGCCATCGCCGAGCAGGACTGCGATAAACCGAGCAGACTGCCGCGCTCACTCGAATGAGCATATTTAGATACCAGGCTCGAAAGGGACGGGTTATTGACGCTGACACCGAAGACGATAAAGCCAAAGGAAATACAGAGCCCGACGGTCCCGGTCGAATGAGGGAGCAGAAGAACGCCGATAAAAATCATCGCCGCGCCGGCACAAATCAGACGGTGTTCGCCAAATCGGCGGGTCAACCGTCCAACCAGAAACCATTGAGTCGCGGCCGCGGTAAGACCCATAAAGGTATAAATCTGGCCGTTCTGCCATGGTCCCCAGCCAAGCATGCGTTCAGACCACAGTACAAATGTTGTCTCAACGCCTGAAAACACAAAAGGCGTCATGGTCACGACAACGAAGAGAAGGGCAAGTTGGGGAATACGAACGGCCTCAAGAAAGACACGGCCTAGCGAACGCTGACCCTTTGCGGCTTTCGCCCGGGTTTCAATCTCTACTGTTTCTCGAACCTGGATGCACGCAATGCAAAATGCAGCTCCGGACAAGGCGGCAGCAATAATAAAGGGCAAAGCAAGATTCGGGTTGGTTGGATCAGAACCTGCGAATAAACCGCCAATCGCCGGGCCTACGATGAAACCCAATCCGTGAGCGGCACCAACCTTCGCCATCGCCCCGGCTCGCATTGCATTACTGGTAACGTCCGCAATATATGCATGAATAACACCTGAGTTTGCGGCCATTGATCCAATAAAGGCCCGTGCCAGGAAAAGCATGAGCAAAGAATCGGTCATGGTAAGAGCGAGATAACCGCAAAACATACCGGCGAGCGTAAACAGGATCACGGGACGCCGCCCTACGCGATCGCTAAAACGTCCCCAAAGCGGCGCAAACACGAACTGTGAAAAAGAAAACACTGTTGCCAGAAGTGTTACCTCAAGCGGGCTGGCGCCAAACCTCTCAGCGAAAAAAGGCAAAAGCGGCAAGACAATGCCAAAACCCACTGTATCAATGAAGATCGTAAGCAGCAGCGCGTGCAAGATGGGTCTCCGTCAGAAACCGGGTCGCCGACAGGCGATACAGGGTATTAGTTAAGCCGACCGACCGACCGGGCTAGTACGAGGTAGAGCTTGCCAATATCGGCCGACAAAAAGGTGGAACTTAGCAAGTTCTCCGGATCGCTTTCATTTGCTTCGTTAAGGAGCCGTTCGAAATGATCGAGATAGCGCTGAACATATTTCCGAAAATTGTCGTCACCCACAAATTTACCCTTGATGACATCGCGGGCATGCCGGGCATCTTCCTGTAGCATGGACTTCACAAATATGCCCTTCTCGCCACGCGCCAGCCGTGGCCAAAGCTTCTGAGATCCGACGTTATCCAGCAAACGGTTGAGATCAATTGCTGTCGAATTAAGATCCTCAATAATAAAGCGGGATGCCCGAAGGAACATATCGCGCCGCGCATCAAAGCTATTTTGGCGTACCAGCCTGGCTTGTTTCTCAGCAAGATCGGAAGATTGGATAAGCTCTTCTGACTGTTCTGCAAACACCGCGCCGATTTGTGTGGCCTGATCAGCCGCGCGATCCAGAGCGCTGGTCATGTCACTTGAATGGCGTTGTAGAGATTGCCGGACAGAATCGACCTGGCGGGACGCATGCTCCGACGCAGACGCCAATTCTTGGGTTTCGGCCCGGAACACCCGCCCTATGCTCTCGACGCGTTCCTCAGCGATGCTGGCAGATGTTTCCAATGCACCCGACTCGTCTTTGAGCGCAATTATAACATTGGTCACGTCAGCAGCAGCCTTGGTGCTTGCTTCGATCATGGCACGCGCCTGAGCCTGCAAGGCATTGCCAACGATCGTCAGACATTCGACCGTTTCTTTGGAGGCCTCGCCAAGATCTACAGTTCGCGCGCCAATGGTCTGATTCATCGAATCAGCCCTCTCAGCGGCCTTTTCCGCTGTCCCCGTCAAACGCTGCAGCTCAATCTCGGTAGATTTCGTAATTTCTTCGGTACGCCGAACAATTTGGCTGACAATCCGGTCTAGTGCTTCGGCTTGCTCACCGACCAAAGCGCGGATCGAATCGGAATGACTGGCTGCCTGTTCAGAAGCAGCAATAAGTTTGTCTGCCTGATCAACAAAGGTGGAACCGACGACGGTCGTTCTTTGGACCACCGTATCGACCGCCGCCGAAAGATCCGTC
>CAJJCG010000056.1 GCA_905182615.1 Alphaproteobacteria bacterium UBA2964 | reverse complement strand
TTGCTCCCCTGATCGGCCATTTAGATGGTGCGTTTAAAGACGATCTCGACCGTTACAAGTATTTTGTGAAATACTCCGAACATCCGCAGAGCTATTACCGGGATCACGCCGCGCAGTTTCTGGCGATGCTTGAAGAGCGACTTACCACCAATGACGGGCAGGGGCTGTCTGAAGCGCGAACAACCTTCGCTGACATCGCAGTGTTCCCATTCGTCCGCCAGTTCGCTTTTGTCGATAAGGCGTGGTTCGACGAAACGCCTTATCCGCTATTGCAGACGTGGTTTAACCGACATTTGGAGAGTGATTTGTTTCTCTCCGTGATGCAGAAATACGCCGCATGGAAACCGGGCGACGACGTACTGCTGTTTGGTAAGCCCGCTGAATAACTAAGCCGCTAAATTTTTTTGTCGTCCTAGAACTTTTCTGTCCAAGGACGGAGTTCTAATTCCCACGCCCAGCTGTCACGTGGCTGACGCCAGAAATTATAATAGCTGTTGGCGATGCTGTCGGGATCCAGCAACCCGTCTGATCCGCGGTCGGTGCGCGGGTCACCTGGCTGTTTGATGCCGCCATCGATCACAAAATGCGCGATATGAACATTCTGCGGATGAAGCTCGCGCGCCATACTTTGGGCCAAACCGCGAAGGCCGAACTTACCCATCGCAAAGGTAGCAGAGTTAGGATAGCCCTTTATACCAGCCGAAGCGCCGGTAAAGAAAATCGCACCATTGCCGCGCGCCACCATCTGTTTGGCAGCCCGCTGAGCAACGAGAAACCCGCCATAACAGGTGACCTTGATGGCGGTGAGTACAGCTTCGGGGTCGATCTCGGTGATTGGGCCACGGACCCGGTTTGACGCGTTATAGACCACGATATCGGGTTCGCCGAGATCCTTGGTGACGGAATTGAACAGATTTTCAACAGCCGCGGGCTCTGAAGCGTCACAGGCATAGGCCTTGGCACCGGTTTCGGCGATCAGATCACCAAGCTTGTCGGTATTGCGAGCCGCCAGCGCGACCATGATTCCTTCGGATGCAAAACGCCGTGCAAGCGAGGCGCTAAGCCCGGCGCCAACACCAACGATAAGAGCGGTTTCGCCTTCAGCCATGGTTTTTTCCAAATGTACTAGAGTGTGATGTTACTTCGCGGCCGTTTACTTCGTTGTCTGTGGACGCACGTCAATGTGATGCACAACCTTTGTGACGTGTTCGATCCGTTTGGCTATGGTGAGCACTTTACCAAATTCATGCTGAGACAAAGCGCGCCCAATAATATAGATGACTGAATTCACCACACGGGTTTGATAGTTGGCTGAATTGACGCCGTTTTCCGCAAGGAGCTGCGAATTGACCTTGGTCTTGATCCAGGTGTCGTTGGCGGTGTTTTTGAAACCACCCGCGTCGGTGACCTGTACATCGTTATAGATGGTCCGGACACCGGGGATGCCTCTTGCAAGGCCTGCAATGCGGGTGCGATTAGCAGCAGCCTTAACGGCGCCGGTGAGCATCACACGGCCTTCATAAACATTGGTTTTAAGGTCAAAAAATAAATCCTGATTTTTGCCATTCAGGGCGCGCTTGTTGATATCGAGGCGGATTTCAGCGTCGGTCGCCACCTGACCAAATCGGCGATCTTCCACAGCGGCGCAGCCCTGCGCCAACATGCCGAGGATTAGAAATGCCGCCGTGATTTTTGACGCACGAAGGCGCTGTTGGAATTGTTTCATTATTTTAGCGCCCATAAAGTGCCTCCAGTGTTTCGCCATATTTTTCGCGGATAACATGCCGTCGTATTTTGAGCGTCGGTGTCATCATTGCATTATCAATCGTGAAGGCTTCCGCCGTTAAGGTAAAGCGCCTGACCCTTTCGATTACAGAAAGGTCACCGTTAACCCGGTCGACCGCGTCGCTGATCACGGATTTGAAGTTGGGGTGATCTATCATCGCGTCAAGGGCTTTGCTGTCGAGAACTTGGTCTTTTGCCCAACTGGCGGCGAATTCCGCATCGGGGATAATTAGAGCCACGAGGTTAGGGCGCTTGTCGCCATAGACCATTGCTTGGCTGATTTCCGGCTGGGCGGTCAGCATGCCTTCGATCCGTTGCGGCGCAATATTATCTCCGCCTGAATTGACGATGATGTCTTTTTTGCGGTCGGTGATGCGCAAATGCCCGTCGGGATCAAACTCACCAATATCACCGGTATGCAGCCAGCCATCCTTGATGGTCTCAGCGGTGGCACCCGCGTTGTTCCAATAGCCCTGCATGACCAGCTCGCCGCGCACAATAATCTCGCCGTCATCGGCAATCTTGCATTCGACATCAGCCATAATCTGGCCAACGGTTTCGATCCGGTTATGAGATGGCGGGTTACAACTGATCACCGGCGCACTTTCGGTCTGACCATATCCCTGAAGTATGCGCACACCGAGAGCCGTAAAGAAGATGCCGATGTCATAGTTGAGCGGTGCACCACCGGAGACCAGTGCTTTGAGACGTCCGCCAAACCGTTGCTGGACTTTTGACCGAACGAGCTTCGTTAGAACCGCGTTTTGTAGTCCGTCAATCGGTCCGAGGCTTCCGGCATTTTCATATTGCTTGCGCCCGAGAGCGACGGTTTTTTCAAACAGTTTTTCTGATAATCCGCCCGCTTGTTTCACGCCACGCCGGATGCGATCATGCATCACCTCGTAAAGTCTCGGCACGGCGGTCATCAGAGTTGGATGCACCTCCGCCATATTCTGGGCAAGCTTGTCGATGCCTTCGGCGTAGTAGATCTGCGCGCCGAGCATAATCGGAAAGAACTGTCCGGCGGTGTGTTCGTAGGAATGGGACAAGGGCAGAAAAGACAGGAACACTTCATCATCTAACTTCATCTCTGCCAGCATTTTCGCCGAGCCAGCACAGTTGCTGAGGATCGCGCCATGGCTCAGCATCACTCCCTTCGGGGTGCCGCCGGTGCCGGAAGTATAGATCAGACAGGCTGTTTCCTCGCGGCCAATACCGGGAACCGCCTTCTTCAGCGTTTGAGTGGCGTTGTCTTCGGCATCGGCGATGACATTATCCCATAGATGTGTCGGGACGCCCGCTACTTTATCGTCGCTGACGGCCTCCATCGTGATGGTAAATTTGACGCAGCCCGCTTCCCGCGCAGCAGGCAGGACTTTCTCCGCCAGGGCCGCGGTCGAAATGATCACCGCACTGGCGCCGGAATCTTCCAGCACATGGCGGTGGTCAGCAATACCATTGGTGATATAGGCGGGAACTGTAATGCCGCGTACCGCCATGATCGCGAGATCGGCAATCGGCCATTCCGGACGGCTTTCCGATACCAGTCCGACCCGATCACCGGGTTTAATGCCGAACTTGGTGAGTGCTTCAGCTAACGCACCTATTTGTATCGCGGCCTCTGCCCAGCTTACCGACTGCCACTCGCCATTTTGTTTGCGCCACAGAAACGGCGCATCGACTTTCCGCAGGGCTTGGTCGAGAAAGAGAGAGACTAGGTTTTGTGTCTGTTTAGTCATCGCGTCTTAATTCCAATTTCGTACATACAGCTAAATCATTATACTGCGGATCGTTTGAGCGGGCCTGCCTGATTAATCCAGGCTAATAATGTTGTCATATTCTCGCTGGCTATTTGTTAAGCTGCGCAACACCGCCTCGCGGTGACGGCGAGGTCGTCTTATAACTGGCGGCCCAAATTATTCTGTCCACAATTTCACACAGCGTGCTGCGATGACCTGCTCGTAAGGCACGGGGCCGCTGAGCTGACCGACGGATTGGGCAAAGGCGTTCATGCGGCTTACCGTCTCCTCTGGCATCGCTGGGTCGTAGAAAGGCGCATCACGTTCGACGATGGTGGCGATCAGGCTGGCGGCTTCCGGCGGGAATAACCCCTCTCCGACTTTCCGAGCAAGCGTTGGGTGGGCCTGTAAGGCTTTCTGAACTTTGACGATGGCCCGTACTGCCGCATCGACTGACTCTGGTTCGCGCTCAATATATTCATCGGTGGAGACCAGCCCGGCACAGGTGGCAAAACGGACATCGCCAGGATCGTCGCCGCGTCTAACATCGACGTGGATTTTGCCGACGCCCCGGCTAACGGCGGTTTCTGCGCCCATGGCGTTTGACCAGTAGCCGTCGATCTTTCCCTCGGTCAGTGCTTCGGCCGCGAAAACGCCGAAGGAGACGTCACGGTCCTTGGCACCCGGCAAATCGATGATGTTGAGATCATTTTCGGGATCGAGGCCGCCGCTGCGCAGCATCTGTTTGAAGGCGAGGTCGGGCCCTTCCGCGGCTGTAAATGTCATGCCGCGCAGGGCCTGCACGTCGCCGCGCGATGCTGGCAAATCGGCCCGGACTGTCAGCAGCCACGGCGTGCCTTGAGAGAGTGCGACACACACCTTGGCACCTTGCCAGTCTTTAAATTCGGTCAGCGCATCAAACACCGAGCCCGCGATCATTGCATCGGCTTCACCATTGCGCAGCGCTTTGGTCGAGCCTATCGCCGAGACCAGCTCAATCTCGACGTCGACCCCTTCGGCTTTGAAATAGCCAAGCTCATAGGCCGCGAGGGCTGGGAAACAGGTATTGCTAACGAGGTCTACGGCGGCGATGCGCATTATCGAGTTTCTCCAGTTGCACCAAATGGTCGGTGAGGATCACTCATGGACAAGCTAATGTCACCCGGATTCAAGCTGATTTTTTAGGAATTTGTTAACCAAAATTAACATAAACCTTGTAAGGCAGAATTTAAGGCTAAGTTCAGCCATCTAATTTGCAATTTTCGGCGCAAATTAAAGAAGAAATACGGGAGGTCATCGATGTTTAATCCGATCATCGAAGCTATTGATGTGCCACTTAAAATTCTTGTCGTGGACGACGAAGAGATTCAACGTGTTCTTACCTGTGACTGTCTCGAAGAAGAAGGGTTTGTCGTTACGGAAGTAGCAGATGGCGATGCCACTTTGGCGGAAATTAGGCGGGACAAACCCGATTCCGTTCTCCTGAACGTTGTCATGCCCGGTCACGACGGGTCTGATGTTTGCAAAGAGATCAGAGCTGATCCAGAGATCGCCGATATACCGATAATCATGGTTACGGGGAGTGAGGGTGACGGAGGTTTCCCCGAGATTCTGTGTCCAGCTCGCGGTTAACCGATCAGTACTGAAATTACCCGGTGAGAAAATACCCCAATTGGAAAATGTCT
>CAJJCG010000055.1 GCA_905182615.1 Alphaproteobacteria bacterium UBA2964 | reverse complement strand
GAAGCTGCTTTAGAAAAAGCAGAGAAGAAGGGCTACGATACCGGACTACGCGCCAAGCACCCGCTCATTGATGGCAAAACCATCCCGGTCTTTGTTGCCAATTTCGTCTTAATGGAATACGGCACTGGCGCGATATATGGCTGCCCGGCACATGACCAAAGAGACTTGGATTTTGCACGCAAATACGGGCTGGACGTCATTCCGGTCGTCATTCCAGCCGATACCGATCCAGCTGAATTTGCCGTTACCAACCTCGCCTATACAGATGATGGGGTGCACGCAAACTCCGAATTTATCGATGGCCTCAATCTGGCTGACGCAAAAGAAGCCGTTGCCACCGCGTTGGAAAAAGGGGGGATCGGCCAGCGCGAGATAAATTATCGACTGCGTGACTGGGGCGTGTCCCGGCAAAGATATTGGGGCTGCCCGATACCGATAATCAAGTGCCCGAGTTGCGGTATCGTGCCTGTCCCCGAAAAAGATTTACCAATTTATCTTCCGGACGATGTCGATTTCGATCAACCGGGAAACCCGCTTGACCGACACCCAACATGGAAACACGTCGACTGTCCTAAATGCGGAGCGACCGCAGAGCGGGAAACTGACACACTGGATACGTTTGTAGAATCCTCCTGGTATTTTTCACGTTTCTGCAGCCCGCGGGCGGACGAGCCCGTGGACACGGCGTCGATGGAATACTGGATGCCGGTAGATCAGTATATCGGCGGGGTAGAGCACGCGATCCTGCATCTTCTTTACGCTCGGTTTTTTACCCGGGCGATGAAGAAGTGTGGGTATCTGGACATCGACGAGCCTTTTGCCGGCCTTTTCACACAAGGCATGGTCTGCCACGAAACCTATCGCGCAGAAAATGGCGACTGGCTGATGCCAACGCAGATAGAAAGCGGCGGGCCGGGCGGTCTCAGGCGAATTGAGGACGGATCGGCAGTCAATGTTGGCCGTTCCGAAAAAATGAGTAAGTCCAAAAAGAATGTCGTCGACCCAGAAGATATAATCGCAACCTACGGCGCTGATACGGCGCGCTGGTTCATGCTTTCAGACAGCCCGCCGGAACGCGATCTTGAGTGGACCGATGCCGGGATAGCGGGGTCGTGGCGCTTTGTAAACAAGCTTTGGCGCCTCGTCGCAGAAAACGCCAGGGATGAAAAAGTGCCGGAGCCCGGCGCGTTCGAAAAGAACTTACGCAGTGTCAGACAACAGATACACCAGACCATTGATGGCGTGACCCAGGACCTCGAAGGATTTCATTTTAACAGATCCGTCGCCCGCATTTATGAATTGGTCAACACATTGTCTGATTTGAAAGGCCGCGACCCTGCCGAACGTTGGGTGCGACGCGAAGGGCTGGAGATTATGGTACAGCTGATCGGACCCATGATGCCCCATCTCGCCGAAGAGCTTTGGCAGCAGCTTGGGAATCAAACACCTTTGTTCGAAACGCCATGGCCTCAGCCCGATAAAGCAATAATGGTTCAAGAGACAGTGACGATCGCTGTTCAAATTAGAGGGAAGCTGAAAGCGACGATTGAACTCGCGCATGATGTCGATCAGGAAACAGCAGAGGCGGCGGCGCTTGCGGCGCCCGCTGTGGCCGCAGCGCTTGAAGGAAAAACTGTTAACAGGATCATATATGTTCCGAACAAGATTATTAATGTTGTGCATGGGTAGGGTCGGCAACATTTCGAGTAACGTAGCGACCAAGAGAGTAGTTCTTTTGGCGGCGACCAGCGTGCTATGTATCGTCGGGACCGCTTGCGGATTTCGTCCTCTTTACAGCGAGGCGGGTGGTGCCAATTCTAAGGCATTAGCATCAGTTTCGATTGCGCAAATTAACGATCGCAGCGGACAGAAACTTCGAAACTTTTTGCTGGAACGAATGGCGCCCGGAACATCCAGTCGCAAATCGCTCTACACCCTAAAAATCAAGCTCCGAGAATTAAAAACCAGCATAAACATCCGAAAAGATCAATCGGCGACAAGAGCAAATCTCTTGATCACGGCGGACTTTATCCTAACACCAAAGTTGGGTAATCGCGGCGTTTTCAAAGGGACCGTTTTATCTACCAACAGTTACAATGTTTTAGATTCAGGCTTTGCCACTTTGAGTGCTGAGAAGGATGCGCGAAATCGCGCGCTGCGTTCTCTTGCGGAAGAAATTCGCCTACGCGTGGGAACAGCCCTCCAAAACCCCTCTATTTTTGGAAAACCTGACCCGTCTATACGTCGTCGCCAATAAATGAAAATATCTGCCGGCAAAGCAACACATTTTATAGCGTCACCGCCCGACGCAATCCGGGCTATCTTGCTTTATGGACCTGATGCCGGATTGGTGAGAGAGCGTGCTGGGACACTCACTAAATCAATTGTCGAAGATCCCAAAGATCCCTTTAGAATAGCTGAGATCGCCGCCAACGAACTTCGTGATGACCCCGCGCGACTTTCGGATGAAGCTGCCGCTATCGCGTTTACGGGTGGCCAGCGCGTCGTCCGAGTTCGGGACGCAACAGATACTATCTCTGGGCCACTAGCGGATTTTTGCGACAATCCATCCGGGGATGCATTGGTCGTTATCGAAGCGGGCAATTTGACCCCACGATCAAAGCTACGGAAGGCATTTGAAAACGCTAAATGTGCCGCCGCCATCCCCTGCTATGCCGACGAAGGCGGGGCATTACGAGATGTCATTTCTGAGACTCTCGGTCAATCCAGTATACGTATTTCTGCGGATGCGATGTCTTTTTTGCTCGAAAATTTGGGCAGCGATCGAATGGTAAGTCGATCAGAGCTTGAAAAGTTGCGGCTGTATATGGGCGAGGGTCGCGAGGTTACTTTAGAGGATGCCATTGCCTGTATCGGCGACAGCGCATCGATGACCCTCGATGATATTGCGTTTGCTGCTGCTTCGGGAAATATCGACCGGTTAACGCATTTAATGGATAGAGCCCGCCGCGAAGGTTTGGCAACAATCGGTATTTTGCGAGCGGTCGCAAGACATTTTCAAAGACTGCATCTAGCATCCGGCTCGGTTGATGAAGGCAAGTCTGCTGACGTCGCCATAAAATCTCTAAGACCGCCGGTATTTTTTAAACAGGCCGACATCTTTCGCGGGCAGGTTCGCATTTGGCCCACCGGACGGCTGGGACAAGCCTTGGTATCTTTATCGGAGGCCGAGGTTCAGTGTAAAACCACCGGCATGCCAACAGATACGATCTGTGATCAAACGCTCTTACGATTAGGGGCGACTGCGCGGGCTCTCGGCAAAAATCGGCGGTAGATAAAGGTTTCTGGGCTATTCACCATCGCTCAATCTGCGGATAATGTCATCCAGTTGATCCAGCGTTTTATATTTCACGCTGACCTTGCCACCGCTGCCGTTAAAATCAATCTCAACGTTTAGGCCCAACACATCGGATAAGGATCTCTCTAGCGCCAGTGTATCGGAATCTTTTTCTTTTGATTTTGGCGCGGACGTTTGTGGCTCATCTTTCGACGCCCTTACCATGCGCTCGACTTGGCGGACATTTAGCCCACGCTTGACGATTTCATCAGCGACTCCTTTGGGATTCACTGCACCAATAAGAGCCCGCGCGTGACCGGCAGATATAGCGCCGTTCGCAAGCAGCTTTTTTACACCATCCGGCAACACAAGCAATCTCAGCGTATTCGCGATATGGCTTCGGCTCTTCCCTAGCGCTGTCGCAAGACTGTCTTGGGTATGATCAAAGTCATCAATCAGCCTTCGATATCCCAAAGCCTCTTCCAATGCATTTAGGTCGGCGCGTTGAATATTCTCAATCAGCGCGACTTCCAGAACTTCTTCGTCGTTCAACTCTTTAATGATGACAGGCACTTCATGAAGCTGCGCAATCTGCGCAGCCCGCCAGCGGCGTTCGCCAGCTATTATTTCATATTCGTCAGCATTTAATGGATTTGGCCGAACCAATATCGGCTGTAAAATGCCGCGCTCTTTAATCGATTTTGCCAGCGCATCGATATCATCCTGGGCAAATACCCGTCTTGGCTGCAACGGGCTCTGCACTAAAAATTCGATGGGCATTAAGGAAAACCCCTGCCCTGCGGTACCATTGCCGTCTGAAGCGCTGGTCTTCGGTATTTCTACCGCTTCATTGCCCAAAAGAGCAGATAAACCGCGGCCGAGCTGCGTACCGCGTGATTTCGACGGGGTCATGAAAGCGCTCCTTCTTCACGTCGCAAAACTTCACCAGCCAGATGGACATAAGCCTGCGCGCCAGAACATTGAAAATCATATAACAGAACCGGTTTACCGTGCGATGGTGCCTCGGAAACCCTTACATTTCGCGGTATTTGGGTGCTGTACACAACATCACCAAAATAAGACCTGACATCATCTGCCACCAGATTGCTCAGATTATTACGGGCATCATACATGGTCAGAACAATGCCCTGAATTCCAAGGCCTGGATTAAAGGCCTCCCCTACACGTTCTACGGTTCGCACCAACTGGCTGAGCCCCTCCAATGCCAAATATTCGCATTGCAGCGGAACCAGAACACCATCAGAAGCAACAAGAGCATTTAACGTGAGCAAGCCCAATGCTGGCGGACAATCAATAAGAACGTAGTCATACTTATCGGAAAACTCTTCAAAGGCTTTCCGCAAGCGAAACTCCCGCTGCTCAATTTCAACTAGTTCAAGCTCTGCACCAGACAGATCAATTGATGCGGGCACTAACGAAAGATTGGGAACCTCTGTTTCAACAATTGCGTCTTTAATGGAAGCACCATCAATTAACACCTCGTAGCTGCCAATCTCAGCAGCGTTTCGGTCAACACCGACCCCCGTTGAGGCGTTTCCCTGCGGATCCAAATCAAACAAAATAACGCGTCGACCGACAGCCGCTAAAGCAGTAGACAAATTAATCGCCGTTGTTGTTTTGCCAACACCGCCTTTTTGATTGGCAATGGCGAGGATGCGGCCGCCCCCACTTCGCTGCGTCGGCGCCAATTCAGCAACTCCAGCTTGTTCTGAAGGATTTTCGTTATCCATCACGCGACATTTCCCGAATTGAAAGAATAACCCCTTTGGGGTCTGTGGCGCTTTGAATACGCTCTATCGTCATACTCTGTTTTTTCATAGCCTCGGTCAATTCTTCCTCGGCGCGCGCGCCTTTTAAAAACAGGCAGCGCCCGTGCGGCTCAAGATGGGGCGCCGCGAATTCTAACAGCTGAGTAAGGGGCGCAAGAGCTCTGGCGGTAATCAAGTCGCTCTTGGGCAACGAAAGCGTCTCAATACGGCCTTGATGAAGCTTTACACATGCACCACTGACGCGAGCCGCTTCTCGCAAAAACGCCACTTTTTTTCCCGATGACTCCACGAGGTTTACTTCAACATCCAACATTATCGCCAGCACAAGCCCCGGAAAACCGGCACCGCTGCCAAAATCCATAATCACTTGAGTATCAGCCGGAACCAACGGTACGAGCTGAGCCGAATCCCAAAAATGCCGCCGCCAGAGGTCGTTAAGCGTATCCCCGCCGACGAGATTGATAGATTTCTGCCACTTTACAAGAAGGTCAGCATAACATTGCAGCTTGTCCAATGTTTCACGTGAAACATCAACATTCTCAGCGAATTGTTCCGCCGTCAGGGGCATAGCGGTCATCCCAACCTATCAAACCGCCGCTTGTTCGCGACGACGAACATAACGCAACAGGGCCGTCAGCGCCGCTGGCGTAACCCCAGAAATCCGCGCTGCCGCGCCAAAACTGGCCGGACGCGCAACTTTCAACTTCTCACGCACTTCGTTAGAAAGCCCGCCAACCATATCCAAATCAAGATCGGGCGGAATTTCCAGAGCCTCATCTCGACGGAAAGCTTCAATGTCAGCATTCTGGCGCTCTAGGTAAGTCGCGTATCGAGCTTCAATTTCCATTTGCTCAACAACATCCTGGCGTAGTTCACCCAACTCAGGCCACAACGCGGACAAACGATCCATTGTAATCTCTGGGTAAGCCAACAAACGGGTTCCTGTCCGCCTCTTTCCATCCTGGGTAACAACCATACCCAGATCCGTAAGAGATTTCGGTGCCGCGGTCAGGTTTGATAGCTGATCACGTGCGGATCGCAATGCCTTGGCTTTTTCTTCAAATCTTACGGAGCGCGCCGATGAAACACAGCCGACAGCAATCCCCTTCGGTGTAAGGCGCTGATCTGCGTTGTCTGCGCGAAGTTGCAGCCGATATTCAGCGCGTGACGTAAACATCCGATAAGGTTCAGACGTCCCTCTGGAGATAAGGTCGTCAATCAAGACACCGATATATGCATCAGCTCGATCCAAAACGAAGGGTTCACCGCCGCCAGAGGCGAGCGCCGCGTTGAGCCCCGCCATCAATCCTTGAGCCGCAGCCTCCTCATACCCGGTTGTCCCATTGATTTGGCCTGCAAAATACAAGCCCGGAATCTTACGCGTCTCCAACGTCGCCCGTAACTCGCGCGGATCAACATAATCGTATTCAATTGCGTAACCTGGCCTAATAACCCTCGCCGCCTCTAAACCTGGGATCGTTTTTAAGAAAGCGAGCTGCACATCCTCGGGCAGGCTTGTCGAAATCCCGTTGGGATAAACCGTGTCATCATCAAGCCCTTCCGGCTCAAGAAAGATTTGATGCCGCTCCTTATCCGCAAACCTAACCACCTTGTCCTCAATTGATGGACAATACCGGGGGCCGGTCCCTTCAATTTGGCCGGAGTACATTGGCGCCCGATCGAGATTGGCCCGAATAATATCGTGGCCCGCCTGTGTCGTCCCCGTTATATGGCAATTAATCTGCGGTGTGGTAATCGCCTTCGTCATAAATGAGAACGGGATCGGCACCGCGTCTCCCCTTTGCTCAACGAGACTTTGCCAATCAATCGTCCGGCCGTCCAAACGAGGCGGCGTGCCAGTTTTGAGACGCCC
>CAJJCG010000054.1 GCA_905182615.1 Alphaproteobacteria bacterium UBA2964 | reverse complement strand
CCGACCATACCCGGCAGGGTCATGGCTCGATCAAACTCGGTAGCGGCGGCCTTAATATCAGCAAGCGGCAGTGCACACAGCGCAGTGAACTGGCCTTCATGTGCGGCACATAGCGCGGAGAGGCTATTGTTGTAGAGCTTTACCAGCGGCAGGGACTCTTCGAGCGGCAGGCGCTCAATCCAGGTGAACTCGCTAAGCAGTGACAGCACAGCGGTGCTGATCCCCTGGCGTTCCATCTCTTCAAGACGGGTTTCAATATTATCGAAAGCCTCGCTTACCGGTACTTCGCCGTTGCGGGCTTTATAGACCTCAACGCCATCATCATTTTTGAAAACCCTGGGCTCGGTAGTGCGCAAACGAAGCGCGTCAATTAACTCGGCTGGGCGCCAATGGGCATGCATATCAATAGCCATTTTCATTCTCCTAGCAGGTCTGCACAGCAACAGACGGTTACGTTGGCAAAAGTTTAGCGTTATATGGTGCGGATGACGATAGAGATACCGCCTTCCTATTTTTTAACAACAGCCCGCGCGTAATCGGATGCACGGATAGCTTTCTCGTCAAAGATCTCGCCCATTTCGGACAGGTAGCCTTTGCCGTCCATTTCTTCCAGCCAGATAGCATGGTTGTCGGGTGGCTGGTCCTCATACTCGATCTGATTGCCGCCATCTTTGACCGACGTATCATTACCGGAAGTCCACTTTTTCATCTTGGCGGAGATCATCGGATACCGGACGGTGCCGAACTGGACCGCAAGATAGCGAGACGGTGTGGTGCCAGTATTAAAATGCTGATGGAACATCTGTTCCGGCGGCGTGACCACCACGCCATGATCCCAATCAATTCGTACGCGCTCGTCTTCCTTGCCCTCATACCACAGCATCGAATAGCCCTCGCCATCAATGGTGAAGACATTGGTGCCAGAGGTATGGCGATGCGCCTTTTTATAGGTGCCAGGGATAATCTGTGATGTGTGGCAGCCCATTGTGCTGTCTGACAAAACCCAGCGCAGGCTGGAGGAGCCTTTGCCACGAGCAGCCCAGTCCTTGAGCTCGAAATTGGTGATGTCGGCGACAAAGTTAGTTTCCCATTGATGCCGGCCGGGGCGGATTTCAATCATCTGCCCATCACCCTTGAAATAGCCGTTTGGCCCAGCACGTTCCGGGAAGTTGCGTTCGGTGTTGAAGAGAAATTCTTCATTGCGGAACAGCTTGATCAGGAATGGAAAATTATTAACCGAGGCGAGACGGGCCGGTTCGGTGCCGGAGCCGTTAAAATGCTGGTACTTGGCGTTGAGCGGTACGGAGAATAGAGAATTGCGTCCCCATTCGAAGGCGTGCTTGTCGCCATCGGGGGTTTCAATCTGGGTCGAGCCATAGCCATCGATCACATAGATTATCTCTTCATAGAGATGATGCATTTCGCGTGATGTGGACCCCGGCTTCATTTCGAAGCAAAAAATGGAGTTGTAATCGTCACGGCCTTTGAGCAGGCAGATCGTACCGTCCATGCCATAGAGGTCCCATGGTTCTACCGGCAATTTCGATAAATCCATGCCAAAATCTTCGACCACGGGAACCGGTTGCTCCTCGCACCAGGCTAAATAGCTGTCATGCAGGAAGGGTGGTTGATCTGTTTTGGTTTCTGTCTCGGCCATGGGTACGGCTCCTGTTATCAGATTACTGTTTCAGTGTAGTTATATGAATCGCAGGGCATGGGGTCAAACCGCTGTGTCATATTAGGATAGGCCATAAATCATATGGGTCAGAGATTGAAAAAGGCGGCGAACAAATGAGTGATACAAAACCAGTTATCCATATGGTCGGCAGCATTCCACTGGATGATTCGGAAACGGTATTTAAGACTTTAGGTCAACGAGTTGGCGATCATGCAGAGCGTATACCTGATGGCGAAACAGGCCGCCGTCAGCGCTGGATCAGCTTTGTAATGGATCAGCTCAAAGCCAATCCTGCCTTTGAAGTTGATCAGACTCTGCCACCGTTTCAGTTCACTCAGTTTGACGGCACGGTGGTGTATGAGATTCCACGTCTCACCATCAAGGACGGCGTTGATCCGAAGTCCATTACTTTTGAGACCGGCTATGCCGATGATGCTATCCGCAACTTTTCAATCTTTGACCGTTTACAGAAAGCCGGTGATATTCCAGCTGGGGTCAAGTATCAGATCGATATGGCAACACCGCTGGCAATTACCTACAACTTCATGGTGCCGTCGATCTATGATAGCTTTGCCGAAATCTATACTAAGCATCTGGCGACGGAATTTGCCTGGATACAGGAAAGCCTGCCGCATGATCGTATCTCCTATCAGTGGGATGTTTGTCAGGAAGTGCTGATGTGGGAAGGCTATTACGATCAGTTCCCCGGCTATAAGGAGAAGATTTTCTCCGTTCTAGGCGAAATAGGCGGCATGGTGCCCGCCGATATCGACCTTGGTTATCACCTTTGCTATGGCAGCCCGAAAGACGAACATATGGTTCTGCCCGACGACATGGCTAATCTGGTGGATATTGCTAATGGCATCGTTGCAGCGGTACCGCGCTCTGTTCAGTATATCCATATGCCGGTGCCAAAGAACTGCAATGACGACGCGTTCTTTGCGCCACTTTCTGGTCTGGTTCTGGTTGATACGCGTTTGTATCTCGGTCTGGTCCATGCCGGTGACGGTGATGGCAGTGCCGCGAAACTGAAGACGGCGCGGAAATACGCCACGGTGTCGGGCGTTGCGACCGAATGCGGCATGGGCCGCGGTGATCCCGGAATCTTCGAACCTGCTCTGGATATTTCTCTGAATCTGGTCGGGTAGTGTGGTCGGGATGAAATTACTGACGGTCAGCGTCGGGACCCCAAAAGAGGTTTCCTATGTGGATCGTAAAAGTCGTGAAAAGACGACGACCACCACCGGAATTTTTAAGACGCCGGTCGATAGCCGCGTGATGTTGCGGCGCACCAATCTCGATGGTGATGGCCAAGCTGACCTCGACGCCCATGGTGGGCCGGATAAGGCAGTTTATGTCTACGCTAAAGAGAATTATGATTTCTGGGCAGCTGAGTTGGGGCGTGATGATTTCTCCACCGCCGGTCAGTTCGGTGAGAACTTCACGGTTGAAGGCATGTCGGATGAAGATGTGTGCGTCGGTGACCAGTTCCGGATTGGTGGCGCGTTGACGGTGGTCACCCAGCCAAGAGTGCCATGTTTCAAGCTTGGTATTCTGATGCGGATCGACAATTTTCAGAAACAATTTGCCGAAAAATGCCGGGTCGGGTTTTATCTCCGGGTTCTGGAAGAGGGTGAGGTCGGCGCAGGCGATGCCATTGAATCTGCCGGTACTGGATCAGTTCGTATGTCAGTTCGTGACATGATGCATCTGCTGTATTTTGAGCCCGACAACGTCGATGGTGCCCGTAGGGCATTGGAGATCGAGGCGATGTCCCCCGGCTGGCGTAGTTCGTTTGAGGAAAGAGTGGCGACGGGTCCTAGGGTCGTTGCCCCATAAAAAAACACGGATTTACCCAGCAGACTGCAGAAATAACCTGAATTTGATCGGTTGTGGATGGAAACTTATAATTCTAGCTGATTGGTATCTTGGAATGCTGAAACCGTAAGGTTTGGCAGCGTAAAACTCTCTACAAATCAGAAATGCAATCGTTTGCACACTTAACGTTTTCTTATTAGAGCGCCCGTTAAATTAGTAAGTGAACGGTTGGTAGGTGTTTGGTTTGGTGCTGTGGCTGGGTGACGTAATGAATGTAGCCGCCGTGCGAAGCCAAGTTTCTTTAAACGGGCTTCAACTCTGCTCGATAGTGCGCGGCTCGGTTTACATAGGATTTGATGTTGTTCGCCATCATCGCGATGGTCTTGTCATCGACTTCGCGGATCACCTTACCCGGTGAGCCCATGACCAGTGAGTTGTCCGGGATTTCCTTGCCCTCGGTGATCAATGAGTTGGCCCCGATCAGACAGTTTTTACCAATCTTGGCCCCGTTCAGAACAATGCTGCCGATACCGATCAGTGAGCCTTCACCGATGGTGCAACCATGCAGCATGCACATATGACCAATTGAGACATTAGTGGCGATATCCATAGGAAAGCCGGGGTCGGTATGGAGTACGCTGCCGTCCTGCACGTTTGTATTGTCGCCAATAGTGATGGGCTCGTTATCGCCGCGGAGAACCGCGTTCCACCAGATGCTGGATTTATTGCCGAGATTAACCGCGCCAATCAAATGGGCGCTGGCGGCGACATAGTAATCATCGCTAGCTGTGGTCAGCGTCATATCGCCAAGTGAGTAGATCATCGGAGTCTCGGAATTCCCTAGACCGGGATAACCAGCAGCGTATCAATGCGCCGCGAGTCGAGGATCACTGTGCGTTCCTTGAACTTCAATTCACCGTCTACTTCGGTCACCGTGTCGAAAATCTTGCCACAGAGGAAGGTCATCATGCCGCCCTCGGACATTGTGCGAGTGATGGTGAAATTGGACTGGGTTTTAATCTCCGGTCCGCTGCTATCGAGGATTTTAAGTGCGCTGACCATATGGCAGTAAACATGTGGCTCATAAATATTGGCTGTGCGCAGGGCCGAGATACGATCTTCAAACATACCGCGGCCATCGCAATAGATCAGGGCGACCGGCAGGCCGAGGTCAAAATTCTCCCGCGTGATAACCTTGTAGCGGCCATCGGCGGTGAAATAATCCGGCCATTCTTCCAGTCGGTCTTCATCGATGCAGTGAATGTAATCGGCAACCAGGGCGTCAATACGCAGTCGGTGAATGAGGTCGCGGTCGAGATCGGTTTTTGTTGTCATGATATCGCGCTCACACTCCCATACATTCGCGCCAGCCCTTCCAGAAGCCGCGCACGGCGGATTCTGTAACGCGCGACCCAACGCTGGGCTCGATCTTGCGGCCCCCCATCGGCAGGATGGTTTGCGCATCGCCATTGGCCTTGGCGGCGGTCTGGATAAAGCCGCCAACGCAGCCATCTTCCATTGAAATAAAGCCGGCCGGCCCGACGAGGTTATTCACCTGCAGCCGCAGCTCATCCATATCGGCATCGTCATCTTCAAAACCGAGGATCGTCCAGATCAGCTCGCTTTCATGCACGCCCTTGGGGATTAACTGACGCACGGCGATCGCGTTAAGAATCTGCTGCAGCACCATGGTCGGGAACACGGTTTGGATCGAGTTGGTGACCTGGTCACCAAGCTCCAATACATGTTGCATCATCCTGGTGTCGGAGAGGGCGTAATCATCCTGCTTCGAGCGGAGATTTTCCTTGGCGATATTTTCGTCGCCGATTTCTTCGCGCTGCGTGTAGCTCAGGTGATGCCAGCCGCTCTTGCTGAGTTTAATGCCGCCCGTCATCGTCGGGCGCACAACGCCAAACGTGTTGTGGAATACATGCAGCAGGCTCGCGTGATAGGAGTCCTTGTTGTTCTCGACATAGAGCTTCCAGTTATTGGGGAAGATCTGGCTGTGATAGCCGAGGACTTTCAGGGGTTTGATAAATACCCGGTCGATGCTGGCCATCAGCTCCTCGCCGATATACTCGGCAAAGGGTGGGGTCTCATCGCTAAACGTGCCCATGATAAAGCCACGCACGTTCTCAACCCGGATGCGCTCCAGCCCGTGCTCGTCATGCTTGAATTCTTCAGTCAGCCCGCCCTTACCACGGACGCCTTTACCAAAGGCGACGCCGGTGAGCTTACCGCGCAGATTGTAGGTCCAGTTATGATAGATGCAGGCAAATTCTTTTACATTACCGCGCGGCTTGTAGCAGATCAGCGAGCCTTTATGGGCGCAGCGATTGACCATGGCGTTGATGTCGCCGTTCTCGTCGCGCACCACGACAATCGGCGCATCACCGATATAGGTCATCTTGTAATCGCCGGGCTCGGGGATTTCGCAATCGAGACACAGGAAGTTCCAGGTCGGCCCCTGAAAGAGAACGCGCTGTTCGCGGTCATAAAGATCCTGATCGGTATAAACTCGGAACGGAATCTGTGAGACATCTTCCGAAGGCCAGACGAAATCTGTGCCGGGGGCGATCTGTGCGGTATCCATGTTGCTACTCCTTAATTCTGGCCGGACAATACCGCATAGCGGGGGGTAGTGAAAAGCAGAAGGTGAGGGGCTGTGATGATGTTGTCTTACCTACTTCGCCGACTTGCCGCCATCGGCCATCAGGATTACGCCGGTGATGAAAGACGCCTCGTCGGAGGCGAGCCATAATATTGGATAGGCGATCTCCTCAACTTCGGCCCAGCGGCGCATCAGCGTGGCATCTGCCTGGATCTCGTCGATATCTGATTGATCCATGCCGTCTGCAGCAAAGCGCGCTTTGTGAAACGGCGTCAGAGTGCCGCCGGGGCAAACGCAGTTCACCCGCACACCATGTTCAGCTTCTTCATGGGCGAGGGTGCGGGTCATCGAGTTGATGGCGGCCTTGGTGGCGTCATATTGGCCCATATTCTTGCGGCCAATCACGCCATAGACCGATGAGACATTGACGATGGCGCCGGTGGCCGACTCGCGCAGAAACGGCATTGCTGCTTTGGCGCAGTAGGCGGTGCCCAGCAGATTGACGGAAATAATGTCCTGCCAGGATTCTGGCGTTGCATCGACGAGATGAGTGAATTTGCGGATACCGGCATTATTGACTAGCACATCAATCCCGCTCATACGTTCTGCTGCCTCTGTCAGGGCGCGGGAAGCGTCATCTTCCTCGGCAATGTTGGCGCTGATGGTGGTGAGTTTGGCATCCAGTTTGTTGGCGATGATGTCAGCTGTCGTGCGGGTGAGGGCCTCTTCATCGAGATCGAGTAAAACCACCTCGGCACCCTCGGCACAAAACAGCGCACCGGTTGCGCCGCCGATACCACCACCACCGCCGGTGATGACGCATTTCTTGCCTGCTAGCCTGCCAGTCATTGCTCTGTCCTTGTTTCATTTTAGTCGTGCAGGCGCGATCTTATGTGGCAGTCATCGGGATGTCTATTTTATGGGTCTGATTTTCCGCGTATAGTGAGATGGTCGTAGAGCTAACAATGCTCTAATTCGATACATTGCAAAATTCGTTAGTACTGTAATTTCAAAATATCGAATTCTGGTACGACAGAATGAAAAATCGAAATTCAATCTAGACGACGGACAAAGTGGGATGAGAGTCAAGCGTGGCGGTAACCATAAGGGATGCCGACGACCAAGGCTTGGCCGTTTCTTGGCCCATGCGATTTGCGTTTCCTGATCCTGAAGTTGATCGAAGAGATGCCGCGACACAGATACTAAATTATAAAAGCCATTGAGGACCGGAACGCCAAAATTATGTTCGCGCTTGCCACAGCGGTCTCAGCAGTAGAGGGAACCTGAACAGAGTGACGACTGGACCCCCTTCCTCTGATGAGGGTACTGGAAAGCCCCGATTGTGCGCTGCTCTGCGCAGTAAAGGCACCTGTACTTACCTCCTTTATACAGCCCTTGGTTATGATGGCCGACAGCATCGAGCATGTGATCAGCCATTGGGTTATTTTTGAATAATTCCAATCTCCAGCTTTCGGTGGTTTTGCCGTCATCGCGCACTGGGTCCCTTTCCTTCTATTCTCGTTCTTCGCCGGCGTCCCGGCCGATCGTTTTGATCCGCGACGCGTCATTCAAATTGGCATGGTCTTATTTGTCGTGGCATCGCTAGGCTGGGCGGTTCCTCCGCTTCAGGAATGCACTCGATGAATTAATATGTATGCGCATTATCCGTCCATTGGGGCTTCTAAGATGAGCTTGCCGTCTTCATGGGCGAAGCATTGGCCACTTGAGTCCATGGGGAGTTGGGCCGACAGGACAAAGCCGTCGCCAAGAACTTCCGGGCTCGGCATCCGGTCCTTGGCTTCCTGGGGGGCGGTTTCAGTGGCGATGGCAAAACGGGGTGAAAACGTTACCACGCATATATTGTCGTCTCTGACTTCCTCGGCGACATAGCGTGTAAAAGTTCGGATGCCGTTCTTGGTCACCATATAGGCGAGCGCGCGCGTGCCGCCGCCGCCCCAGATATTAATGATATGGCCACCCTCGCGGTTTTTCATGTGCGGGATCGCGTGCTTTGTACAATTAAACGTGCCGTAGAGATTGGTTTGGATAACGCTGTCCCAGAAATCGTGGGGCATATCGCTGATTGGCGGCCAGAGTTTCGAGCCCCAGCGAAAATGTGGCACAATAGCGGCGTTGTTCACCAGAATATCGATGCCACCCAACTTTTGTGCGACATCGGCGAAGGCTTTTTGGACATCACCCTCATTCCGGACGTCAAGCAAAATTGCCGTTGTCTCGGCATGGGCGCTGAGCTCGGTTGCCGCCTGTTCCGCAGTCTCCATATTAACATCGGCGATAACGATTTTGACGCCGTTCTCCGCAAGGGTCTTTGCGGCATGCTTGCCAAGACCCTGTCCGCCGCCCGTCACGACTGCAATTTTATCCTTCAGCATTATTAGTCCTCCCACTGGTTTATCCCTGTTCTACGGCAATTTTATGGAGTGGTTCGCGGGATGTCTAATATGCCGCAGCCCGGTCAATCAAGTCGTTCGACGTCCGCCAACTTATCTTGCTTGTGCTTCTGCCGCCGATACGTTTTAAAAGCATTATTGTAATCACCCAAACCGGAGTTGAGTTGCTGCCATGTCGCTGATCGAAAGAGTCGAACACAAAGAAATTATGGATCTTACCGAGTTCTCCGAAGAGGAATTCGTGCGTAAG
>CAJJCG010000053.1 GCA_905182615.1 Alphaproteobacteria bacterium UBA2964 | reverse complement strand
CACCAACTTCCTGCGCTACAAAGGTGACAGTGAAGACCCCGCCTTTAGCCCTTGCATCCGCCGCGTCGACTCTCGCGCCTGGCGCTATCTATGGACTTTGTTCCTGATCCCCGGCCTGATCTTTGGTGGCTATATCGCGTTTCAGGCCGACACAGCATCGATCTTCGGGACCTTCATGGGAACAGAGACTGTAGTGTGGGTCGGGCTGACCGGCGCCATCGTCTCCTTGTTACTATGGGGTGTTGTCTCCCCTATCCGCCAAGACCCTGAAACGCCAAACGATATTGACGTGAGCTGGGCGTCTGCCGGCAGCGGTCGATTGGGGGATGCCCCGGCCCGCGTCGTTGGCGATACGTGTTTCGTGACCGTTTGGGTGGCCTTCGCATACCTCATTTACGAACTCGGCGTTCATTTCACCGGCGTCAATCTCAATACACTTTTTCAAACATGGGCCCCATTAGTACCGCTGGTTGCCATTCTGATCGGGTTTATTCCCGGCTGTGGTCCACAGGTCGTGGTTGCCGCGATGTATCTCAACGGGCTGGTGCCGTTCTCGGCTGAAATCGGCAATGCCATTAGCAATGATGGCGACGCGCTGTTCCCGGCCATCGCCATGGCGCCCAAAGCGGCGATTATCGCGACACTCTATAGCGCGGTCCCGGCCTTTATTGTCGCCTACGGCTATTATTTGCTGTTCGAATAATCAGAGCTGAACAGGCACATCGCCAAGGGCCGCCCGCAATTTCCCATCTGCCCATTTCGCATTCGCCAAGGTCGCATTGTCGGTGCTGCGCATACCAACCAGCTGAAAACAAATTGGTATGCCGTTAAGACTCTCGAACAACGGAAAATTGACCGACGGCGTATACATCTGCGTCCACAATCTGGCAAAGGTCGCTGAGCGGACTTCTGTTAAGCCAACCGGCGCCTCGCCGGGCAAGCTGGGTGACAGGATCAGGTCGAATCCGTCGTAGATCGTATCCATTTCCGACCGCGCATTGTCGAGCGCTTTCCCGGCATTGAGATAATCGTCTTCACTCAAGTCCTTTACCCACTCAACCCGTTCACGGTTGTGATCATTAAAGCCATCGAGATGGTCACGCACTTCCACTTCCAGCATGATCGAAGCTTCCCAGGCATTGATGATCGCAGCGTCCGGGATGATGTTGGTAAAGATTTGCGGTAAATCAAAATCGCTAACCACCGCCCCAGCATCTTTCAAAATCGCCGCAGTTCTTTCAACAGCCGCCTGCATTGACGGTTCCGCTTCATCCCAGTTAGGGGCCCGTAAGACAGCAATACGTGGCTTCGCAGATGCCGTCCCCGCCACGGCCCCAGTCTGAACCTGACGTAACAAAATCAGATCCTCGATGGAGCGCGCAAACAGGCCAATGGTGTCGATAGATTTCTTGCAGTGGCGAAATCCGCTACGGTCTATCCCATCGAGACTCGCCTTATAGCCATAGACACCGCAATTAGCGGCAGGCCCAATGACAGAGCCCCCGGTCTGCGTCCCATTCGCCAAGGGCACCATATAATCGGCCACAGAAGCGGCAGAACCGCTGGATGATACTCCCGGCGTCCGCGTTGGATCATGCGGGTTCAGGGTCTGGCGCGGTTTCGGGCAGGCGAACTCGGTCGTTACCGTTTTTCCCATGATGACCATGCCCGCATCGCGTAGCTGTGCAACACAGGTAGAATCAACACCGAACTCTTTGCCCTGATACGGCCCAAAGCCATGCCCCGTCGGCATATCCTTGGTGTCGAAAATGTCTTTGATGCCCACCGGCACACCGTGTAAGGGCCCGCGGCGCGCTTCACCATCAAGCGCCTTCGCCTGTTCCAGCGCATAGTCAGGGTCAATATAATCCCACGCGTGTATATCGCCATCGCGTGCGGCGATACGATTAAGGCAATCACGGGTTAACGACTCAGACGTTATCTCGCCAGACGCCAATTTCGTCGAGGCCTCGGATGCCGTCAGCCCGTTTAAACCAACCGGCCCGGTCTTCGTGAGATCAACCATTTTACTCTCTCCCTGTTAGGCTACGGTGATTAACCCCGTAGCCGAAAGCGCTGGATTTTTCCAGTCGCTGTTTTTGGTAATTCATCGACAAAATTGAACCAGCGCGGATATTTGTATCGCGCCAATCCGTCCTTGCAGTGCTCCAGTAATTCACCGGCCAAAGCATCGCCGCCCGCAGCCCCATCGGCAACAATGATAAACGCTTCTGGCTTAATCAGCTCATCGTCATCGGCACGGGCGACTACGGCGGCTTCCAACACGGCCTGATGCTCAATCAGCTTGGCCTCGATCTCAAATGGAGAACACCAAATACCGCCAACCTTCATCATGTCATCATTGCGACCGCAATAAACGAAATAGCCATCGTCATCCTGATAGTAGGTGTCGCCGGTGTTGATCCACTCACCCTGTATAGTCGAGGCAGTTTTTTCCGGATTGTTCCAGTAGTATTTGGCGATCGAGCCGCCCTTGACCCACAGCGCACCGCTTTCGCCCTGCGGCAAAACTGCATCCTCCTCGCCAATTATCTTAGCGTCATAACCGGGGACGAGACGCCCACTGGCACCAGGCCTAACATCATCCGCCGCATTGGAAATAAAGATGTGCAGGATCTCTGTAGACCCAATGCCATCGAGAATTGAGCCGCCTGTTTTCTCCGTCCAACGCCGCAGAATATCACCGGGCAAAGCCTCTCCAGCAGAGACACAGGCCCGTACTGAAGATAAATTAGGCATATTGCTTTCCATCGCCTGTAGCTGCGCCGCATAAAGTGTCGGCACGCCAAAATAGAGTGTCGCCTTGTTTTTCTCGATCACCTCGAACGTCATCGCCGGGCTTGGTGGCAGAGCAGAAAGCACCGCCGTCGCGCCAACCCACAACGGAAACGTCATGGCGTTGCCGAGCCCATAGGCGAAGAACAGCTTGGCCGCTGAGAAACAGATGTCGTCTTCGGTAATCCCCAGAACACCGACCGCGTAGTGAACACAGGTGACGGGAATATCTTTATGTGCATGAACTGTACCTTTGGGCCGCCCGGTTGAGCCCGAGGAATAGAGCCAGAAACAGTCGTCTTCCGCCGTCGCGGGCACCGCCATCAGCTCGTTACTAGCGTTCGCCATCACCGCGCTGATCGAGCCCTCGCCTTCCGTCAGCAACACGTGATCGGGATTTCGGTTTGCGGCCGCCAATGCCGGGCCGACCTCACCCTCATATTCAGGGCTGTAGATAACCGCCGTGCAGCCAGAATCCTCAATCATGAACTGGTAGTCTTTGGCGCGCAGAAGCGTGTTGAGCGGCACCGGCACGAAACCGGCCTTGATAGCGCCCCAGAATATGTAAAAGAATTCTGGGCAATCCTTGACCATCATCAGCACGCGGTCGCCACCTACCAGCCCGAGAGAGGTCAGCGCATTGCCACAACGATTAACGTTTTCAGCCAGCTGAGCGTAGCTGACCGTGCCAAAATCACCTTGGATCGCAATTTTGTCGCCCCGGCCCTCATCGAGGTGTCGGTCGATCAACGGTACTGCGACGTTAAAACTCTTGGAAAAGGCGATGTTTACCGGTATTTGGCTATCATCGACGCTGATCTGATTATTCGCCATATTGCGTGTCCTTACTGGTGTAGTAAATTCTACAGCGCCACGCTTGGAGACGAAAGAGAGTAGCATGACAAACGGGAAACCCATCATTATTGCCGGTGGCGCCATTGGCGGCCTGGCCGCCGCAAGAATGCTCGCACTCAAAGGACGCCGCAGCATCATTCTGGAGCAGGCGCCTGAATTCGCTGAGATCGGCGCCGGTATCCAGCTTGGTCCCAATACCCATCGCATGTTTGACCGGCTGCAGGTCACCAAGGCCATGCACGACATCGCGCATTTCCCCGAAAACATCATCATGATGGACAGTATCACCGGCGACGAAGTGCTGCGCATGCCGCTTGGCCGCAAGCTGGAATTCCATTTCGGCAAACCATATGCCGTCATCCATCGCGCTGATTTGCACACTGTTCTTTATGACGTCTGCAAGGATATGGACGAGATTGACCTCCGCGCCGGGGTTGAGGTTACCGGCTACACCGACACTGGCGACGGCATCACCGTCGAGATCGCCGACGGCACGACGGTCGAGGGCTCCGCGCTGATTGGCGCCGATGGGTTGTGGTCAAAAATCCGATCGAAGATCATCGGCGATGGTGACCCCATCGTCTCTGGCCATATTGCCTATCGTGCCGTGCTACCGATTGAGGATGTCCCATCGGAACTGAACAAATGGATGGACGATGTCGTGCTATGGGCCGGACCGAGGAACCATCTTGTTCATTACAAGTTACGGCGCGGCGAACTGTTCAATATTGTCGCGGTCTTCCACAGTCAAAAATATGTCGAGGGCTGGGACGAATATGGTGATCCGGCCGAGCTCTATGAACAATTCAAAAATACACAGCCGGAAGTTCAGGCCCTGCTCAAGAAGATCGATGTCTGGAAAATGTGGGTGCTATGCGACCGCGTCCCAGTCAAGGAATGGACCCAAAACCGGGTCACGCTGATCGGTGATGCCGCGCATCCGATGCTGCAATATCTCGCGGCGGGCGCTGGCATGGCGATGGAAGACTCGGTGTGTTTGGTTGATCTGCTGGAAGAGTATGATGGCGACATCGTCCGCGCCTTCTCCGATTACCCCGGCAAGCGCTATATGCGCACCGGCCGGGTACAGCTCACCGCACGGTTCTATGGTGACATCTATCATGCCGAAGGCGTCACCCGCGAGCTCCGCAATCTGTTACTTGGTGGCGACAAAGAAGGCAGCCCTTACGCCGGCGTCGAATGGCTCTATGGCAAGAATAGCGGCCTACCCGGCGGGACGTGAATCAAAAACCCCCGCGCGATAGCGAGGGTTTTCGTTAGGCTGTTAAATTCGGTCAGTTAAACCGAACGTATTCATAGTCGAATGGATGGCCGTCGATGCCGCGGCTGGGCGGGGCAACCCAGCTGGCGATTTTTCCGGGCTCGACACAAGCCTTTTGCAGCGAGATAACAAAGGCACGGTCTTCTTCAGACGGCAGCCAGTTATCAGCGTTCTTATCCCACTCTGCCTTGCTGATCACATTGCCGTCGGGCGAAATTTTGGCCTCAGAAAATGTACCAATGGCACGATGGAAGCCGCGATGCGGCAGCTTTAGTTCGAAGTTGATCTTGTGGCGCTTCATCACCTTGTTCCAGCGGCTCACACCGATCTGGCAATCCTCAACATAATCATCCCGCAGACGTTCGTTCACCGCCAGCAGAGCGTTATATTCGATTTCTTTGATCGCACCGTCTTCGAGCATCGTGAGATTGGCCACGCCTTCTTTCAGGACATGATCGTCATCTATCTTGGATTCCTCGAACCGGCCTTTAAGGCCCGCGGTGTAATAATTCGCCGCATTGGTTGAGATTTCCTGACCAAACAGATCCAGCGAAACACTGTAATGGAAATTCATATATTTCTGCAGAGTCTGCAGATCAATCGCCCCTGCCGCCCGGATCTTTTCAGGATCATCGGTCTTGAGTTCGTTCATGACCTCACAGGTCCGAGACACTACCCGCATAACACCGGTCGTGCCGATAAACATATGATGGGCTTCTTCGGTAAGCATAAACTGGCAGGTCCGTGCCAGCGGGTCAAAGCCGGATTCGGCAAGCGATGACAGCTGAAACTTGCCATCACGGTCGGTGAAAAAAGTGAACATAAAATAGGACAGCCAATCCGGAGTCTCTTCATTAAAGGCGCCGAGAATACGCGGCTTATCGACATCTCCGGAATGACGTTGCAGCATCATCTCCGCTTCTTCACGACCATCGCGGCCAAAATAGGCGTGCAGTAGATAGACCATCGCCCACAGATGGCGGCCTTCTTCACAATTCACCTGAAAAAGATTGCGGAGATCATACATCGACGGTGCCGTCAGGCCGAGCAGACGTTGCTGTTCAACTGACGCCGGTTCGGTGTCACCCTGCGTCACGATCAAACGCCGCAAGGATGAGCGATATTCACCGGGGACTTCATTCCACACCGGCTGCCCTTTGTGCTCGCCAAACGGTATGGTGCGGCCTTCAACCGGCGGCGCCACAAAGATGCCCCAGCGATATTCCGGCATTTTGACATAGCCGAAATTGGCCCAGCCCTCTGCTTCCACGCTAACCGCGGTGCGCAAATAGACATCGTGATTGATCGACCCTTCGGGGCCAAGTTCTTTCCACCAATCAATAAAGCTAGGCTGCCAGGATTCCAGCGCGCGTTGCAAGCGCCGGTCTTCGGTGAGATTTACGTTATTGGGAATTCTGGCATTGAGATCGATCGACATGGCTAAACCCTCTTCTTATCGAATTCGCTACGTTGTCCGGTACCGTATAACTTAAGCGCGCCTTCTGGCCCAGCCGCATTTGGACGTTGAAAAATCCAATTTTGCCAGGCGCTCAAACGCCCAAAGATTTTGGTTTCCATGGTTTCCGGTCCGGCAAAGCGAAGATTGGCTTCGAGTCCAGTTAAGCCATCTGGGGAGAAGCTAGCGCGTTCTTCGATAGCGAGCCGCACTTCATCTTCCCAATCGATGTCGTCAGGCGCAAAGGTCACGAGACCCGCCTCGTCAGCCTCGATAGCCTCGAGATCTTTACCGATCGCGGCTTTACCCGCTTCGACCAACGCCGGTTCACCGAAAAGCCGTGTCTCAAGGCGTGTCAGCCCGTTGCACATCGGATAGGGACCGAAATTCATACCGGTCATACGAACTGCCGGGGCTGGCAGATTACTGCCTTCCATCTGGCCGTCGAGCATGTAAGACCGGTCAGCGATAAAGACCAGCTCAAGCAACGTTCCGGTATAGCAGCTGCCGGGATCAACCAGCGCAATCAGGCTACGCGCCGACACATCGACACGCTTCAGGGTGCGCTTGAGATACAGTGTCGTTTCGCGGACCAGCCAATCGCTTTGGTTGGCTTCAAGCAGATTGTCATAGGCCTCGACCAGCGCGTTGTCGCCCTCGGTGCGGAACACCCAGGTGCCAAGCTGGCTCTCATTGAGCCGCAAATAAACGATGGCCGCATCAAGCTCGCGCGCCAGCGCTAGTGGCCAGAAATCAACGCCCTGCATTGCGACACCCACCGCATCCGTCGGTGGCGTCTGCTCAGGACCTTTAATGACGAAAGTGACTACACTCGAGCTGCGATCAAACTCGATAGACAGATGATCGTAGCTCAGCGTGTCGCCTTCATCGCAGACATTCAGCGGCGTAAAGGCCACACCCTTGGCGTCTTTGGGACGGTCTGATTTAGCAGCAAACTCAGCCGCGCGTTCGGTAACCGCACCATCGAACTTCGAGCGCGGCACAATCTCATCAATCAGATTCCAGTCAACCGCGCGCTGTCCGCGCATCCCTTCGGTAGTCGTGCAGAACACATCGGAGCGGTCATGGCGTACTTTGCGTTTATCGACCAGACGGGTCAACCCGCCGGTGCCGGGCAACACTGCCAGCAGAGGCAATTCCGGCAACGACACCGTCGACGCACCATCATCAATTAACATGATGTAATCAGTTGCCAACGCCAGCTCGTAGCCACCACCAGCGGCGGTTCCATTAATTGCGCAGATGTATTTCTGCTGGGAATTTTCAGTCGCGTCTTCAATACCGTTGCGAGTCTCATTGGTGAATTTACAGAAGTTAACCTTATGGTCATGCGTCGACTTACCAAGCATGCGGATATTAGCACCGGCACAAAACACTTGCGGATGATCGGAACAAAGGACGACGCAGCCGACTTCGGGATGTTCAAACCGCAGACGCTGGGTCGCGTCATAAAGCTCGATATCAACACCGAGATCATAAGAGTTCAGTTTCAGCTCATAGCCGGGCTTCAGCGTGGCGTCTTCGGTGACCGCCATCGCAAGACGCGCGACGTTTCCGTCAATCGTCAAATTCCAGTGATTATATTGATCTGGGCTGGTGACAAAATTAACCCGCGGCTCGCCATCCGTCTCGGCTGAAGCTTCAGATTCTACGGCAGCGTTTTGTAGCGCCATCTTGAATATTCCTCCGTTACACCCCTTTGCCTAAATGAGCGTTGTCTGAGTCGTCTCAATTGGCATCAAAAGGGTATTGATCGTCTCGTCTTCTATATTAGCAATATAGTGTTTTTCCCATGTTTTCCTAGGCGAGAAAAAACTTCGATTGCTAATTGTTGACTAGTCACGTATATATATAACAATAGGATTAGTCCCGTCAATGACAGTATCATATGGGCTTAAAACAGTCGTCCATAATACCAGTTTCAGGGCGACAAATTATCGACTTACGGACCAAAACAGCGCAATGGACACACCTCCCGTAACTGCCGCGGATACACCGACCAATAGAGGCGCGCCAGAAACCAGTCTGCGCGACTGGATCGCGGCGAATGCCGAGAAACACCCCGACAAAATCTTTATCCAAAGTGTCGATCAGGACAAAGCCATCACCTTTGGCCAGTTCAAGACGGTTTGTGACCGTATGGCCAATTATTTGCAATCCAAGGGCATCGGGCCAAACGACCGCGTTGCGATGCTGTCGAACAACTCGATCGAACATCTCTGCGTTTATATCGGAGGCATGGCCTATGGCGCGACGGTCTGCACCATCCATGTCGAAATGAACGCAGTCTATTTCGAACAAATTCTTAACGCGTTGCAGCCCAAGTTAACCCTGTATGAAGATTCCGAGGATCGTATCGTTTCTAGTGGTCTCAGCGGCAAAACCCCGGGCGACTGGCTCAATCTTGGCAACTGGGAAGCCGATGGCAGCTCCACAGGTCTTTACGGCGCATTGGAGAATTGTGTCTCTGATCCGGTAGAACCGATCAGCCGATGGGAAGATGACGCCTCTATCTATTATACCTCCGGCACCGCTTCGGCGCCGAAGGGCTGCATCGTTAGCTTCCGTGAGCTAATAGAGAACACGCCGCCGACCGCCGAAGGTCTCGGGTTAACGGAGGAAGATCGAGTTCTCGAATTCCGCGCCTTTAACTGGATTTCGGCTCAGGTACTGAGTGGGCTCAGCCCGCTCTCCAAAGGGGCCACCATCCTGCTTGCCCGCAAGTTTTCCCAGAGCCGGTATTTTAACTGGGTCAAAAAACACAAGGCGACCATCGGTGTCTGTAACCCGACTGGTCTCGCGATGTTCCTCAATCGGCCTATCGACATCCATCATGACGACATTCCACATTTACGGTTCATGACGTCATCGTCCGCACCATTGATGCCCGAAACCTGGAAACAGTTTGAAGACAAGTACGGCGTCCCCGTTGCGCAAGGTTATGGCTGTAGCGAAATAGGCTGGATCGCGGTCTCCAATGAAAACACGCGTAAGTTCGGCTCGGTCGGTAAGCCCCTCGCCTATCATAAGCTCACCATCGTCGATGGCGACGGTAAAGAAGTGCCGCTCGGCGAAGCCGGTGAGATTGAACTCGGTGGATTTAGGACCAACGCATATCGCTATCTTGATGAGAATGGCGACCAGAAAATCCACGCACAGGACCGGCTGCGCACCGGCGATCTCGGCATCATGGATGAAGATGGCTGCGTCAGCGTCACTGGCCGCGCCAAAGATCTGATCATTCGGGGCGGCGTGAATATCTCACCCGCAGAAGTTGACAACATTCTGCTACAAATACCCACCGTCGCCGAAGCCGCAACGATTGGCGTCCCGGACAATATCTATGGCGAAGAAGTTGTCTGCTATGTTGCACCCAAAGATGGCGCAACGCTGACGACCGACATCGTGCTAGCTCATTGCAGCACCAGACTGCCAAAATTTCGGATGCCTAAGCAGATCATTGTGCGGAATGAACTCCCCAAGACCGAACGCGGAAAAATGAACCGGCTGCTTCTAAAGGAACAGTGGCAGGAAGAATTCGGCGGCACCGAGTAAGGCGGCAGCCAACTGTAATCCAAACCATCAGGATAGCGCAGCTATCGCACTCGGCTGGCTGGATCTAACCTATTCGCCGGATGATGTTTAGGCGAGGTAACATGCATTTCTCGTTATCCCCGAACTAGACTCAACAGTTACAGGATTGACGATACAACACAGCCTGCACGATCTGATACACTGGGGATATGATGAAAACACTAATTTCATCTCGGATCGTGGTAGTGCTGAGCAGCCTCCTGCTATATGGGTTCACCGGCCCTACGCCGGTGACTTTCAAATCTGCAGCACCTGACCTGGCAACCGGAAAACCTCTTTCAATACGAGGGCTACTGGCGAAACCAGACGGCGCGGGACCATTTCCGGACGACCGTCATTCTTCATACCTGCGGCGGGGTACGCCGCAACTTAGACATGTCTGGCCAGCATTCTTTGTAAAGCAGGAATATGTTTCGCCTACCGCCGACAGCTGCGGCTCCCGCGAGGTCGCCAATTGTCCAAACGATTTCACCCGGACAACAGCAGCCGATCCGCTGCGGCCCTACAAGGTTATCGCCGCAGATGCCCCCGGGGCGTTGGCCTATCTGCACAAACTGTCAATTGTGAAAAACAAAAAAGTCGCGGTAGCGGGCTTCTCCCTAGGCGGCATCGTCATTCACATGACGATACTGCCCGACTATGCGAAGGTTAAGCCGTCCCACGCCTTTAACGCCGCCATATCGCTATACGGAAATTGTGCTGTCCAGTACACATTGCCGATGGCAAAGTTGCCATACGCTCCGTTACCGTTCGTCGCCATCATCGGTCAAAAGGACGAACGCATCTTACGGAATTGCCAGACACATTTGCCACGCGGACCGAACACAAAACTATATGTGTTGCCCGGTGCCTATCATGCATTCGACATTTCGTTCTTTCGGACGCTGCGTCACGGCTTTAGGGGTACGCCAATGCTCTACAGTGAAACGGCCACTGAAAATGCACGAAAGATTGTCTCCGGTTTTCTAGGTAAACATCTCAGAAAATAGGTAAGGAGTTTTAAGCCGCGCTGCTTTCGCGTTCCTCTTCCATCAGCCGGGCCAGCAAGCTGCGTGCCTGAAGCGTTGGGTGATCCATTGCGACATCAATCTGTGGCGCGTTGGGGAATTGGTTGACGCGTTTCTGTACGGCTTCGCAGATCGCCACATCCTCGCGAAACACCTTGCGGATAATGCTTAGCTGCTCGGCAGTCTCCGGGTCATCGAGCCCAAAATCACGTGCGTTCGTCCAAAAATGATGCGTCGTCGTCGCGGTCTCGGGCGTGATCGCATGCGCATTATGCACCGTGATTCCGTGTTCGCGATTACCTTCAAAGGCACCGGTATTGAGCTGCGCCGCACCGACATCGAACATGATCGTCGCCGGCGGTGTGTAAATCCAACGGTTCCAGCTATCACCCTTGCCCTTAATATTAGCGGCCTTGGCCCATAAAGGCGGTGGATCTTCATTCGGGAATAGCCGTTCGCATTTAAGCGCGCGCGGCTCGCGGGTGACGTTGGGTTTTATGCGGAGCTTCGCGGCATTGCCCAACGTGTCGGGATGCACATAGGGCGAATGGCTCTGGTCGAGCTGGATATCGATATAGGCCTGATAGTTACATTCGACATAAAAGTAATCATCGATATTGGCCCAGTCAGGATTATCGAGAAAAAAGTAATCCGGGATCTGACTTTCATCGGCCTTGGCGGGATCACCCATCCAAATCCAGATCCAGCGGCTTTTCTCCACCACCGGGTATGAGCGCACAGAGGCACCCGGCGGCACGAGTTCCTGAGTCGGGATGGCGGTGCATTGTCCGGTGCGGTCAAAACGCAACCCATGATAACCGCATTCGACCTCATTGCCCTGCAATCGCCCGACCGAGAGCGGCGCGCTGCGATGACAGCAGCGATCTTCGAGCGCACCGACTTTGCCATCGGCACCGCGAAAGAAGACAATCGGCTCTTCGCAAATCGTCCGGGCCAGTAACCCGTCATCGAGATGATGGTTCCACCCCGCGACATACCAGGCATTTTTTAAATACATATTTGGGTCTCCCAAAATTCCGGGGCCAGCCCTCTCCCGCTCCCGACCGCCCAATGCGAATATCCTGTGGGTGGTCGGGAGCGGGAGAGGGCTGGAGCAGCCTCTAGTATACTCAGAGGGTATACCAAACAAAAAGGGCGGCTCAATGAGCCGCCCAGATTGCAAATATGTCGTTCAGTCTTACCGGCCAGTGCGGGCCAGGGAGTGTACCCAACCTTTGTTGGTCATGTAGGACTTGGCGTGAGCAATCTGTTCCGCTGAGAAGAACTTCTCAGGGAACACCGTGTCGACCGGATAGACCGGGCGCAGGAAGTCGCTCTCATACCCATATGGTACGGTCGCATCGATACCCATGCCGCCTTCGAACCGGGTATTGGATGCAGTCCACTCTTTGTCACCCGCCGTCATACGTTCGGCGGGCATAAAGGTCTGGCCAACACCACCCGGGATCGGATTAAGAATATCCGTCTGCGGATTGACGCGTGTGGTCAGATTCCAAATCACGTCATCCATGTCATAGATGTCCGTATCTTCGGACATCGCAACAACCAGACGCGAACCCTGCGAACAGCTGAGGATGGCTGACAGGAAGTTGCGCTGCCAACCTTCGTCGATTTGGCTGCGTTTCTTGACCTGAATGATCGCGCCACCCCAATCCGTCATCGGATAGGGAATGTTACAATCCTGGATGATGCCGGGCTGCATGCGCTCGCAGAGCTCATACATCGCAGCTTCACGGACCGTGGTGTCGATGTTCTGGCAATCCATGGTGTGAACGCCAAGCGGGAAAACAATCGGCTTGGATTCACGGGCCCGCGTGGTAACCGCGGTCACATGGAAGGTCGGCGCTTTATAGGCCTTGCCCATGTAACCAGCCCATTCGGGATGGAAATGGTAGCGGCCCTGAACACCTGCTTCTTCTGATTCAGCCGTTTCATACCGGCGATCACGCGGATACAAATAACCTTCCAGCGTAATCTCGGCATCGGCCAGAGCGTAAGCACCAGGAACCGTCTTGGCTTCGACCATGCGGACCGGCTCACCAATCAGACGACCGGCAACACCGAGCTCGTCACAACCGGTTGGCAGGATGACATAGTCAAAACCGGCACCAGCCAGAAGGTTCGGGCCAAAGGGAATGCCAAAGTTCATCGTCAATGGAATGGGCTCGTCGTCGCGATAATGCTTGGCCATAACCTGCCAGCCATGCGAACCGGGCGAGATCTGGAACGTACCAACATTGCCCCACCGGAAGTTCATCCGGTTATAGGCCATATCCGTACCGCCTTCGAAATACTCACCGGCGAACAGGCGCTGCCCAGAACCAACGGTCAATTCTGACTCGTAGGTCGTATGGCGGATCGGCACCATATGCTCGTTAACTTCGGCCGGGTTGAGAATGACTTCTTCATGGCTTGGCGCGTCTTTGGAATCGACGATAACCGGCGGCAACGGATTGCGGATCGCGTTGGCAATTGCCAGCGTCATTTCCTGCATGTTGTTGACGCCGAACATCTTGCACATGATCCCTTGATCAGCGAACAGGTTCGTGATCGCGCGATGATTGGGTTTGTCTTTGACGTTGTTGAACAGAATCGGGCAACCGCCATCGAGATGCTTCTGGACACCGGTAATCTCAAGATCAGGATCAACTTCGACATCGGTTTCAATGATGTCACCTTCCTGTTTCAGGAAGTCGATGGTGCCCCGCAGATCTCGAAGATGATCTGTCACTGGCTTTGGTTTGAGTTCTTCTCTGGCAGTCGGCATTTCTCTCTCCTAGTCCGTCCTTAAACGTCAGTTACCCGGAATTCGTCTTTTTAAAACGTATCGCAGCGCCTAGCCGAGCACCCGACGCGGGAGTGGTTTTACGTGGCCTCATCAGGAATTGCAAGCTTGTATTTCTCGGGTAATACCCAGCAAACCCCAACAAAACATGGGAAAATTAGATCGTTGATCGCCAAACACTTAGTTTCCTTAGTATTTTCTATACGGGCTTCGTGGATTCGCCAATCTATCAAACCCAGCGAATTTGCCGCAATTGGTTGACGGTCAGGAAAATCCGCTCCAAAACTTAAGTTCAATTTCGTCCATTGGGATTTCAAAACATGGCAAACAATCCGCTTCCAGAACTCGTACAGAACTTTGTCGATACTATCCGCTCCTATTGCGCAGAGGGTAAAGAGGGCGAAACCTTATGGCCAGTCGTCGCCAATGACCTAAAGACCCTGCTCGCTGACCCGGCCCTGGTGGAACAATCCAAGACCTGGCCTGACACCAAGAAAGGCGACGGCCCACCCTCAAACCTGCTGTTCTACGAAGACCCCGACTACGGATTCGTCCTGAATGCTTTGGTTAAAGGTCCAAAATCAGTGACCAACGTACATGACCATGGCCCGAGCTGGACCCTCTATGGAGTCCTCAATGGCGGCGAGCATATCGAACGCTTTAGCCGGGTTGATGATAATCCAACCGAAGAAGGCCCCGCCGAGTTGAAGACCAACGGCGAGTTTGATGTTGTCCCCGGCTATATAGATGTCGTGCCGCCGTGGGAGATCCACCAGGAGGCCAATGGTAACCACCGCACTATCGGGTTCATCGTCCGCAGCCAGCGGTCTGGGACGTTTAAACAATATCGCTATGATATTGAGAACGGGGATATCGCGTCCTATAACGGCCCGACTCAAATTCCCTACGACCTAGTTTAAACACCCTCGAAGACGAAATGGCATCAATCCGCGAAACATTGGAGAACGCCTCGCCCACCATCAGGCGGGTCGGCTCGCTGAAGCAGAGAGTTGTTATCAGGCCGCGCTAAAACAGGAACCGGATAATATCGATGCAACGCACCTGCTTGGTATCATTTTGTTCGATACCGGAAACGCAGAAGACGCTATTCCATTAATCAAAAAAGCTGCG
>CAJJCG010000052.1 GCA_905182615.1 Alphaproteobacteria bacterium UBA2964 | reverse complement strand
CAACGGCACCAAAAAGGGCGGCAAGAGAAGAATAGCGAAACAATGCTGCGGCGAGGACCCATATGCCGATAGCGATGAACCCCGTCTGCCAGGACAGAGCAAAAATAATACCAATAGCGGTCGCAACACCTTTTCCGCCCTGGAATTTGAGCCAAATTGGAAAGAGGTGACCAAGAAAGGCGCCGAGCGCGGCAACGACTGCGATGTCCGGGCCAAACTGTGTCCCGATTAGAGCGGCGAATACCCCTTTGATGATATCTGCGGACAATGTTGCGGCAGCGATTCCCTTTTTTCCAGTACGGAGGACATTTGTGGCGCCAATATTGCCTGATCCGATTTCACGGATGTCGCCGAGCCCTGACATCTTTGTAAACAAGAGGCCAAAGGGCACAGAGCCGATCGAATATCCGCCGATGAAAGCGGTCAATATATAAGGCCATGAATAGCCCCAGCTTATCGGGTCGATCACGTCTCATCCTTTCGGTCAGCCGCAAAAATACAGCTTAAATGATGCTAAATACTTCTAAAGCCGAACGGTGCTAGCGGCAAGCTTATCGCTTTCTGAGTAAATTCGCATTTTTGAGACAGATTCGCAAAAACAGCTACACATCGGTGATTTGCTCGACTAAGATCTCTTTGTAACTAATCGCTGGCCCATAAGGGTCGGCATAAGACTAATAAACAGACCACGACTGCAATGGTCGATGGTTATGGGGGACATGAGGATGAATTTCGATCCGAATAATCGGGAGATGACGAATATCGCCACAGTCGCTGGCGAAGTGACCCTGTTCCGTGCGGTAATAGCCCGTGCATTTCACGACGCTTTGAATCGCCGGGGGATCAATGGCGAGACGGGTGATAGTGAAGCTCGTGAAGCCAGGGTTCTGCGGGAAGAGGCTCGGGAATGGTTGCTGACAAACAGTGTCGATTTTCGGCGCATATGCCAGTGGGGATTGCTGGAGCCGGAGGCGGTTAGGGATTCCGCCGTCAGGGCGATCGATTCCTGCGATGCTGGAGCAAGCAGAGTCGCAGCGTAAGATTTGATAAAAAAGCGGGCCTTCGAGCTCGCTTTTTTATCGACTAGCGCGAAGAATGGAAATCAATCGGGCAAGTTCCGCAACAACTTGACGGTCTTGATTTGATGGCGTTCGCGGTGCAAGTGCTGCGCGCCGTAGTTTTCCCAGTTTGATTAACGTTTCTTTTTTGTTGCCCCGTATCGGGGACGCATCAAATTTTACAATGCCCGAAATCGCGAATAGTCGATTAAGGGGACCTCTGACATAGAAATACTGTGGAAACGAGGCATAGGGTTGGCCTGATTGGAAGCACTCCATCTCGTGGCGCATTACATCCCGGCGGCGACGCTGCAATCTCCCAAACAAAGCAATTTCTCTAACCGTAAGTCCTCTCGCATCCACGAGAGTACCACTGCTCCTTGCACGGTCCTCATCCCTTAAAAGAGCATCAATTTCGATTTGTTGTCGGCTGGCGCGTGTCTTGTGGTCAGATTGTCTCTGTAAATTTTCAAGCAAGCGCGTGCTGTATATTTTTTTCCGTTGCGTTGGTTGCCCAGGCGGTTGAGTGGGGGCTAAATCGTTGGGCGTTGACCTGTCTCTGAAGAGATATCTGGTTGTATCTCAGAGGGCCCCGTTCGGATAATTTTACCGTCATCACCGCGTTTCAGCTTGCCGATATTACCCGGCGATTGTGGCAATCCTATATTTCCTCCGCTCGTTGCTGAGGGGCCCGATTGGGCTACTACCATAGGGGCGGCAGTAAATAAGAAGCCAGCGCCCAAGATTATAGTGAGAAACGCAAACTCGTTTGTGAACCCCGCTCTCATCTGCAGGATTATTCTGGCGCCTGCGTTTCGTCTTTTGGAAGATAGTTGTCCTCGACCGTTCGCTTGTTCATCGAGAACGTGCTTTCGATCGTGGTGTAATCTTTGTAACCAAGCCGAGCGATTACTTTCATCTTCAGCGTGTCGACCAAGCCACCTTCGGTGATGTAGTCGTCATCAACATGAACACCGACGACACGGCCAAAGACGACGTGGTGAACGGATTCCGGCGCATGACCCGGCAGCACCACCGTCTGATGGTAGACGCATTCGAAATGCGCAGGAGATTCAGCAACCCGTGGCGGCTTGACCTGTACAGAGGGTAACGGTGTTAGCCCTACTTCCGATAGTTCATCAACGGCCGGGTCATCGATCCAGCTTGAATCGTTCATCTTGTCTTTGGTGTCGTAGGTGGCGATGTTGAAAACGAATTCGCCGGTTTCTTCAGCGTTGAGCACTGAATCCTTCTTGGTGCCATCCTCCCGGGAACCGCCTGAAAACATCACGAATGGCGGGTTGTAGGATAGACCATTGAAATAGCTGAACGGAGCAAGGTTGCCGACGCCATCTTTGCTGATCGTACTGATCCAGCCTATGGGCCGGGGCACTGTAAGTGCCTTGATCGGATTGTAGGGGAGGCCGTGATCGTTTTTGTCAGCGTCAAAATACATAAGATGATCCGTTCATTTGTGTTTGTTGCATTATCCAGCGCAACCTAGGGTTTGGAAAGTCGGGAACTATTAGAAATTAAAGGGCGATATAGGCCAAGATCGGTGGCAGCGTTAGGGCCGCCAGGATCGTTTGAGCAGATAGGATTGCGGCCATAAGCGGGGCATCGCCTCCCATCTGGCGAGCGAGAATGTAGGACGCAGGCGAAGCTGGAGCGCCGCCATATAGAACGATGATCGCCATAGGCAGGCCAGAGACACCATAAAAATGACATAGCGCGATGGCGATAACCGGCATGATGCAGAGCTTTAAGAGGACTGCTGTCCCGAGCGCAACAATACGTGTGCGGTCCATCATGATAACCAGTCCAGCGCCGATGCAGAGCAGAGCGATTGGAAGGGTGCCACGGTCCAGAATTGATAGAAGCGTCATCAGCCAACTCGGCATTGGGATGGCAAGCGTGTTTATCGTCCAGCCAATGGCGCAGCCTATGATGATCGGATTTTGAAGAACCTGGATTGGGACCCGTGACCAGTTTGGTTTGCCTGAACCAACATAGGCCGACATCAACGCGACTAGTGCTGCGTTGATAAAGGGCATCATTACGGCAAGAAAATAGGCGCAGAGGGCAACGCTCTTAGGGCCGTATAGAGCGTCCCCAATCGCGAAACAAAGATAGGCATTAATGCGGGTCGAGCCCTGGAGCACAGAGGTGAAGCTCGGCCCGTCGATCCTTAAAATTGGCTTCGTAAGCAAGGCGAGCACGATCATACAACTACCGAGTGACAGAATTGCCATCGCCATCGGTCCGACCGGCATGGTTGTAAGGTCGGATTCGGTAATGCTTCGGATGATTAGAGCGGGAAGGAACACGTAGTAGACCAGCTTTTCGGCAGGTGCCCAAAAGTTGTCGCCCGGAAAGCCGGTACGTTTGAAAACATAGCCAATTACGATCAAAAGAAAGATCGGCAGGATGGCACCGGCGATCGCTAGCATTGAATAGAAGCCTTTCGGAACTCTCTAGGGAAACAGGACAGGAATGTCCTCGCCTTTGTTAACGTTCCTATTGATCAGGATCAATAACCAGCCTCTCTATTAACGAGTTGCAAAAGGGGTTCCCCCGCTCGCAACCGTCGGACATTTTCAACGATTTGAGGCGCAATATCGATAGGTTGCGTTTTTCGTGCCGTATGCGGCATCAGCGTGATGTTCGGATGCGCCCAAAATGGGTGGTCGGTAGACAAGGGTTCTTGTCGGAATACGTCGAGCGTGGCGCCAGCCAAATGTCCAGAATCCAGCGCAGCAATGAGATCGTTATCGACGACATGCGGCCCTCGACCGATATTAATGATACAGGCTCCTTTCGGCATCATCTTGAATGTCCGCCCGCACAAAATGTCCTCGGTATCTGGCGTCAGTGGTAGGACGTTAATCAGAATATCTGTTCTGGCCATGAACGGTTCTAGTCCGTGATCGCCGTAGAAACTTTCGACACCTTCGAGATCTTTCTTGGTTCTGGTCCAGCTCGCGACGTGAAAACCGATGTCGCGGAGGATAGCGGCGCATTTGAAGGCCATGAGCCCGAGTCCCATAAACCCTATACGTCGGTCGCTAGCCTGAAATATTTCCGGCTTTTTCCAAACCAAACGTCTTTGATTCTCCAGAAAATAGGGCATTTCCCGATGATGTCGTAAGACATGGAGGAGCACATACTCCATGATCATCTGGTCACCTTGCGGTGGGCTGGATCGAACAATTGGTACATCGGCGGGTAGATCTGGATCTTTTAGGAGGGCATCAACCCCGGCTTGAAGCGCAACAATTAGTTTGATGTTTGGCAGGCGAGGGAAAATTCCGGGGACACCGTGAGAAAACAAAACCACTTCGACGTCGTCGAGGTTACAGTTTTCCGGATCAGTGAAGAATTCTTCATCGGGCAGAGCTTGACGGATCGGGGCTGCCCAGCGTGCAACCGGGCCCAAACAATTGGCGAGCAGAATTGTCATCTTTTGTCCTTGATATATTCGAGGTGTGACTATTGCTGGTAGGGTGCATTCATGGTGGTTCGGTAGCGCTCCCAAGCGACATCGAGCGCTACAAGGCATTCCGCGTCCATATGTTTTTCGGCCTCAAAATCTGGACCCCAATTACCGTAATTGTCGGTCCCCCGAACCAATGTGCCTGTTGAGCCATCAAATTGGGTTTGCCGTACATGCGGGCCGCAGAGATGCACTGCATATCCGATGCGCGGCATGTTTGAGGGGTTAGGCATCGAACTATGGACTGTTCTGTTGTCGTGGATCGACATTTCCCCCGCATGAAGCTGAAGGTCAACGGTCTCGGTTTCATCGACACCTTCTATCGTTTGTCCACGCGCAAGTAGGTTCTCTGGGTCAAACGTTTCGACATGCTTCATCACGGCATCACCCTTGTGTGACTCTGGAATGATACGGACGCAGCCAGTCTCTCGCGTGCTGTCTGAAAAGGCGATCCAGGCCGTTACTGACTCCGCTGGATCAAACCCGTAATAGGTTGAATCCTGATGCCAGGAAACGAAACGGTGATCGTTCGCCTTTTTGGTAAAGAAGCTGGACCCCCAAACAATGATATCCGGGCCGATCAGGTCTTCGATCGCATCGAGCATGTTTGAGTTTTTGATTAACTTCGTGAGCCAGGGGAAGGGTAAATGTGCCTTGATCCGGAACCGGCTTTGGGCCTCGGCGCCAATTTCCTCTTCCAAAGCTTCGAACTGCTTGCGAAATTCGAAAGCCTCGTTACTTTCCATGACTTTGACCGGCGCGATTGCACCTTGCGTGTTAAAATGCATAATCTTTTCTTCGGTAAGCAGTTTGGGCATGGTGTCCTCCGGTCTCATGGTCCGATGGCGATGGCATAAGTTTGGAGTTTGGCAGCAGTTTCGTTGTCAGCCAAGAACGACGTTCGATTTGGCTTCATATCGATTTCCATCGTAAGCTTGTCTCAACGGGCGACTATACCCTGATGATTTTCGATGAATGAAGAAGAATAATGTCTAACAAGATGTTTCGCGTTACGCTTTTGGGAACCGGTGCCCCACCGCCGACAATGCGGCGGTTCGGTCCAAGTACGCTCATCGAGGTTGGCGATGAGAAGCTGATTTTTGATGCCGGGCGCGGATCAATGCAAAGGCTGCATCAGCTCAAGATTCCTTTCGGTGATATTACAGGTGTGTTTCTGACGCATCATCATTCCGATCATTTGGTTGGGTTTACTGATCTCTGGCTCACTGGCTGGATCGGACGCCCTTGGGGTAATCGCAAAGTGCCTCTCAAAGTCTGGGGACCGGAAGGAACGGACCAGATGATTGAGCATCTGCCCTTGGCATTCGCCACTGATATTAAGGTGCGCAGTCATAGCTATCCGCCGGAGGGAATCAAGCTCGAATCAACCGAAATCACGGAAGGGTTCGTCTTTGAAAAAAATGGCGTGAAAATTGTGCCCTTTCTCGTAGATCACGGCGGTGAAAAGCTGATCGCGCTTGGCTATAAAATTGAATTTGAAGGCCGGTCCGTTGTTTTGTCTGGTGACACACGGTTCAACGAGAATGTTATCAAGTATGGTAAGGGCGCGGATGTTTTGATCCACGAGGTCGTCCATGGCATGTTGGATGGCATGGAGCAGGCAAATTTGGAGCGCATTACGAATAATCATACGTTGCCTGATCAGGCGGGGGTTGTGTTCTCGCGGACCAAACCTCGTCTAGCCGTCTTTACCCATATTTTGTTGCTCGGTGACACAACATCGGATGACATCATTCCGGCTGCGCGGGAGACCTATGACGGACCGTTGATTGTCGCAGAAGATTTGACTCAGATTGATATCGGTGACGAAGTAACTGTCACGCAGTTTCAGCCGGAAGAACAGGTGACCATTTAACCCCAGCTATCAGGCTTTGGCTCGTCGATGTTCGTTGCGTGATTGTTGAGAAAGTCGAGAGCACCCTGGAGGATATATCCGGCGGCCATCTTATCGACATTCTCGGCCCTTTTCGCGCGAGACATATCGGCTTCGATCATCGTCTTTGTAACGGCGACTGTGGAAAGGCGCTCATCCCAAAACGCCATCTCCATATCGAAATGTGCTTCAAGATTGCGGGCGAATTGCCGAACCGACTGGCAGCGAGGTCCTTCGGTGCCATCCATATTCACCGGTAATCCAATGATCAGGGCGGCAATTTCATGTTCAACGCAAATATCGAGGAGCTGCACGGCCGTCTTGGAGAATTTTTTCAGGACCAGTGTTTCCATCGGTGTTGCCACGGTCCGGGAAATATCAGACAACGCCAAACCGACCGTTTTTTCGCCGATATCGAGTCCCAAAAGGCGTCGGTTTGGCGGCAGAAGTTCCGTGAAGTCTATAAGCTTGCGAACCGTCATGGGCGATGTTACCTTCCGCGCGCTAAAATTAGGATGAATTCCTTAGAAAGCTGCCATTTTCATCCGAAGAAACTCAGCGAAAGTGACACCCCTGAACCATAAGCTTTGAGACGAATACGCCATGTCGGTCGACAAATCCACCGTGGCTCGCATTGCGCAGCTAGCCCGGATTAAAGTTCCAGAAGAAGATCTCGGCGCGCTTGCCGATGAATTATCCAAAATTATTGGATGGGTCGAGCAGCTTGATGAGGTCGATACAGAAGGTGTTGCCCCCATGGCATCTAGCGCTGAAGGCACCGTTCTGCGCCAGCGTGATGATGTCGTGACGGATGGTGATTGCCGAGAGGCGGTGTTGTCTAACGCACCTAAAACCACCAAGGGCTATTTCGTTGTCCCGAAGGTGATTGAATAATAATGGCAAATCTCACTGACCTCACGATTGCCGAGGCCCAGGCAGGTCTTGCTCAGGGTGAATTCTCCTCGAAAGAAATCACCGAGGCGCACATCACGGCGATAGAAGCAGCACGCGATCTGAACGCCTTCGTAACGGAAACGCCAGAGCGGGCGCTGGCGGATGCGGAAGCGTCGGATAAGCGCCGTGCCGGAGGTGATGTCGGCGCGCTGGATGGATTGCCAATCGCAATTAAGGATTTGTTTTGCACCAAGGGCATTCAGTCCACAGCGTCGTCGCATATGCTTGAAGGCTTCATTCCATCGTATGAATCAACTGTGAGCTCCAAGATGGTTGATGCCGGCATGGTGATGTTGGGCAAGACCAACCTGGATGAGTTCGCCATGGGCTCATCGAATGAAACCAGTTATTTCGGCCCGGTGCTTAACCCGTGGAAACGGAGTTCAGACGATCAATCATTGGTGCCGGGTGGATCATCCGGTGGTTCAGCATCCGCGGTCGCGGCACGGCTTTGTCTCGCGGCGACAGGCACTGATACGGGTGGCTCGATCCGGCAACCGGCATCGTTCTGCGGTATCGTCGGCATGAAGCCAACCTATGGACGTTGCTCGCGCTGGGGCATTGTTGCCTTTGCGTCTTCGCTGGATCAGGCGGGACCGATGACAAGGACTGTCCGGGATGCGGCGATCATGCTGCAATCGATGGTTGGGTTTGATCCGAAAGATACGACATCGTCGGAAATGCCAGTCCCCGATTTTCAGGCAATGCTTGGCCAGGATATCAAAGGGCTGAAGATCGGTATTCCAAGCGAATACCGTGTCGAAGGAACCGATCCTGAAATTCTCGCTTTGTGGGATCAGGGCGTAAAATGGCTGGAAGATGCTGGCGCCGAGGCGGTTGAGGTTAGTCTTCCGCGCACCAAATATGCTTTACCGGCCTATTACATCATTGCGCCGGCAGAAGCCTCATCGAACCTCGCACGTTATGACGGAATGCGCTACGGCTTGCGCGCGGATGGCGAGAACCTGGCCGAAGTATATGAAAACACGCGGGCCGAAGGGTTTGGCAACGAGGTGCGCCGTCGTATTTTGATGGGGACCTACGTGTTATCGGCAGGTTATTACGACGCCTATTATATTAAGGCCCAGAAGGTCCGGAAGTTGATTGCCGATGAGTTCTCAGCGGCTTTCGAAACAGTCGATGCAATTCTTACGCCTGCTGTGCCCAGCGCAGCTTTTGCCCATGGTGAAAAGAGCGACGACCTGCTGGGAATGTATTTGAATGATGTGATGACAGTGCCTGCCAGTCTTGCTGGGTTGCCCGGTATTTCGGTGCCTGCCGGATTGTCTTCAGATGGACTGCCCCTGGGATTGCAGCTCATTACCAAAGCGTTTGACGAGGAAACACTGTTTCGCGTCGCAGACGTGCTTGAACAATCGGCCGGTTTTACCGCCCGTCCCGGTGAGAAGGCGTAGGGGATCATGCGGTATCATTTTTGGTATGTCCTTATCCATATCGGCCTTGGTGTTGTTGGTTATCAGTATTTCACCTTCACCAATATTGGCGGACTCTATGCCTTTGGCGTGTCGCTGATCGTTCAAGCCTATGCTGTCTTTGAAATTTATCGCGATGCGAACCCACATTTCCAGGCGTCTTTGACGGAAGCCGAGAGTGTAAAGGCTGCGGAACAGATGAAGGTGGATTACCGCAAGCGTCTGTCACGTGTCTGGTTCATGCGGTCCTGCATGTATGCACTGCTGACACTGCTCTCCACGATGGCAGTGCGCGGTGGTGTTGCGCCTGGACAGGGAGCGGGCTGATGACCGAAAAAAATATGATCGCAGGCCGTACAGGCGACTGGGAAGTCGTCATCGGGCTGGAAGTCCACGCCCAGGTAATTTCCCAGGCTAAATTGTTTTCAGGCGCGGGTACGTCGTTCGGCGCAGAACCTAATGAACATGTTTCTCTGGTTGATGCCGCTATGCCGGGCATGTTGCCGGTAATCAATAAAGTGGCGATTGAACAGGCGGTGCGGACTGGCCTCGGGATCAAAGCGCAGATCAATCGGTTCTCGGTGTTTGATCGGAAGAACTATTTCTATCCCGATTTGCCGCAGGGCTATCAGATAACACAGTTCGGTGATCCCATCGTTGGCGCGGGCGAGATCATTATCGACATGAAAGATGGTGAAAGCCGAACAGTTGGCATCACCCGTATCCATCTTGAACAGGATGCCGGAAAAAGTATCCATGATATGGATCCCAGCAGCACCTACGTCGATCTCAACCGATCCGGTATCACCTTGATGGAAATCGTCTCCGACCCTGATTTGCGCTCGGCGGACGAAGCGGCGGCCTATTTGACCAAATTGCGGGCGATCCTGCGTTACCTCGGAACCTGCGATGGTAATATGGAGCAGGGCAGCATGCGCTGCGATGCCAACGTGTCGGTACGCAAACTTGGTGATGAGCTTGGCACCCGCTGTGAGATCAAAAACGTGAACTCGATCCGGTTTGCGGCACAAGCGATAGAATATGAAGCACGCCGCCAGATCGAGGTGATCGAGGGTGGCGGTACGATTGCGCAGCAAACGCGTTTGTTCGATGCCAATAAGGGCGTGACGCGTTCTATGCGGTCCAAGGAAGAAGCGCATGATTATCGTTATTTCCCGGACCCAGATTTGTTGCCGGTGAACCTCTCTGAAGAATTTGTCGAGGAAATTCGTCGTACGCTTCCTGAACTCCCCGACGACAAGAAGCGGCGCCTTGTCGATAAGCTTGGCCTGTCTGGCTATGACGCCGATGTGCTGGTCGCTGAACGGGCCACAGCAGAATATTTCGAAGCGGCCGCCGAAGGCCAGGATGCCAAGACAGTGGCGAACTGGGTAACCAGCGATCTGTTCGGCTATCTCAACAAAGAAGATTTGGATATTGCTGACTCGCCGGTCGCTGCTAAACAGCTTGGCGCTCTGGTGGGCTTGATTTCCGATGGTACGATTTCAGGTCGTATCGCCCGCGATGTGTTTACTGAGATGTGTGCCACTAGCAAAGACCCTGCTGTCGTGGTTGAGGAAAAAGGCCTGAAACAGATTTCGGATTCTGGTGAGCTTGAAGGCATTGTCGATGAAGCCATCGCCAAGGGGCCTGCTCAGGTCGAGCAGTATAAATCCGGCAATGAAAAGATTATCGGCTGGTTTGTCGGGCAGGTGATGCAGGCGACCAAAGGTGAGGCCAATCCTCAAATGGTCAATGAGATTTTGCGCAAGAAGCTCAGCGAGTAGAGCCGCGTCTATTTCTTCGGTTTCTCACCGGTAATTTCATCGAATAACCGTCGCGCTGCGCGGCCCGCGAACCGGGCTGGTTCTTCGGTCGGTTTGGTCTCTTCAGCTATCTGCTTGATGTCATCACGAGTGTTTTCCAGCCGCGGTTTGGTCGCGGACCATGCCGCTTCCGCGCGTGGTTTGATCTCTTCGCGGTAAGTCTCGGTAGCCTTTTGCTGCACGCGTTCATCACTGGCGATGCGGCGGGCAGCCCTGAAAAGAAGATTGCTGATTATTGACATGATGTGGCCAGTCTAGCTTGCTTTGGCTATGCGTGTCGGAAAAATCCACCATAACCCATTGAGTTCGTCATCTGGCAGGATCATCATAAACTCAACGCAGTTGTGACAACTGCACATATTTAGAGGAACGAACACGATGATTGATCTCTATAGCTGGGGCACTCCCAACGGCCATAAAATCCATATCATGTTCGAGGAAACCGGGCTGGAATACGCCGTCTATCCGATCAACATACGGGCGGGTGATCAGTTTAAAGAAGATTTTTTGGCCTTTAGCCCCAATAATCGTATCCCCGCGATGATTGATCGCGACGGCGCGGGCGGCAATGAAATCTCGGTCTTTGAAAGCGGCGCGATGCTGATCTATCTGGCCGACAAATCCGGTCAGTTCATGCCGTCACTGGCGAGTGACCCGGTGGGTCATTATGACGTTCTGCAATGGTTGATGTTCCAGATGGGCGGGGTGGGCCCGATGTTCGGTCAGGTTGGTCATTTCCGCAATTACGCCCGCGAACGTGCGACGGATGAAGAACTGCAATACGGCATCGACCGCTACACCAATGAAGCCCATCGGCTCTATGGCGTACTCGACAGGCAACTTGAAAAGCACGATTACCTTGCAGGCGACTATTCCATTGCTGATATGGCGGTGTGGCCATGGTGCCGCGCACCGGAACGACGCGGCGTTGACCATGCAGATTTTCCAAACGTGACGCGGTGGTTTGACGCCATCGATACGCGCCCGGCGGTACAAAAGGCCGTTCAAGTGCTGGATGCTGAATCTCAGCGCCCGGCAGTGCATGACGATAAGGCGTGGTCGATCATGTTTGGTGATAAGCAGTTTGAGAAGAAGTAGGCGCTTCGCCTGGTTAGTTCGGAGCGAAAAGGAAGATAAATGTCTAATCGTAAAATTGCTGTCATTGCCGGGGACGGGATCGGCAAAGAAGTGATGCCCGAAGGTATTCGCGCCGTCGAAGCCGCCTGTTCGAAATTTGGCATTTCGCTGGATTGGACGGAACTGCCCTGGGATTGTTCACATTATACGAGCACGGGTCGCATCATGCCGGAAGATGGGATCCAGCAGCTGTCAGGTTATGACGCCATTTTCTTGGGTGCGGTCGGTTGGCCGGGCGTGCCCGATCATGTTTCCTTGTGGGATATGCTGATCCCGATCAGGCGCGAATTCCACCAATATGCCAATCTGCGCCCGGTGCGACTGCTGGAAGGGGTGACGTCGCCATTGGCGGATCGTGCGCCGGAAGATATTGATTTCTACGTCGTACGGGAGAATGTCGAAGGCGAATATTCCACAATCGGCGGGCGGCTCTATGAGGATAGCGATGAAGAACTGGCGGTCCAACAGGCGGTGTTCACCCGCAAGGGCTGCGACCGCATCATGCGTTTTGCTTTTGAGCTGGCCAAAACGCGTGCGGCAAAAAAAGTGACGTCGGCGACCAAATCAAACGGTATCATCCATTCCATGCCCTATTGGGATGAACGGTTTGCCGCCATGTCGGCACAATATCCAAATATTAAAACCGATCAGTATCACATCGATATCCTGACGGCGAATTTCGTCCTGCATCCGGACTGGTTCGATGTTGTCGTCGGCTCAAACTTGTTCGGCGATATTTTGTCCGATTTGGGCCCGGCCATCGCGGGATCCATTGGGCTTGCACCCTCGGCCAATATCAACCCGGAGAAAAATCATCCGTCGATGTTCGAACCGGTGCACGGTTCTGCCCCCGACATAGCGGGCAAAGGCATCGCCAACCCCATCGCTCAGATCTGGTCCGGTGCCATGATGCTGGAGAATCTGGGGGAGGGTGACGCCGCCGCCGCGATCGTCACCGCCATTGAAGACCTTCTACGTAATGATGGCCCCAAGACTGGGGATCTCGGCGGCAATGCCACGACAGTCGAAGTCGGCAAGGCGATCGCTGACGCGATCTGAAACGAAATAGGCTGCTTCGCTTAAGCCGTGATCGCTAAGCCGCCTTCCTTGGCATCGATCAGGATGATGGCGAGGCGGCAGGTTTTGTCACTGCGGTTCCACCAGGCGTGGTTGGTGCCTTGCTGGATCATGATGTCGCCCTTGTTAAGATGGGTTTCGGCGCCGTCATCCAGCTCCATATCAATCTCGCCATCGATAACGACAATGATGTCGATGGTATCGGTGCGGTGCATCCGGCCCGGCATTCCAGCCGGGTAATCATTGATGGTGAAACGGGAGCCATTGCGCGGTGGTTGCGTGCCTAGGGCGCGAGCACCGTAATCTTCATCGGTCCAGACATCTGCCGGACATTCATCCGTTGACCAGATCAGGGTGGCGACCATGCCGCGGCCGGACCATTTGTGGTTACTGGCTGTTCCTGCCATTTCAACAACCGATTTTCCATTGGCATTGTTCTTTGTCACGACGCGGCGCAAGGGTGGATCGGGCAGGTCGCCGGTGCCGTCATGTGGTTTCATGCGCGGTGGTGAGACAGCGCCGGTACCTGGCTGCTTCTTGGCATCCAGCATCACAAAAGCGAGACGGCAGATTTGTGTTCCGCGATTGACCCAGGCATGGCTGGTGGCTTGCTGGACCATCAGACCTCCTGCTTTCAAATGCGTCACCGCGCCATCGTCGAGTTCCATATCAATCTCACCCGACAGACACATCACATAATCGAGCGTGTCGGTCCGGTGCATCTCACGAGGGTTGCCGGGAAGGAAATCGATATAGCAGATGTTGGTGCCACGTGGCGGTGGCTGGCGATCAACCTGGCGCGCGCCGAAATCCTCATCCGACCAAACCTCAATCGGCATTTCATCGGCTGACCAGATTAGGGAGTTGGTGACGCCTTCACGCCCTTTGTGATTGGACGCGAAATCGTCAATCGTGACGACGGCCTTGGTATCTTTGTCATGGCCGGTGATGATGCGCCTGATTGGCGGGATCGGCGACGGTGTGTTCGTCATGGGTTTCCCTGTCTCGTGCTAGGTTATTTATCGTTAGCGTTTCGGTAGAATACGCGTTTCGCCGATTTTCATCACCCACAGGTTTTTATCGGCGATGCCTAAGGCTTTGCCGCCTGCTCGAAAGCGTTTTATGGCCTGACCGGGGCTATCATCTCCGAGCTTAACCGTCCCCCAATGCATTGCGACATGGGTTTGGGCGCGAAGGTCATGACCGATCTTCAAACAATCTTCCGGTACACAATGCGCCCCATGCATAACGGCGCGGGGCAGAAAAGCACCGATGGAAAGCAGCGCGATATCAAACCCGCCATGGCGCTTGGCGGTATCGGCGTAAACCGGGCCGTATTCGGCGTCGCCACCGAAATACACCCGCGCGCCGCTTTTTCCTTCAATCGCCCAACCAGCCCATAAAGTGTCGTTGTTCGCGAACAAAGATCGCTTCGACCAGTGAATGACCGGCAATGCGGTAAACTTAATACCCTTCGACGCTGATGACTTCTCCCAGTCGAGCTCGATGACCGTGCCATAGCCGCTGTCGCGAAAATATATACCCAGACCGAGTGGTACCATGGCGGTTATGCGGTCTCGGTTTGGTAAGGTCTTAATAGTCGGCAAATCGAGATGATCAAAATGACTGTGTGATATCAACACGAAATCGATTGGTGGCAATTCGTCCACTGTCAGAGCGGGGGGCACATAGCGTTTTGGCCCCAGCGGACGGGCGGGTGATGCATGGCTGGTCAACCATGGATCGGTCAGGATGGTTTTGCCGTCAATCCGCAGCAGCGCCGTCATATGACCGAGCCAGGTGACCGTGTTCTTGCTAGCGGTTGATTTGAGCCCTTCCAAAACCTGCGTTTTGGGTAGGGTATGAGTTGGCGGTAAAACTGGTTTTTCGCTGGAGAATGCGAAAGCGGTAAACTTTTCCAACAGCCAGGGAAGGCGATCTGTCCAGTTATTGCGTTGCGGGCTCCCTACTGGGTTACGATAACCCTCCGTTGTGTGGTGCCAGGGTTTGCCGGGTATCTGCTCGGGTTTGCTGCATCCGGCAAGAGACAGAATCAGCGCGGTAAAGAGACACAACGCTACAGTGTTTAGAGATCGTATCAATTTCCAAGCCTTTCCTGCTCTGACATCGAACAGAAAATATGGTAATCTATGCTAAAATCAATGCAGGCTAATTTCGGGAGGTCTTCATGGCGACAGTAATGGACAATATGACGGTTAAACCACTGTCAGAGGCGTTGGGGGCGGAAATTTCCGGCATTAACGCGGCAGAGCTGGACGATGCGAGGTTTGAAGAGCTACGCGATGTGTTCCATCAGAACCTAGTCGTAGTGGTCAAAGACCAGGATTTGACGCCTGCTCAACAGACCGAATTTGCGCGCCGGTTTGGTGAAATTCAGTACCACATCTCGCCAGAATATCTGATGAAGGATCAGCCTGAAGTGATGATCCTGTCCAATGAGAAACAAGACGGAAAATTCATAGGCCTTCCCGATGGTGGCAGCGAATGGCATTCGGATCATTCCTATGTCGATCAGCCGACCGGCTACACGATGCTGCAGGCAATTAAAGTGCCAAAGGATGGCGGTGACACCGAGTGGACTAATATGGTCCGCGCTTATGAGGCTCTGCCGGATGATATGCAATCACGGCTCGATGGTTTGGTTGGTATTCACAGCTTTAACCGGATGAAAAACCAGCGCCTGTCGGTGCCGGTCCGGCATATGAATGACCCCGACTATTACAAACGGTCGCCACCGGATTCGTTCCACCCGATTGTTCGGACCCATCCCCATACCGACAAGAAAGCGCTTTATATTTCGCCGCGTTTCACCATTGGTATCAAGGATATGGACGATTTTGAAGCCCAACCTCTGTTGGATGAGCTGTTCGCACATATTCAGAACCGCGACTTCATCTACCACCACCGCTGGACCGTTGGTGACCTGCTGATGTGGGATAACCGGGCGACGATCCATCTCGCACTGCTTGGTGTGCCAGAAGGCCAGGCACGCCGTATGCATCGGACGACGGTGCTCGGTGAAATACCCTTTTGATAGGTATTGGCCTGGTCGGGCTATTCTTTATTGAAACTCGGCGAGAACAGCACCCATAGAGATAACACGCCGAGGGCGATGACGCCGGCAATCCCTACGATATAAAATGCGTTCGCCAGTCCGCCGACGATCTCCATATCGGCCAGCGCCCCCATACCGGGCGGAACCAATAATCCTCCAAAGCGATTGAACGAAATGCGCAGAGCCGTAACCCGGCCCTGCAAATGTGGTGCCACGTTTCGTGACAGAATGATCATCATCAGCGGCAGGTTTAATCCCTGAGCGAAGCCGCGAACGCAGATCCCACCGAGCAGCGCCATAAATAACAATGTTGAGAATGTCGTGCCGAATAATGGCGTGACGGCAATGGCAATGACGGACACTGTGACCATAAGGATCAACAGCCAATGTGCCGAATAGCGTTTCATAAGGGGGCTCGTACAAAGCGCCGCAATAGCTGATGCGCCATTCGCCGCGCCAATAAGCCAGCCGATGGTGCTGCCCTGAATACCTACATGTTCGCTCAGCCAAACAACATAGAACGAACTTTGCACGCCTGAGCCGGTCTGGCGCATCACAGTCACCATGATCACCATGGCAACGGCGGGGATCAGCAGCAGCCGAAGCGTTTGGCCATAGTTGGATTGTTTTACCGGTGTTACATCCTCGGCATCTGGTTCTTCTGATTTCTCTGCATCATCGCGTGATTCCTGTGTTGCGGCGCGTGTGTCGGGCAGAAAAGATGCCGCAATCATGCCGCCAACGATCCACACTGCGAGGAAGCCAAATCCGCCCCACGGCCCCCAAAAATCCCAGGCATAGCCAATGGCTGGCGGGCCAAGGAAACCACCGAGACGGGCGACAAAGGTCATGCGTCCGGCATAGACCGGGTGACCTTTCATGAGTTGGCCGACGAGAGTCTGGCTGCCGATCCAGGCAGTGGCTTCAGACCAGCCTGAAATCATTTGTACGAAAATAACGGCCAGTATTAATGCCATGCCGGGATTTTGCAGACTGGCGCCAACTTCGACGCCAAGAACCATTGATATGGCAGGATAGGCGAGGGCGGAGAGAACACCGGCGACACCAAAGGCGATAATAACCCGCTTGGTGCCAAAATTGTCCATCAGCGTCCCCGAATAGACCGACAGGGTGACGGTCAGAAACTGGCGCGAGGCGAGGATGACACCGATCAGCAGCGCGAGGTTCTTGTCGATGAGCGCGACCACCAACAGCGCAACAATGGTCGATGCCATAGACTGCACCGTGCCATTGAAAAACGCAGTGCTGTAGACCGCGGATTGCATGCTGATTGAATAGGTTGGGTTTGGTTCGGTAGCCATGTGGCGGGTGGCATGCTTTAAAATTTAAAGATTTGTTATTGTACCACTTCGATTATGGTTAGCGCCAACCCGACCGGTCAGATTGTTTGATCTATTTTTTGCCGGAGAACGAGGGCGAGCGCAGCATCCAGATTGAGATAAAGACAAGGCCGAGGAGGCCGATGCCGCCGATCACATAGAAGCTGATTTCAAGCCCGAAGACTTGCGCTATGGCACCCATGACCAATGGAATTATGGCCGATGTCAGGCGGTTGACTGTAATCCGCAACGCAACGATCTTGCCCTGTTCGTGTGCGGCGACCGCCTGCATGCCGATAGACATCATCAGCGGCATGTTGAAGCCCTGCGCCAGACCTCGGAAACAGATCACACCAAACAGAATGAAATAGACCTTCCCCACGCCCGGCACGGTAATGTAGTCGGCACCGAGTAGGGGCGTTACCGCAATCGTGACGACCGAAATCGCAATGGTAATAACCAGTAACCAATGTCCTGCAATCCAGCGCGTGGCGACACCGACAGACAGAGACGTGCTGGCTGACAGAATATGGCTGCACCCGACCATAAACCCGATATCGGCGGCATTAATGCCAAGCTGATTCAACCACACTGGATAGAAGGAAAGCTGCATCCCTGATCCGGTCTGACGCATGAACGTCACGGCGACTACCAGCGCGACGGAGGCGATGGTGATCATCCGGAAGGTCGCAACATAGTCGGACCAGCGCGGCATGATTTCGCCGACCCGAAACGGTCCGTCGGCCTCAGATCGTTTTTCTTCGCGCACCGGCACCAGCCAGCCGGCAATCCAGCCAAGGGCAATCCAGCCGGCAATGCTAAAAAAACCGATGGTGGGGCCGAAATGATGCCAGGCAACACCACAGAGCCAGGGGCCGAAGAATCCACCGAGACGCAGAGAAAAACTCAAACGCCCGGTATAGGTGGAATGACCTTTGAGAGCGGTACCCACCAGTGTCTGGCTGCCAACCCAACCCAGTGATTCCGCCAAGCCACTCAACATTTGTAGAGCGATGATCACCGAGACAAAGGGAAAGAACGGGAAGGCCGCCATGCTCATTGTACCGATTGCGCCGAACACCAGCATGACCCGCCGTGCACCGAACCGGTCCATCAGCGCGCCACCATGAATGGCCAGTAGAACCGGCAATATCTGACGTGAGGCAACAATAAGTCCAATGAGAAATGCCTGATCTTGACCAACGACAATCAACGCCCAGAGCGGGATCAAGATGCCTGTCAGGAAATAGACATTGCCGTTGAAAAACCCGCTGGCATAGATCGGCAGCTGCAGGCGCCAGGGATAGGTTTCAGGCAAAGTTTGGATTTCAGGGTCAGCCATTGATTGGAATTATGCCTAACGACGGGAAGGATAGTAGAATGATCCTCGTTGGTTCGGTTCGCAAGGGGACGACCAGCCACTGCGAGTACTGACAATTTGTATCCCCTCTCTATCTTTGGGCAGGTTTCAGCCGTAGCCTGAGGAAATGCTCACTCTCTCTGAACAGCACTCCCATTGATTTCCAATTTGCCTGACCCCGTTCGCGGCGCTCTGTGGATGATGGGGTCGATGGCGTCATGGGCTTGTATGGCGGCCGTTGCTCGATATTTTACCGGTGAAATCCACACCTTTGAAATCGTGTTCTTCCGCAGTCTGTTTGGCGGCATCTTCCTGTTGCCGTGGTTATTTAAAGTAGGTCTTGGTGAGTTAAAGACGCAGCGTGTCAGTATGCATCTGATGCGCGGGTTTACCGGTCTCGCGGTGATCTATTTGTTGTTCTCTGCTGTGGCTTTAGCGACGCTGGGTGAGGTTGCTGCGATTATGTCGACCCGGCCAATGGTGGCTTCGCTGGCGGCAATTATCATTCTGCATGAAGCTGCACATGGCCGGCGCTGGGCGGCAACGATTGTCGGGTTTATTGGTGCCTTGCTCATTATCCGCCCCGGTATGGAAGAGGTATCAACCGGTGCTCTCTATGCCTTTGCGGCGGTGATCCTGATGGCGGCGCTGACCATCATTATGAAGTCGCTGGCCCGGACCGAAAAACCCGACACCATAGTCGTCTGGCAAATGATGGTGTTCACGCCATGTGCTCTGATCCCGGCGATACTGGTTTGGAAGACACCTGACCTTTGGCAGTTTTTGTTGCTGGCTTCGACCGGCCTGTTTGGCACCATGACCCAGCGATGCCTGACGCGCGCTTATGCAGCAGCGGATGCCACGGTGATCATGCCGTTTGATTTCACCAGATTGATATTTTCTGCTCTTCTTGGCTTTATTCTGTTTCAGGAATTTCCCGATATCTGGGTCTGGGCCGGTGGGCTGATCATCCTGATTGGTATTCTGTGGATGGCTCGGCAGGAGGCTAAGGCGGCGACGAGCCCCGATCAAGAATCCTCTAAACAATGAGACAGCGATGATTACACTTTACAGCAAGGCGACATCGAACGGCCGCAAGGCCTCAATCATGCTCGAGGAATCCGGGCTGGAATATACAGTTCGGCCGATGGCTCTGGAAAAGAAAGAGCAGAAGGAAGACTGGTACCTAAAGATCAATCCGAATGGTCGCGTGCCGTGTATTGTGGATGATGATGGGCCGGGTGGTGAGACTGTCTCTGTCTTTGAGTCCGGCGCGATCCTGCAATATCTCGCTGAGAAGTCCGGCAAGTTTTTACCGAAAGATGGCGCAGGGCGGATCGAAGTTATCAACTGGCTGTATTTTGCTGCTGGGCATATCACCCATACCGGGCTCTGCGTTCATTGGCAGGTTCGCAATCGCGATACCGGAAAAGAACACGCGCATCTTGATATGTGGCAGGAGGAGAACAACCGGGTTTATGGTGTTTTGGATCGTGGTCTCGAAGGGCGCGATTACCTCGCTGGTGAACTTTCCATCGCTGACTTCGCGGCCTACCCATGGATCTATCGCTACGACATGCAGGAAATCGATCTGGATCTCTATCCCAATGTTCAGGCCTGGCTGAAACGGATCGGCGAACGACCGGCCGTTATTCGTGGACTGCAAATACCACCGCGTGATGATGATTTCTAAGGATAGTTATCCCTTACAGACCACCCACTCACGAGGATAGGCATTAAGCCGCTCACAACCGGTCTTGGTGACGATCACAGTTTCACCGAACTGTAGCCCCATCCTCTCATCATTGGTCATGACGTTTGGCTGGATGGTGATGGCCATGTTCTCCCGGAAGGTGATTTCTGAATTTTCATGCCGTTTGGATTTACGTGTCTGAATGATCGGTGGCGACTGGTTCACGCCATGCAGCAAATCATCGAGGATCGTATAGCCACGGTCGTGGATGATATCGGCAGCGATCTCTACATCCGTAGTTGTCGCACCGTCTTTGATTGTGTTCTCGATAGCGAGATACCCTTCGACCGCAACGTCGTGCAGCTTCTGCCATTCATCTGTTGGTTGGCCGAGCGAGAAGGTGCGATGGATTTGGCCGCTATAGCCCCAATAGGCTCCGGAGATTTCGGTTATCAGGCAGTCGCCGTTCTGAAGCTTCCGGCTTGAATGGAATTGCGACGGAACCGGGAAATCAGGGTCGGTCATCGACATTGATGTCATGAAGTGAATGCCGGCATAGCCGCCTTCTTTCAGATAGGCAGACTCGATGAGGTAAGGAATTTCATCCTCACGCATACCAGCCTTGAGACCTTCAGCGACTGCGGTAATTGATTTATCTGTCAGCTCTGAGGCTTTCCTCAGCCGTGCAATTTCCTCCGGTCTTTTGATTGTCCGCATCATGCGAAAGGCGTTGCTGACATCGCTGAATGTGGTGTCGGGGTGATCTTCAGTGAATCGCAGATAGTGGCGATAGGGGATAGAACCAACCAGCCCTATTTTTTTTCCAGAAAGCCCCCGTTTTCCCATAGTTTCCGAGACAGTTGCGGCGGTGTTAGCACCAGCCCAGCGGACATCATCTATGACCGAAAGGACGCGCGCCATCGGGACGTGATTGAATAGCTGGTTGATGACCACTGGGGCGCCATCTTTTTGGAACAGCACGTAAGCTTCACGTCCGCCTGGCCAGTCCGTCAGCCAGTAGATATCTGTTGAAAACTGCCCGGCGCCAAAAAACAGAATGGCGTCGAGGTCATTATCATCGATTATGCCCATCACGCGTTCGTGGCGGCTGGCAATTTCGGCATCGGAAAATCTGGGAAACTGGGATGCATCACGCATGGCTTGCTCCTCGGTGGCTGGCTCAAGTTACAACGTAGCGCTAAGGGGTGGCGCCGCATAGGGGACCAGCTTGTGCGTCGAGAACTGCTGCGCCACACTCCCGCCACAAAAATTAGAACACCAAACTAGAGGGCAAGCTCTACGATATGATTGATCTGTATACCTGTGATACGCCAAACGGCCGCAAAGTATCGATCCTGCTTGAAGAAACAGGGCTCGACTATACGACACATGTCGTCGATATCCGGTCGGGTGAACATAAAGAGCCTGCGTTCCGGAAGATTAATCCCAATATGAAGATTCCGACGATTGTTGATCAGGATGGTCCAGCGGGAACGCCTATTCGGGTATTTGAGTCCGGTGCTATTCTGCAATATCTCGCGGAGAAGTCGGGCCGGTTTATGGGCAATGATGCCGTAACGAAGGTGGAATGCCAGCAATGGCTGTCACTGGTGGTAACCGGTCTCGCACCGACTTTTGTGCAGGTTTACTATTGGCTCCAGCATGCGCCCAACGCGACGACGCCGGAAATTACTGAATTTGGTTTGCAACGTTATCAGGATGAGATGAGGCGTGTCGTTGGTGTGCTCGATTTTCGCCTACGTGAATATGAGTACCTTGCCAAAACTTATACCATTGCTGATATGGCGGCTTTCCCGTGGATTGACCGGCATGAATTCTTTGGGTTCTCACTCGATGATTTCGTTGGCGTCCAGAATTGGTATAATCGCTTATCGAAACGCGGGGCCGTCCAACGCGGCATGAATGTGCCTGCCTCAACTTCATGATCCTGCAGATCACTTAAGGAATTAGTATGTACGATATTTATAACTGGCCAACATCAAATGGCCGCAAGGTCAACATTGCGGTTGAGGAACTCGAGGTCGAGTACAAGATCCATCCGATTGCTATCGGTAAAAATGATCAGTTCACCGCAGCGTTTACGGCGCTTAACCCCAATCAGAAGATTCCTGCCGTGATCGATCAAGACGGTCCTGACGGCAAGCCCTACGTGATGTTCGAATCCGGGGCGATCCTTATGTATATGGCCGAAAAGCACGACAAGTTCATGCCAACCGATACGGCTAAGCGCTATGAGGTTATTCAGTGGCTGATGTTCCAGATGGGCGGTATTGGGCCCAATTTTGGTCAAACCCACCATTTCCGTCGTGCGGCGCCTGAAAAAGTGCCTTATGCGATTGATCGTTTTACTAAGGAAGCCCGGCGGCTGTGGGGTGTTCTTGATGGCCGGTTAGCGGATAACGAATGGTTGGCGGCGGGTGAGTTTTCAATCGCTGATATTGCGGTTTTCCCGTGGACTATGCGCTATGAATGGCAGGGCGTGTCACTGGATGAGTTTCCCAATGCCAAACGTTGGTATGAGGCGGTTGAAACACGCCCCGGCGTGCAGCGCGGCCTGGTGGCGCAAGTACCCGGCTGAGTAAATCAACACCGCGCCGCCCCGCCCAGAAAAATTTTGGTGCGGGTGCCTGCGTCGGCGTATTGATTTGCCCGGGATCTTCATATCGACGAGTTCGTCGCGACAGCCTTTAAATCTCTTTATTTCTCGGGCGGCTTTACGATCCAGCACGTGCAGCCTGCGGCTTTCACCCACGCCTATGCGGTTAGGTAACAAGACGTTGCCCAAAAACCGTGAACAGCCTTCGCAGAAAATGTAAAGGCTACAGGTGCCCCCCCGGACCAGGCCGACCTTTGGGTCAAGTTTGTTAATACTCGTGACGGCTATAAAAAGGCCTAGGACAAGAAAGGTGCGAACGCAGCTTCAGTCGCCGCAGCACTGGATGATATGAAAGATGTCTATTGTCAATGTTCGGTGTGCTGAGCCCCTTCGTCATAGAACTAGGGCGCAATTGTTGCCCAATTCTAGTCTTTTTATCTTGATATCCCCCCCGTCGTTGACAGGGGGGAATGCCTGTCTTAGATAGGCCATGCATACAGCGTGTAACAACACCACTCCACGGCGGAGGGGTGGCCGAGTGGCTGAAGGCGCTGGTTTGCTAAATCAGTATGCGGGCAACCGTATCGAGGGTTCGAATCCCTCTCCCTCCGCCAATTAACATTAAATATCAATGAATTAGTTATGGGTTATCGATTTTGCCCATAAATCTACCCATGGTTTGACCCGCGCTAGGCACCCCTGCCAGCTATACTGCTATTGAACTTAGCGATGAGTTGGCTCTAGCTACGTCTCTGATGAGCTGGCTGCTAGGTTGGGTGACAAGGACATGGGGCACGTCAGGGGGGCGCCGTATCACCCGCAAACACACCGCTTAATATTATTAACCAGATGAGCCAGATCCTCTCTTAGATCAGGCCGCTACGTGTTCCAATTTATATGACGACGGACAGTCGGAGGTAGATGCCTCGGAAGACCCTTCCTGTTATGATGATGAAAACAGCGATAAAGGACGGGGCCTCACAATGCCGGATACAACATCGACGACGAAATCTACTGACACGCCGCAACCTAAAAAAGCGCCTACGGCAAACTTAATTTTGCCCGCGCAACTCAAGCTTAAGCGGCGTTTTCCAACCGCGCAGGATCTACGCGCTCGGGCCCGCAAGCGTCTACCCAACTTTGCTTTCGAATATGTTGATGGTGGCGCCGGGGCCGATACCGGGATTGCCCGTAACTGGAATGCCTTTAATTCCATTGAGATGGTTCCACGCTATGGCCGGGTGGTTTCGCCGCCGCCGACTGATGTTGAGCTGTTTGGTAAATCCTATTCGGCGCCGATTGGTATTGCGCCTATAGGTGGGCCGGGCACAGGGTTTCCCGGTGCGGAAACCTATTTTGCCAAAGCAGCGCAGGCAGCGAACGTGCCTTACACACTGGGTGTGTTATCCGCAATTACGATTGAGCAAGCTGCTGAACTGGCGCCTGATGTTCTGTGGCTGCAGCTATACCGGTTTGCCAATAACGAACACAAAATCGGTATGGACCTCGTCATGCGCGCTGAAGCAGCTGGAGTCAACGCGTTGATGCTAACCTGGGACTCGCCTGTGCGGACAACCCGGCCTCGCGAGGTTAAAAGCGGGATTATGGCACCCTTCAAGCTGACCAACCGTCTGCGGCTGGATGCGATGACGTCGCCGCATTGGCTGTTCTCTATGATGCGGAACGGTATTCCCCGTTTTGTCAGTCTGCAGCCTTACATGAATGGGAAGACCAGTATTGAGGACTCCACCAAGTTCATCCGTGCTGAAGGTGGTGGTGCGTTTACTTGGGACGAAATCGCTCGTTACCGAGACGCGTGGAAAGGACCGCTTCTGTTGAAAGGCGTGTTGCATCCGGCAGATGCTGAACGTGCCGTTGCAGCGGGTATTGATGGCCTCGTGGTGACCAATCATGGCGGTCGTCAAATCGATGCGTTGCCAGCATCGATCGATGCACTCCCGGCAATTGCGGCACAGGTTGGCGGGAAAGCGGAGATTATCGTCGATAGCGGTGTGCGTTCCGGTGTCGATGTCGCGCGGGCAATTGCGCTTGGTGCTAATGCGGGGTTCGCTGGCAAGGCGTTTCTGTGGAGCCTTGGAGCGCTCGGTGCTGCTGGGCCCGGTCATATGATTGATTTGTTTAAGGATGATCTCAGCGCAACTTTGGGGCAGCTCGGCTGCTACAATGTCGATGAGTTACGATCAGTCAAAGTTCGGCATCTTGGAGCATACACTTTAGCCGATTTTGTCGATAGCTGAAGGCATAAAAGACCTGATTGGATATAGGTGTTTTCCCAATTTGTGTTACCGTTTAAATCTCAGGGAATTGATCGACAACCTTCGTTATTGAATAAAAATAAAATTGAAGCTGGAGTGTCAGCGGAACAGAACGAGGCAGGCTATGGATTACGATCTGATTATTCGAGGCGGTAATATCGCAGATGGTAGCGGTGATGCCATTTTCGAAGGCGATGTCGCGGTAAAAGACGGCAAGATTGTCGTGGTCGGCCAAGTGTCGGGCACAGCGACTGAAGAGGTTGATGCCAAAGGCATGTTGGTGACGCCAGGCTTTGTCGACATCCACACCCATTATGATGGGCAAGCGACTTGGGAGGAACGTCTCGTTCCTTCGAGCTGGCACGGTGTTACGACAACGGCTTTTGGTAATTGCGGTGTCGGGTTTGCACCAGTGCGTGAACAAGATCGCCAAAGCCTGATCGATCTGATGGAAGGGGTTGAGGAAATTCCCGGCTCGGCACTGCATGAAGGATTGAAGTGGGATTGGGAGTCGTTCCCCGATTATCTGGACGCCCTCGATCGGCGCCGCCACGATATGGATTTATGCGCCCAGCTTCCCCATGCCGCTTTGCGTGTCTTTGTGATGGGAGAGCGCGCCTTGAAACTGGAAGACGCCAACGAAGATGATATCGCCGCCATGCGGGTGCTTGCGGGTGAAGCGATGAAAGCGGGCGGGTTTGGATTTACAACATCACGTTCCTTGAACCATATGACGGTGCAGGGCGATCCGACGCCGACGTTAAGGGCGCGGGAAGAGGAGCTAACCGGCATCGCTATGGGGCTCAAAGATGCGGGCTCCGGCGTCATCCAGATGATCGGTGAGTTTGCCGCGGATGACCGGGATGAAGAAATTGCCATGTGGCAGCGGATTATGCGGGCCTCGGGACGACCACTTTCTATCACCGTTACCCAGCGTCACCGCGACCCGGAAGGCTGGCGTGATGTCATGGCAGGGATCGACGATGCTGTGGCTGAAGGGCTTGAAATGCGGGCACAGATAGCGCCGAGGTCAATTGGGGCGATGTATGGCCTTAGTCTTAGCCAGCACGCTTTCTATCTGCACCCATCTTATCAGGCGATTGCCGACAAACCGCTTGAAGAAAAAGTTGCCATCATGCGTGATCCTGAATTCAGGGCGAAGCTGTTGGCAGAAAAACCAGTGCATCGAAGTGAGCGTTTGATCCAACGCACGGCCAACTTCCAGTTCACGTTTAGGCTCGGTGACCCACCGGATTATGAACCTTCTGAAGAACGCTCGGTTCTCAACCTCGCGAAACAGGCCGGTCGTGATCCCTTGGACTTCATGTATGACCTGCTGCTCGAGAATGATGGTAAGTCGTTCCTATTCTCTCCGAATACGAACTATGCCAGCTATAACCTCGATGCTTGCCACGAGATGATTACCCACCCGCGCAGTTGTTTGGGGCTGAGCGATGGGGGTGCCCATGTTGGGCACATCTCTGACTCTGGCTATCCGACTTTTGTGCTGACCCATTGGGGCCGGGATCGGGCAACCGGGCGAATTGATCTACCTTGGCTGGTTCGCTGGATCACCAGCGCAACGGCCGAAGCGATTGGTTTGCATGATCGTGGACGTCTCGTGCCGGGATACAGAGCTGATATCAATATTATTGACTATGACAAGCTTGGGCAGAGTTACCCTTATCTGACATATGATCTACCTAAGGGCGGTCGACGCTTTATGCAGAAGGGCGAGGGCTATAAAGCAACCTATCTCGGCGGAGTTGCGACTTATCTGGATGGCGAGTCGACCGGTGCTTTACCTGGCAAACTAGTTCGGGGGCCGCAAACGGCTTCGTCATTGGAAACCGCAGCGGAGTAGTAGAGTAAAATGAGTGTAAGAACGCTATCGATCGCCCTTGATCGTTATGATCGGCATTTCCCGTTTTATGACGGGACCGCAATTCCACCGGACGGCATTAAGTTTGATGTTAAACAGGTCGGGCAGGGCACGAGTTTTCGGGATGGCAGTGACCGTCACGGACGAATGATCCATAACAGGGAATTCGACATCTCAGAGTTCTCTATGTCGAGCTACCTGATGGCCAAGGGGCGCAATATGCCTCTGACAGCGATACCGGTCTTTCCTCGACGACTGTTTAGCCAGAGCCAGATGTGGGTGCATCCAGACTCAAACCTTTGGCATCCCAGAGACCTGATTGGCAAAAAAATCGCGATTAGTGCGTTCCAGACAACCTTGTCGTTGCTTGCCAAGGGCGACCTCAAATTTCATTACGATGTTCCGTGGGAAGACATTCACTGGCTGTTGACCTCCGAAGAAAAGGTGAAGTTTGAAACGAAACCCGGTGTTAAAATGGATTACATTGGTGATCGTGAGCAGCTGGGGCATATGCTGGAAGCTGGCGAGATTGATGGTTTCTTTCTGCCGCACCCGCCGCATTCGGTGGCGACAGGGGAAACCAAGGCACGGCATTTATTTGCAGACAGTAAGGCTGAAGAGCAGGCTTATTATAAAAAATATGGTGATTTTCCGATCATGCATATTGTCGTGATGCATCAGGACCTGGCGGAGTCCATGCCAGACCTCGGAAAAGATCTTATCAAGACATTCACTGATGCCCGAGATTTAGCAGAAGGTTATTACGAGGACCCTAATTGGTCCCGGCTGGCGTGGGGGCGTCACAATTACGAGGAAGAGCGGGCAGCCTTCAGTGGTGACCCATGGCGCTACGGCTTCAAGGAGAATCGCGATAACATCGCGCGGTTTATCAAATATTCCCATGATCAGGGGTTGATCGATACGCCCTATGAGCCGGAAGAGCTGTTTATACAAAATACGCTGGATACGTAGTCGGGCTTACGCCCCCAAGATCGGCTTGTCGCCTTCGAGCATGATGCGGCTCCGGCGTTTTGGCTGGGTTTGGGCAATCGGGCCGCCATTTTTTATGCGTGCCAATAGAATACGGTGCATTCAAATTCGGTCAGGTTTTTCGGGAGGGAAGTAAATGCCATATGCGGATAGTGACGGTGTAAGACTGTTTTTCGAGGAATCTGGTGATGGTATTCCAATTATCTTTGTCCATGAATTTGCGGACGATTATCGGAGTTGGGCTGCTCAGGTGCGGTTTTTCTCGCGCCGCTATCGCTGTGTTACCTTTAATGCTCGTGGTTTTCCGCCATCGGATGTTCCTGATGAGCAGGACCGGTATTCCCAAATTATTGCGGCTGACGATATCGCCGCTGTCATGCGAGGCGCTGGCATTGATCAAGCACACATCGTTGGCATTTCAATGGGTGGGTTTGCAGTCCTGCATTTTGGCTTGCGGCACCCGAAGATGGCGAAATCTCTAACCATTGCGGCCTGTGGTTATGGCGCAGGCTATGACCAGCGTGAACAATATGCTGCCGACTGTGAAGTCCTCGCCGCTGAGTATGACAAGGTTGGCGCTGCCGCGATGGCAAAAATGTATGCTGATGGTGCTTTTCGGCAGCAATTTAAGGAAAAGAACCCACAGGGGTGGGCTGAGTTCCGCGATACGTTGGCTAAACATTCTGCGAAAGGGTCCGCCCTGACAATGCGAGGCGTCCAGAAGGTGCGTCCGAGCCTCTATGATTTAGAGGATGATTTGCGGGAAATGAAGGCGCCAACTCTTATCATAAGTGGTGATGAGGATGACTGGTGTCTGGAGCCCGGTCTGTATCTTAAACGAACGATCCCCGCATCGGGGCTTTGGGTTGTGCCAAAGACTGGCCATACGATTAATCTCGAAGAACCAGCGGCTTTCAATGCGCAGTTGTCTGAGTTCTTTGCCATGGTCGAGGCGGGACGCTGGGCCGAAAAAACACCGTATGAAGGTGCCTCGGCTCTACTGTCAGGATTACAAAAAGACGATTAGGGCACCATTGGTTTAGGCGCGCGCTGGCCCGCCTGTTCCATAAGAGGCAGCACTTCGTCGATCCACTGCTTGGCTTCTGTCTTGTAGTCGACCCAGGAAATCAGAACGCCATCAACGCCGATTTGGATCAATTTATTCATCTCGTCGACGATCTTCTCTGGAGTTCCGACAAGTGGGTAGCCTCCATGACCCGCAATGAAGTGGAAGCGAAACTGTTCGAGAACTTCCGCAGGCAACGTCTCTGAGTTCATTTCGAAAATTTCGAGCAGATTATTTACGGCCTCGCAGTCGCCCTTCTCGCGGACGTAATAATCGAGATAATCTTGGGACTCTTTTTCGGTGTCGCGGCACACTACATAGACGTGAATCCAGCTTTGGATGTTGCGACCTGCATTCCGTGCTATTGTTTTTAGGCTATCAATCTGCGCATTGTTTGGCGGCGGTGACCGGGTGAACCAATGGTACGTGGGCGGTTGAGAATATGCAGCTATAGTCTGTGGCCGCTGCCACGGCGGACGCCCAGGTGAAGGTCTCGAAGGTACGGTTGTTGAAATTTGTAGGGCCACCATAACCTTTCCAGCGCGCGACCGGAAGAAGGACCTCAAACCCGGCCTGATCGGCCATCACTGAGACTTGGCGTGTGTCGGGCCAATTCATTTCCCAAGCGTTCTCGGCGGTCGTGATGGTCGACCCATGACTACAATTCATCCCGATGATGCCGATCTTCATTTTGTTGTCGTTAAAGAGGGGGTTTGGCTTCTGGATAGCAGTCATTTTGACCATT
>CAJJCG010000051.1 GCA_905182615.1 Alphaproteobacteria bacterium UBA2964 | reverse complement strand
TCTCAGCGCCTTTTCGGCGGCGACACTGCTACCGGGGTCATCCGAGGCGTTGCTGGTGGGGTTTGTTGCGACCGAGAAGGGGACGTTGGCATTACTCCTCGCGGTGGCAACCATTGGCAATGTGGCGGGATCGGCGGTCAATTGGGCGTTGGGACGTTTTTTTATTCAGTATCGCGACCGAAAATGGTTTCCAGTGTCGGCGCAGGGCTATCAACGGGCAGTTCGGTGGTATGAGCGGTTCGGTATTTGGACGCTGCTGCTGGCCTGGTTGCCCATTATCGGCGACCCGTTGACAGTGATCGCGGGCGCGCTCCGCACGCGTTTCGTGTTGTTCCTTGTGCTGGTCACAATCGGAAAATTCGGTCGTTATCTTTTTATCGTCGCGGTGACGGTTTCCTGGTTTGGTCAGGCAGGCTAAGTGCGTGGTCTATTCCGCAGCACTTGCGCTAGCAGCGGCGTAACGGCTCATAGGTTCCGGTAGGCTCAGTCGATCGCGCAATGTGTTTCCTTCATAGGCTGTGCGGTATAGACCGCGGCGCTGCAGTTCGGGCACGACCAGGTCGACGAACGATTCGAATTCATCCGGGAACATCGATGGGATGATGTTGAAGCCGTCGCAAGCGCCGTTTTCGAACCACTCCTGCATGGTGTCGGCAACCATCGAGGGCGTGCCGATTAGGAGCATGTGACCGCGCGCTGCCGCGAAATGCTGATAGAGCTGGCGTAACGTCCAGTTCTCGCGTTTAGCTAGTTCAAGCATTTGCCCGGAACGCGTGCCAACGTCGTCCACCGCTGGCAGGTCGGGCATCGGAATATCGGGATCCATACCGGTTAGGTCGTGGCCGATCCGGCGCGACAGAAAGGCCAACCCATGGTCGGGATGAATCAAATCCTGCAATTCATCAAACTTGGCTTGAGCTTCCTCCACGGTCTCCGCAACGGTCACCGAAAGGCCGGGCAGGACTTTCAGGTGGTCGGGCTGACGGCCGTGACGCGCAAGCCGGGACTTCACATCGGCATAGAACTCCTGCGCTATTTCGATACTCTGGCTGGCGCCGAAGATCACGTCAGCTGCCTTCGCGGCGAGCTCGCGTCCCTGTTCGGAGGCCCCGGCCTGCACCAGCACCGGTTGGCCTTGCGGCGACCTCGGCACGTTGAGCGGGCCTTCGACCTGGAAATGCTTTCCCTTGTGATTGAGGACATGCATCTTGTCCCACTCAAAGAACGTGCTGGTTTCGCGGTCGCGTACGAAAGCATCCGGGTCCCAGCTGTCCCACAGCCCCCTGAGGACATCGACAAATTCATCGGCAATCTCATAGCGCTCGGGTTTTGCGAGATGTTCGTCCTGGCTGTAATTAAGGGCCGATCGACCGTTGCCTGTGGTCACGATATTTACTCCGCCGCGGCCGCCGGTGATCAGATCGAGTGTCGCGAACATCCGGGCAACAGTGTACGGCTCATCGAAGCTGGTACTCCGTGTGCACACCAGTCCGATATGTTGGGTGTGGGCGGCGAGGGCGGTCATTAGCGTGTAGGGCTCAAGCCAAGCCGAGTAATGCTGACGATTGAGCGCTGAATCGACTGTGGTCCAGGCGGTGTTGGTGTCCGCAGAAAATAGCATATCGAATAGCCCGCGCTCCGCCGTTTCGGCCATATTGATGAAGCGGTCGAAGTTCACATTGGCATCATCATGCGCATTGGGGTGCCGCCACGAGGCGATGTGATGGCCGGTGGGACGGATGAACAGGCCGAGTTTCATTTCTGGCATCGGAAGACCTCATGGCGAATGGGAGTAGGCGAATGTGACGTTGGATCAACGATACGGCGCAATGCCGGGTTTTGGCAAGGTGGCGAGGGGCGTTAATTGCGCATACCAAACAGTTCAAACGACGATGCGCTACGTTAGCGCCAGCGCTAGAATGGGCCAAATGTGAAACGGCACCGGATATCCGGTGCCGTTTCCTTCAAGAGCAACTAATTTTTATTATTCGGACTTTGAGATAGCCCAGCGTGCAAGCTTTTGGGTCGCGGCATCTGAATGATAAATGTTTTCGATGAGCTTCTGTACTTTGGCGCCGCTCGTCGGTTGGATTGATAGACGCGACTTGGCCATATCCTTTTTGAAGGCAGGATCTTTCATTGTGGCGTCGAAAGCAGCCCTTAGGGAGGCAAGCCGAGCCTTTGGCACGTTTGCCGGCACAATATAAGGCCGTCCAAAGGTTTGAGTTGAGGCGAGTAGTTTTAACGCTGCAATCTTCTTTTTGTCCTTAACGAAGCCCCAAACCGGCGGAATGCCAGCAGCGGTTGCTGCGGGGTGAGGATCGAGACCAAACTGGACCACCAGTCGGACAATTTTATTCTTAATAAGATGCGGGGCGCGGCTCATGAGCGATGCCCAGGCATAGCCGCAGAAACCATCAATTTCCTTCTGCTGAATAGCTAAAACGAGATTTTTGGTGCCGCTATAGCCTTTGACCAATTTGATGTTGGCGCCAACGAGATTGCGGAACATGTTTGCCTGATCATGGGTAGTTGAACCGATTTGGTCACCCCCCATGATCACCTGGGTCTTCATCATGTCCTTAAAGGTTTTTGCCGGATGTTCATGGCGGACCAGACACATTGTAGTGAAGCCCGAGGCGCTGCCAATATAGCCGAATTTTAACGGGTTATATTTGACGCGTTTGGGGTCGCCTAGAATGGGTTCAACAAGAGACCCCGGCATTGTGCCCAGCAGATTGCTACCATCCTTAGGCGCAATCTTGGAGAGCCAGGCTGTTGCCTTGCGGCCACCGGCACCCGGCATATTTTTGACGATAATGCTCGATTTTTGCCCGAGATGTTTTGTGAAGTGCTTGGCGAGCGAACGACCATAGGCGTTGAACCCGCCGCCGGGTCGTGACGCGATGGTCAGAACCAGTTGCCTGCCCTTAAAAAAGTCATCCGCCACGACAGAACTCGCTGTCGGGATGGAGAGTGGTAAAACGGCTGCTGTTGCTGCCGCGAAAATTGATAATTTTTTCATTAAAGCCTCCTTTGTTTATTAAGATTTTCCTTAGCGTTGATTACCCGCACAATAATAATGCTCTTTTCCCGTTTTAGGATAGCCCTGATGAAGAGGGTTTTTCTTGCGCCGGGCCTGATGCGCCCCTTTGGCGATAAGCGTTAATAATCCGCACATCAAACGTATAGCCAACCTCCGCTACATATCCGCTAAAGAAATCAATATTGAAGTTAGCTCCCGCGTTCAGCGTGGCGATGCCTTCCGCTGAACCGGTCGTCTCGGGATCATCGGAAACATCTGTTTGATCATATTCCGTGCCGGCCAGTAAGCCTCCATGCTCTATCTGCATCGAAGACCCGGCTCCCGAATTGAGATCGCCAATAATACTCATCAGTCCCGGTGAACTTCCCGGTCCCAAGGTGCCGCCATCATTGACGACGAGATCTGCATTGATGGTTGTTGTGCCGCCGAATACCCCGCCGTCATTGATGTTGACTGTTCCGTAGGCGCTGACGGCAGACAAATGGTTCTGATATTGGGGCCTAATCGGAGTTAATCCCAAAGGGACCCGACTGCGCGATCAATGCCGTGATAGTTTGGGGGTAGCTATCGAAATAGGT
>CAJJCG010000050.1 GCA_905182615.1 Alphaproteobacteria bacterium UBA2964 | reverse complement strand
GGGAGATAACACATCTGAGCTGGCCGTGCATTACTTGTCAGAGCTGAGAGCCCAATTCAGGAACTGGAAGTAGAAGAGGGATTAAACTCGGAATATCATAGAACAGCGGTAAAATTGGCGCTCTTGCAATCATGCCTCGAAAACTCGATACGTCGTCAAACAGAATCGTGGAAACGGGCTTTCAGGCTCATAGGGTGCGCACGACAATTATATCGTGGATCGTGGCAGAGCGATCACGTTGTTGATCGTTTTGACCTGTGGCGGAACGGGAACCATGTAATCTTTGTTAATTCTAAAGAAATCGTTGTAGAATTGGCTGCTAGCAACAGGGTCCGGCGTCCATGGTAACGTTATCCACGAGAGTTTAAAACGCGTCGTCGTTCTATTAATAATGGCGCAAAATTGCCTTGAGGTGGCCTTGAACTTTTACACGATCAGGCCCAAAAATTCTTGTCTCGTGCTGCTCGTTTGCCGGTTCAAGCGCAATGGATTGTCCCTTGCGACGTAATCGCTTCAGAGTAACCTCGTTATCGTCAACCAAGGCGACGATGATTGCGCCGTTGTCGGCATTGTCCCGCCGTTCGATGACGGCGATATCGCCGTCATGTATTCCTGCATCGATCATAGAATCTCCCTGAACCTCCAGAGCATAATGATCGCCACGTCCTAACATTGATGCCGGTACGTCCATAGTTGCCGTGTCATCTCGGACCGCTTCGATTGGAAGACCAGCAGCAATTCGTCCATAAAGTGGTATTTGAATGACGCCGTCCTGTCCTTGATCTGATGGCTCTTCGTTGAAGCCGCCTTCGATGACATTTGGTGTAAATCCTGTAGGCATTCGTTCGGGCTGCTTTAAATTTTCTGGCAGTTGGAGGACCTCTAGGGCCCGGGCGCGATGGGGCAGGCGACGGATAAATCCACGCTCCTCTAACCCAGTGATTAACCGGTGGATCCCCGATTTTGACTTTAAACCCAAGGCATCCTTCATCTCATTAAAGGATGGTGATACGCCACTGGATTTAAGATGATTATCGATAAACTGAAGTAAATCGTACTGTTTTTTTGTCAACATCGTTGATCTCCGGCAAAACGCATACTGGGTACTACGCTAGATGAATTAAAGAACAAAACAAAAACATTCTAAAATGTTCTAGTTTGGTTCTATTTTGCCGTCAAGCCGGAAACTTACCCAATTTCGAATCAGGTGCTGAGTATGCCACCACCAAGGCGCATTATGCGGACTTGTTGGCCACTTTTTATTTCGCCCGCAAATGGGGCGCGGATTATCAGGGCATCCGCTCGGGCGAGGCCCGAGAATACGGAACTATCTTGTTTGCCAAAGGGGGTCGCTAATAGGGTACCGTCAGAATTTCGTTCGATGGACGCTCGTAAATAATCCTCACGTTCATCGTTCTCGGGTAATGCTGTTGTCAGTTCGGCAATTTCATAAATCGCATCGTCTGCTGTACTTCCGAGCATCGCATTGATAGCAGGGCCAAGAAAAATAGTGGCGCAAACGAGTGATGAAACAGGGTTCCCGGGCAGACCAAGCATGCGAGTATCTTTGATATGGCCGAACATCAATGGTTTTCCTGGGCGCATTGCTATACGCCAGAAATCGATCTCAAGCCCAATTTCACCCAAAACCTTTTGAACCAGGTCATGATCTCCGACTGATGCCCCACCGCAGGTAATTAGCATATCAGAGCCCTTGGCCCCGGCGGCCATAACCCGCAACGTATCCGCTGAGTCAGGCGCTATGCCGAGATCAACAGGAATAGCACCCCGTGCAGTTATGAATGCAGCCAAAGCAGGTCCGTTAGAACTAACTATTTGGTTGGGGCCAACGGGATCTCCAGGCATTACAATTTCGTCGCCGGTTGCAAGCAAAGCGATACGTGGTTTTCTCCGGACGGTTAACCAGGGGACGTTCATACCCGCTGTTAAACCAATATCGCGGGCAGTTATCGTGTGCCCGGCAGAAAGAAGGGTATCACCCTCGCAAAAGTCCAAGCCAGCTGGTCGAATAAAGCGTCCGGGGGGCGCTTTGCCATCAATAACCTTAACTAATTCACCATCTCGCTCAGTGTTTTCCTGAATAACAATGGTATCTGCACCGGCTGGAACTGTGGCACCGGTAAATATCCTAACGGCCTGACCTTTAGCGACGCTGCCATCATAGGCCTGGCCCGCAGGAACATGGCCGACGACATTCAGTGAAGCAGGGAGGTTTTCGACATCTTCCGCCTGAACGGCATATCCGTCCATTGCAGAAACAGCGTGGGGTGGTTGTGTTCGCCTTGCAGCAACGTCTTTCGCCAGAACGCGTCCCAGTGCTTCAGAAAGGGACACCTGTTCCGGCGGCATTAAAGGCATATCTGCTTTTATTTTATTTTTGGCTTCCTCGACGGAGATCATGTGCTTTGCTCTTTAGCTCGGAAATCACCCGATTGTCCGCCTGATTTTGCGAGTAGCCGAATGTCGGTCAGCCGCATCGTGCGGTCAACTGCCTTACACATGTCGTATATCGTCAATGCTGCAACAGACACTGCCGTCAGCGCCTCCATTTCAACGCCGGTTTGTCCTGCAACTTTGCAGGTTGCCTCTATATCAATTGCGTTGCGCTGAGGATCAAGCGATAGCTCAATGTCGATCTTTTGGAGGGCGAGGGGATGGCATAGTGGAATGAGTTCCGGTGTTTTTTTAGCACCCATAATTCCGGCAAGACGGGCGACGGAAAGAACATCGCCTTTCTTCATACCGCCTTCCTGAACGAGCTGCATGGTCTCGGGCTCCATAAAGACAGTGCCGCCCGCAGTCGCAACGCGGCTCGTGACGTCCTTACTGGAAACGTCGACCATAACCGCTTTGCCGTCATCGTCGATATGGCTGAGACGAGGTTCCTGGGTCAAAGAGATTTTTCCATTTGTTCGGACGGTAAAACAGGGTTTGCCAGAAGGTTTCTGACTGCTTCCGCTACATCGTCCTGACGCATGAGAGATTCACCGATAAGAAAACATCTTGCTCCGGCGCTCGCCATTTCAGCGAGATCTCCCGGCGTATTAAGGCCGCTTTCAGAGATTAGTAGTTTGTCTGAGGGAACCTTGCTGGCGAGCAACTTCGTGGTGGCAGTATCTGTCTTTAGCGTTTTGAGATTCCGGTTATTGATACCAATTAGGTCGGATTGAAGCGTCAATGCCTGTTCTAACTCATCATGATTGTGCACTTCTAGCAAGGCATCCATTCCCAGAGAATTTGCGATTTTCTCGAGTTCAATGGCATCGTTTTGAGAAAGTGCGGCCATAATGAGCAAAATGCAATCGGCTCCTAAAGCGCGTGCTTCATATACCTGATACGGATCCAGCATGAAATCTTTGCGCAGAATTGGTAAATTGACAGCATTTCTCGCTGCGACTAAATGCTCATCATTGCCATCAAAATAGGGGGTGTCTGTAAGAACCGAGATACAGGTAGTGCCGCCTGACTGGTATGCCGCGGCAAGAGTAGCTGGGTCGAAATCCGGCCGAATAAGCCCCTTGCTTGGCGACGAGCGTTTGATTTCAGATATTAGCCCGTAGCCGTCCGTTGATGCGCGCCGTAAAGCATTGGCAAATCCTCGTGGTACTACGGTTTTGCGAGCGGCGCTCTCGATTTCATCGAAGGACCGAATGGCTTTACAGGCGACGATATGCTGGCGTTTATCGGCACAAATTCGTTCTAAAACATTATCCATTACGCTGCTGTCGTGTTGCCTTCGTTGGTGATACTGACCATAGAGTCGAGTGCTTTCTGGGCTCTCCCACTATCGATTGCATCGGCGGCAATAGCAGCACCTTCTTTTAGGTCTCTAGCTTTGTCAGCGACTATCAGCGCTGCGGCGGCTGTGTAAATGACAATGTCGCGAAAGGCTCCTTTTTCACCGCCGAGCATAGCGGTCATTGCCTTGGCATTCTCTTCGGCATCCCCTCCCTTGATGTCTTCGGTCTTGGAGAATGGAATTCCGGCATCCGCTGGTGATACTTCGAAATTTTTTACTTTGCCATTTTCATAAGCGGAGACATATGACGGGCCTGTGGTGGTCAGTTCATCAATGCCATCCGAGCCATGGATGACCCAGGCTTTTTCGGCGCCGAGTTTACCTAGAACTTCGGCCATAGGCTCCACCCATTCTTTGGCAAAAACACCAACGAGAAGTCTGTTAACACCAGCGGGGTTTGAGAGCGGGCCAAGTATATTAAATATTGTCCTCGTTGCGAGTTCTACACGGGGCCCTGCAACATGTCTTGTCGCGCTGTGATGTCGGGGCGCCATCATAAAGCCGATACCGGCCTCGCGGATGGATTTTTCAATGAGTGGCATTTCACAGTCGATGTTGACGCCGAGAGCGCCAAGCACATCGGCTGCGCCTGCGCGGGAAGACAATGCCCGGTTGCCATGTTTGGCTATTGGAACGCCACAACCAGCAACAACAATAGCCGATCCCGTAGATATGTTGAGGGTTCCACTTGCGTCGCCTCCGGTACCAACTACATCCATTGCGTTTTTTGGGGCGGTGATCATGAGGGCTTTTGATCTCATAATGCGGGCGGCGGCTGTAATCTCGTCAACCGTTTCGCCTCGTACACGTAAGGCCATCAAAAAGGCGCCAATTTGGGCAGGCGTTGCGTCACCTGACATGATTATGTTGAAAGCGTTTTCTGCTTCGGGTTCGCTGAGGGCTTGACCAGCAGCGACCTTGTTTAGAAGGGGCTTGATTCCTTCGGCGGCGCTATTCATGCCGCATTCCTCCATTGTCGAGATAAATTAAGAAAGTTCCCCAGAATAGTATGACCGTGCTCGGTATCGATGCTTTCTGGGTGAAACTGAACACCATAGACGGGCCACTGATTATGGAAAATTCCCATAACGACGTCGTCATTCGTCCTCGCATTGATTGTTAGCGTGGCGGGCACTGTTTTGGGGTCAACCGTTAAAGAATGATACCGAATTGCCTTAAAATCTTTGGGCAATCCATGAAACAGTCCCGATCCGTCGTGAACAATTTTGCTTGGCTTCCCATGAACTGGCGTGTCTGCTCTGACGATATCAGCACCAAAGGCTTGTGCAATAGACTGATGACCAAGGCACACCCCTAATATCGGGATTTTGCCGTCCGTCTTTTTGATCAGTTCCACACAGATTCCTGCCTGATCTGGATCGCAGGGGCCCGGAGACAAAATGATAGCGTCTGGTGTTAATGCCAAAGCGCCATCCACGGTAAGGGCGTCATTACGAAACACAGCTGTCTCGGCACCGAGTTCACCTAAATAGTGAACTAAGTTGTAGGTAAAGCTGTCGTAATTATCTATTAAGAGCAGCATTTCAAATACTTAACATGAGACATTGTGCCGACTAAGATCTTATAACAGGTCTGAAAAGACAGCGAAAGCAGCCTGAAGCGAGGATTGTTATTAATTGAGCTTGATCATTGAACAGGTTGAACGCTATGAGCAACGACATGATCTATGATTATCGGGAAGAAAATTTTGATGAAGTGCTCACCGTTATCAACGATGCGGCGACAGCGTATAAAGGTGTAATTTCCACAGATTGTTGGCATGAACCTTATATGTCCGCCGCAGACCTTGAACACGAAGTAAACGCGGGTGTCTCTTTCAAAGTCCTTTGCGATGTCAAAAACACCATCGTTGGGGTTATGGGGGCGCAGCCAGTTCAGGATGTTTTGTTGATCCGCCATGCCTATGTTCGGACGCAGGCGAGACGAACTGGGGTCGGAAGCAAATTGATTCTAGACCTTCAGGAAGGCGCAACGTCGTCAATACTGGTCGGCACCTGGGCCGCGGCAACATGGGCTATCAAGTTCTATGAAGAGCACGGGTTTAAGGCTCAGGGTATTACGCAAACCCGAGATCTACTTATGAAATATTGGTCTGTCCCGGAATGCCAAGCAGATCAATCAGTCGTGTTGGTAGGTCACAGCTGATTACCAGCTTGGCCGGCGTAGCGGACGGCTTCTTCGGCGGCACGAACAAGCGCCTGGGCTTTGTTGATGCATTCCTGGTGTTCGCTGTCTGGGTCGCTGTCAGCAACAATACCGGCCCCTGACTGCACATACATTGTACCATCTTTGACGATGGCAGTACGTAGCACGATGCAAGTATCCATCGATCCGTTGGCGGAAAAGTAGCCAACTGTACCTGCGTAGATCCCACGTTTCTCGGTTTCGAGTTCGTCAATTATTTCCATTGCACGAATTTTTGGAGCGCCTGATACAGTGCCTGCGGGGAAGCCACCAGCTAGGGCATCCATCGCATCGTGTTTCTCGTCGATCTCACCTTCAACATTTGAGACGATATGCATTACATGAGAATAACGTTCGACAACCATTTTTTCAGTGACCTTGACGCTACCGATTTTTGTAACGCGACCCACGTCATTGCGTCCTAAATCGAGTAGCATCAGGTGCTCGGCACATTCTTTTTCGTCGGAGAGTAACTCCTCGGCGAGAGCATTGTCTTCCGCGGTGGTTGCTCCGCGCGGTCGAGTGCCCGCAAGCGGTCGTAGAGTGACTTTGCCGTCCCGGAGGCGAACAAGGATTTCGGGACTCGATCCGACAACTGAGAATTCGCCGAAGTTCAGAAAGAATAGGAACGGCGACGGGTTCGTTCTTCGGAGCGCCCGATAGAGAGAAAAGGGTGGTAGTTTGAATGGGATACGAAAACGTTGGGATAGGACAACCTGGAAAACATCGCCCGCAAAAATGTACTCTTTTGCTTTGCGTACGACTTCTTTGTATCGGTCCACCGGTGTGTTCGAAACAGGATCTGGAAGTGATGTCGCGCCAACTTCGGCCTGTTGGTGGGGAAGTTTGTTGTCGAAATCTATGACAATTTCCTGAAGCCGGTTGCGGGCGGTATTAAACGCTACTTGCGGCGTAATAGTTTGATCAAACCTGATCGGCGTAACGACGATTACGGTGTCTTTGACCAAATCAAAGATCGCCATGATTGTTGGGCGGATAAATAGCCCATCCGGGGTACCGAGTGCGTCGGGCCGAGTTGAGGGAATATCTTCCATCAGCGCGACGGTGTCGTATCCAAGGTAACCAACCAGTCCGGCCGCCATCGGCGGTAGGTGCTCCGGTAGATCGATACGCGAGGCTTCTACGAGTTGTCGGAGGGAGGCGAGGGCCCCTTGTTCACAGGCTTCGAAGGATACGCTACCCTTGTTCGCGGTATAATTGATCTCTGCGTGATTGCCGTTGCAGCGCCAGATGACATCTGGCCGCAAGCCGATGATTGAATACCGACCGCGCGTGGCACCTCCTTCGACTGACTCGAGAAGAAAGCTATTGGGTAGATCATCAGCAATCTTGAGCATTGCGGAAACCGGTGTTTCAAGATCAGCAACGAGCGTGGTCCAGGCAACCTGTGCCTGTCCTGAAAGGTATTTCTTCTCAAAGGCCTCGTAAGAAGGCTCTATATTCATCAGTAAGCGCGGCCTGTAACAGCTAAGGTGACAGCATTCTGATCTATTGAAACCGGATAGGTATTGCGCAAGGCGGCTAGGTACTGAGCAATTGCGTCAGCTGAAACGACGTCCTTGAGCTGTGTCGTGAGAGAATCTGCTTCGGCCTTATTCTTTTCAGGCTCTGCCGTAATCACTCGCTTTATTTCACCAATAGAATAGCTGTCATTTGATGCGGAAATTACCACATCGCCTTTCTCGGCATTGAATAAAGTCCCGAGTAGAGAATCGGAAACGATTGAACCTGGCGGCTTTATAAATCTGGAGACAGGTTTACCAGTTTTTACCGTATAACCGCCAGTTTTTCCCGCTGCTGAAATGCCAACGCCGTTTTGAGCCGCTTTTTGAAGAGTCTGGGCTTTCTTTTTAGTGGCGCCACGTACTTGGCTTTTTTTCCAGATGCCGACAATTTGGTTGCGGACGGCGCTAAGCGGCTTGAGTGCTGGAGGCGTGATTGCCTCAACCTTCAACACAAAAAATCCGCCTTTTTGTGTTTCTTCAACGTTTGTGGTTTCACCTTTTGGCGTTGTGGCAATCTTTTCGATAAAGAGTGGTGATTTGGGTAGACCGCTGACGGGTTTGCCATCCGGGCCCTTGCCTGTTGAATCTACGGCAGAAAATTTGAGGGTTTTTGCTGATACCGTAGCCGCTGCGTCTTCTAAACTTGCCCCACCGGCGAGAGCGTCATCGAGTTTACCCGTTAGCTTAACGATATTGTCGACGGCCATCTCGCGAGCGAGGTCGCGATTAATTTCCGCTTTAAGGAAATCAAATGTTGGCGTCCGTTCGGCTTCGATTTTTTTGACGTGGACAACATGCCAGCCCAAAGCAGTCTTAACTGGTGATGTGACACCGTTTACAGAAAGTTCGAAGGCAGCGTTGCCGACTTTTGGAGGCAAGTCTTGCTTCCGGAGGTTCCCAAGGTCATTGGGCGTGGCTTTAGCGATTTCCTTTGCCGCGAGAGAAAAGGCCCTGCCGGATTTGACGACGTTTGCAAATGATGTCGCTTTGGTCTCGTCCTGGAAAAGGATTTGTTCAAGCGCCCGGCGTTCGGGTACCGTTCTTGCCTCTTTGCGATATTCGTATTCTTGCTTGATACGGTCTTCGGATGGAGTCAATTCTTTGGCGACCTCCATTGGATCAAGGAAAATTGCTGTGACTTGGCGATATTCAGGCGCGGTAAATTGCGCCGGATTTTTCTTGTGAAACTCCACAAGTTCAGCTTCTTTTGGGTTCCGTATATCGGACGCTTTTCCAAATGGAATTTTTACGATTTCCGCAACACGCTGTTCGTTCCGATATTTGTAAATTGTGTTTAGGAGCGCCTTAGGGGCGTATGCAGAAATCCGTAGAGCATTGGTTACCTGACCCTGCATTATTTCCTGCCGTAGAAGGTCAACATATCGTGCCTCAGACAGGTCCTCGTTCTGAAGATATCGGCGAAAGGTAAGGCGATCGAATTGCCCACCAGGGGTTTGAAAGCGTTTGTCGTTCAAAATTGTTTGCCGGATTAGTTCCTCCCCGGCTCCGAGACCAAGATTTTGTGTTTCAAGCGTTATCAGCCGAGAATTAATTAATTGATCGACAGTTTGATCGATGAGTCCAAGCTGGGTTGCCTGTTGCGCGTCGAAATTTCCGCCGAGTTGACGGCGCATTACCGACAACAATCGCCTTACTTGATTGCTTAATTCCGTCCGGCTAATTTCGGTGTCACCTACTTTGGCAACGACATCTCCAATGACTGGGCCACGGATGACGTCGCCAATCCCCCAAACCGCAAAAGAAAGTATTAGAAGTCCCGCCAAAATTTTGGCAATCCAGGAGCCCGCCTTATTACGCATCATCTCAATCATGTCGACGCCTTGTTGATTTACTTTCGCGAGCGCGATGCCCACTTCGTGTGGCGCGCATCATAGAAAGTGGGGACTGGTGCTGCAATAAACAATAAATCGTTTTATTCCGGCTGCTTGGTGCCCTTACGCGGATGTGATAAATAGGGATGGACCGATTTGAAAATTATCAAAGGCGTGCTTGCTATGAGACCCCTAATTGTCGGTAACTGGAAAATGAATACCATGCGGTCCGAAGCGACTGCTTTGGTCGCAGGATTAATGGAGCAAAGGGCCGAACTGGACCCCGGTTGCGATTTGTTGGTCTGTCCACCGTTTGTTATCTTACGGCCTGTTGCCGACATAATTGAAGGTTCACCTATCGCGCTTGGAGCGCAAGACTGTCATACGGATAATTCTGGTGCCCATACGGGTGACGTTAGCGCCGGAATGTTAGCGGATGCCGGCTGTGAATTCGTGATAGTTGGCCATTCCGAGCGGCGCGCAGATCATCGGGAAGACGATGTTCTCGTTGTATCAAAGGCGGGTGCGGCACACGCGAGCGGCTTGCAAGCGATTATTTGTGTCGGTGAGACGCTGGATCAGCGGAATGCGGAAGAAACGCTGTCAGTTGTGGAAGGACATTTGTTAAGCTCAGTGCCCGATGGCGCGACTGCAGAAAATACTGTTGTTGCTTATGAGCCAATTTGGGCGATCGGTACGGGGTTGACGCCAACAATTGAACAAATTTCTGAGGTCCATGATCATATTCGGGCGCTGCTTGTGGCGCGCTTTGCAGATGGTAACGAGTTTCGACTTCTCTACGGTGGATCGATGAATCCAGGGAATGCTCGTGAAATACTTGCTGTTAAAAACGTAAATGGTGGTCTGGTTGGCGGCGCGAGTCTCAATGTTAAAGACTTTTGGTCGATTTGTGCGAGTGTGTGAATGCTGCGGGCGATTTGGTATTAGTCTGAAATTCCGCTGGTCAAACGACCCTTAGCGGGATTAAAAGAAGCTCTAGCGTTACCTATATGCGTACAGGTAAGTCAATTTCGGTCCCAAATTTGATCCCGGGAAGGGCAGTCCTTTGGAAACGGTACTACTGTTAATTCATTTGTTTTTGGCATTCGCCTTGGTTGTGGTTGTCTTGTTGCAAAAAAGTGAAGGCGGCGCCCTTGGAATTGGGGGCGGCACCATGGGCGGGCTGGTTTCAGCGCGTGGGTCTGGCAATTTGTTGACCAAGGCAACTGGGATCATCGCTGCGTGTTTCATTTCGACCAGTCTTATCCTTGCGATTTTGGCGGGCAATACCGGTAGCGGTCCGGCACGGTCAATTGTTGATAACCCCGTAGAAAAGACGGCACCGGCGAAGCCAACAGGACCAACAGTCCCTCTCGCAAAATAGAGAAAAGCCGAATCACTTTCTGAGAGGCGGCATTTCTGCCGTCTCTTTACCATTGGGCTATTGTAACAACTGCTATAAAGTCAGGGTCCATGACGCGGTTTGTATTTATCACCGGTGGGGTGGTTTCATCCCTTGGAAAAGGGATTTCCTCAGCATCATTAGGCGCCTTGCTTCAAGCGAGGGGATTCAAGGTCCGTCTGCGTAAGTTGGACCCATATCTCAACGTTGATCCAGGCACGATGAACCCTATCCAACATGGTGAGGTTTACGTTACCGACGACGGTGCGGAAACTGACCTGGATCTCGGACATTACGAACGGTTTACCGGTGTGCCTGCCCGGCAGGGCGATAACGTTACGACCGGAAGGATCTATTCAACAGTTTTGTCGCGTGAGAGACAGGGTGATTATCTGGGCGCGACTGTTCAGGTTATCCCGCATGTCACGGATGCGATAAAAGAGTTCATTGGGTCCAATACAGGAGACTCTGATTTCATTCTCTGTGAAATCGGCGGCACTGTCGGTGATATTGAAAGCCTCCCATTCCTTGAGGCTATCCGGCAAAAAGCAAACGAGCTTGGCCGTGAACGTTCAATGTTTATTCATTTGACCCTGTTGCCGCATTTGTCTGCGGCGGGGGAGCTTAAAACCAAACCAACACAGCATTCAGTAAAAGAGCTGCAAAGCGTGGGCATCCAGGCCGATATATTATTGTGTCGGTCTGACAGGGAAATTCCGGCCGATGCTCGAAGAAAAATAGCCCTGTTTTGTAATGTCGCCCCTGAACGCGTCATTTCTGCACCAGATGTGGAGACGATTTATGAAGTGCCCTTGGTCTATCATGACCAGGGCTTCGATGTGGAAGTCTGTAAACATTTCGGAATTGAAACAACAATCGAGCCCGATTTAAGCCGATGGGCGGAGATCGTCGATCGAATAAAGCAACCCGAAGGCAAGGTCACTATCGCCGTGGTTGGTAAGTACACAGAGCTGCCGGATGCCTATAAGTCGCTGGCCGAGGCGCTTGGTCATGGCGGGATCGCCAACAATGTTGGTGTTGAGTTAAGGTGGATCGATTCCGAAGTCTTCGAACAGGAAGGTGCGGTTCAACGTCTCGAGGATGTTGATGGAATCATGGTCCCCGGTGGATTTGGAGAGCGCGGAACGGAAGGAAAAGTAGCTGCCGTTCAGTTCGCGCGTGAACGTCAGGTGCCGTATTTCGGGATTTGTTTCGGCATGCAGATGGCGGTCATTGAAGCATGTCGTAATCTAGCGGATTTGCCTAAAGCGGGATCTACTGAATTTGGGGAGACCTCTGAGGCTGTCGTTGGTTTGCTCACTGAATGGCGAAAAGGCGATGTTGTCGAACAACGGGATGAAGATACTGACTTGGGCGGTAGTATGCGTTTAGGCGCATATCCTTGTCGTCTTAAAAAAGGAACTCTGGTCCATCAGATCTATGGATCAGAGAATATAGAAGAACGTCATCGGCACAGATATGAAGTAAATATCAATTATGCCGACAAGCTTGAGGCAGCAGGCCTTGTCCTATCTGGAGTGTCACCAGACGGGGAGTTGCCAGAAATCATTGAGTTGCCGGGTCATCCTTGGTTTGTCGGGGTCCAGTTTCACCCAGAATTGAAATCCAAACCGTTTGAACCGCACCCATTATTTACCTCCTTTATTAAAGCGGCGGTGGACCGGTCGCGCCTCGTTTAGTAAAAAGCGGTCAAGTTCTTCTTCTTATTTGGTGAATTAAGCTTATGGCCCCTCCGCGCCACGTCACTATCGGAAATATTCCTGTCGGCAACGATCTACCGTTAGCGTTGATCGCCGGACCTTGTGCGTTGGAAGGTAGAAGCCATGCGCTCGAGATGTCTCATGCTTTGGTTGAGCTAACAGATCGGCTTGGTATCGGTCTCATTTACAAAACCTCATTCGATAAAGCCAACCGGACATCGTTGAAAGGCAATCGTGGTATCGGCATGAAGGAGGGTTTGCCAATCCTCGCCGAGGTTCGCGAAACCTATGGCTGTCCCGTCGTCACGGATGTTCACCTGCCTGATGATTGCGCGCCGGTAGCCGAAGCAGTGGATGTCCTCCAGATACCGGCATTTTTGTGTCGACAGACTGATTTAATCATCGCAGCCGCTAAAACCGGTAAAGTCCTCAATATAAAGAAAGGCCAGTTCCTGGCTCCATGGGATATGGAAAATGTAGTCGCTAAAGCCGTTGAGAGTGGCAATGAAAATGTCATGGTGTGTGAGCGCGGGACAAGCTTTGGATACAACACGCTTGTGTCGGACATGCGGTCTTTACCTGCAATGGCTGAAACAGGCTGCCCGGTTGTATTTGACGCTACTCATTCTGTTCAGAAGCCTGGGGGCCAGGGAACGGCGAGCGGTGGCCAGCGGGAATTTGTACCGGTTTTAGCACGGGCAGCAGTTGCTATCGGTGTCGCTGCTATTTTTGTTGAGACACACCAGGAACCCGATACGGCGCCTAGCGATGGTCCCAATATGGTGCCGCTGGATCAGATGGAATCGTTACTGAGAAACTTGATGGCTTTCGACAAGGTCGCCAAATCCAATCACTGAAAACCTTTATCGGAAAACAATTTAACATTGGAGTAAATGAATGACTGCCATTGTCGCCATTCACGGCCGGGAAATTCTGGATTCCCGCGGCAACCCAACTGTTGAAGTTGATGTCCTGCTTGAAACCGGTGCGTCTGGTAGGGCGGCGGTGCCCTCGGGGGCTTCGACAGGTATTCATGAAGCGGTTGAATTACGCGACGGTGACAAGGGGCGCTTCGGTGGCAAAGGTGTTTAAAATGCGATCGTGGCTGTAAATGGAGAAATTGCGGACGCGTTGTCGGGGCTCGACGCTGAGGATCAAGTCGAGATTGATAATACCATGCTCATATTGGACGGCGAACGAAACAAAAGCCGTCTCGGAGCGAACGCAATTCTCGGTGTTAGTCTTGCCACGGCCAAGGCAGCAGCATCTGAAGCCGGTCTGCCGCTTTACCGCTATGTCGGCGGCGTTAGCGCGCGAACCATGCCTGTGCCCATGATGAATATCCTGAATGGTGGCGCCCATGCAGACAATCCTATCGATATTCAGGAATTTATGATTATGCCGGTTTCGGCAGAGACAATTTCCGAGGCTATCAGATGTGGCGCTGAAATTTTTCAGGCTCTGAAAGGCGAACTTTCTAAAGCCGGCTTGAATACAAATGTTGGCGATGAAGGTGGGTTTGCACCGAATTTGGGTAGTGCCGAAGATGCTTTGGACTTCATAATGAAATCTACAAAAGTGGCCGGATATGAGCCTGGCGAGGATGTAGTTTTAGCGCTTGATGCTGCATCCAGCGAATTTTTCAAAAAAGACAAGTATGAGCTCGTTGGTGAAGGAAAGTCTCTATCATCTGATCAAATGGTTGCCTATTACGCCGATTTGGTTTCCAAATTTCCGATCACTTCAATCGAAGACGGGATGGCTGAAGATGATTGGGAAGGCTGGGCGGCTCTGACACGTGAGATTGGCGATAAAGTGCAGCTTGTCGGTGATGATTTATTCGTTACCAACACGGAGAGATTAGCTCGAGGTATCTGCGATGGTGTGGCCAACTCGATTTTGGTGAAGGTCAATCAAATTGGATCGCTTACTGAGACCCTCGCGTCTGTCGATATGGCCCATAAAGCAGGTTATACAGCGGTCATGTCTCACAGGTCGGGGGAAACGGAGGATTCTACCATTGCTGATCTTGCCGTTGCGACAAATTGCGGGCAGATTAAGACTGGATCACTTTGCCGCTCTGACCGAACCGCAAAGTATAATCAGCTCATTCGAATTGAAGAAGACCTTGGGGATCAGGCTGTATATGCCGGGCGTTCGATATTGAGGTAAATTCGGTTCCAAAGAGTGAAATTGATTCTTTTTTGCAACATTTTTCGTTAACCTAAAGATATCTTAGACTCTTTTGTTGAATTTTCTTGCGCAACGAATCTCTATGTGATCCGATTCTGAAATGTCAGTTGTTCTAGAAATTCGTCGCCGGGGGCGACATATCGCAGGCTCTATTTTAGGAGCGCTTTTGTTCGCATATTTCGTAATGCATGCAATTCAGGGGGATCGTGGATTGCTTGCGTGGCTTCAAATTCGTCAGCAGATAGCGAGTGCTGAGACCGATTATTCGGTTTCTCAGAACGAACGGTCGGGATGGGAGCAGCGGATCGCCTTGTTGCGGAGTAGTGCGATGAACCGGGACATGCTTGATGAACGCGTTAGATCGGTGACAGGGTTCCTCAAAAACGATGAGATTCTAGTTTTTTTGGATAATCCGAATTCCGAGCAGTAACGTGCAGAATTAGGCCTAAAAATCATATAAATTAGGATTCTAACTAATTCATTTCAGCATCTTAATTTTTCTTTCAAATCCAGCTGTCAAAAGAACATAAACTGTCTCACGCTTATATTGCGTGTCCGCTGTTTTCGTATAACCTCGTATGGTTAATTTTCGGGATATATAAGGCCGTAACAAGGTCCCCATTGCGAGGCACAATTCATGGCAACTAAACGAAAATCAGCGGCGACAAAGTCATCTAAAATGAAAAAGACTGCGACGCAATCCCGGTATTCCGGAGGTAACGGCGCTGCTCGTGCTCAAAGCGATACCGACAGCCTTATGTCGATGTAGAAGGACATGCTTCTAATTCGTCGATTTGAAGAACGTGCCGGTCAGCTCTACGGAATGGGGTTGATTGGTGGGTTTTGTCATCTCTATATCGGACAGGAAGCCGTTGTTGTCGGGATGCAGGCGGCAATTACGGAGAACGATGCTCTGATCACGAGCTATCGGGATCATGGACATATGCTGGCGTGCGGAATGGACCCTAAAGGGGTCATGGCTGAGCTGACTGGCAGGAGTGGTGGCTATTCGCGGGGCAAGGGTGGGTCCATGCATATGTTTAGCACCGAAAAGAATTTTTTTGGTGGCCACGGTATTGTTGGCGCCCAGGTTTCGATTGGAACGGGGCTAGCCTTCGCACAACGTTACAAAGACGATGGAAATATCACACTGGCTTATTTTGGAGACGGCGCTTCAAACCAGGGGCAGGTACACGAATCTTTCAATATGGCGGCGCTTTGGAAACTCCCTGTAGTTTACGTCATTGAAAATAATAGATACGGCATGGGGACGTCAGTTCAGCGGGCGTCTGCTACGGAAGATTTGTCGCAACTGGGTGCCCACCGAGGAATTTTTGGTGTTCAAGTCGATGGTATGGACGTTGAAGCCGTTAAGGAAGCCGGGGAGATGGCAGCCGCGAAATGCCGCGCAGGCGATGGGCCTGTGATCTTGGAAATGATGACCTATCGTTATCGTGGACATTCGATGTCCGACCCTGCCAATTACAGAAGTAAAGAAGAGGTTGCCAAGGTCCGAGACGAACAGGATCCGATCAGCAATCTTAAAGGCCGTTTATTGAAACAAAAAGTCTTGTCCGAAGACGAGTTCAAAAAGATAGACAAAGAGCTAAGGGATATTGTCGCTGAGGCGGCTGAATTTGCCCAAAACAGTCCTGAACCCGATCCATCGGAATTATATACCGATGTATTGGTTGAAGCTTAAAAGGAAGGCTGCGGAATAATGCCAACTAATATTTTAATGCCCGCGCTTTCGCCAACGATGACAGAGGGCAATCTCGCTAAATGGCACAAGCAAGAAGGGGACACCATTGAGCCTGGTGATATCCTTGCAGAAATCGAAACAGACAAGGCGACGATGGAAGTCGAGGCCGTCGATGAAGGCATTCTTGGTAAAATCGTAATCCCCGATGGAACCGAAGGCGTTCAAGTTAATGATGTTATCGGTGTCATCGTCGCTGAAGGTGAAGATGCCTCAGTAGAAACGCCTGCGGCAGCGGTCGCTGCGCCTGCTACGGTACCTGCAGAGCTAAAATCAATCGCGGCGACTACACCTGTGCCGCCGCAAGCATCCGTGCCTGTTGAATCTGACTATGCGGGTGAAACGGTAAGTATGACGATTCGTGAGGCATTGCGGGATGCAATGGCTGAAGAAATGCGGGCCGATGACCGGGTTTTCCTGATGGGAGAGGAAGTTGCGGAGTATGAAGGTGCCTACAAAGTCAGTCAGGGACTCCTCGATGAGTTTGGCGATAAGCGAGTAATCGATACGCCTATTACTGAACACGGCTTTACCGGTGTCGGGATTGGTGCGGCATTCATGGGACTTCGGCCAATTGTCGAATTTATGACATTTAATTTTGCCATGCAGGCCATGGATCAGCTGGTCAATTCAGCTGCCAAAACGAATTATATGTCGGGGGGGCAGATGGGTTGTCCTATCGTCTTCCGTGGGGCAAATGGTGCAGCGTCGCGCGTTGGTGCGCAGCATTCTCAATGTTTTGCAAGTTGGTACGCCCATATTCCCGGATTAAAAGTTGTTTCTCCCTGGAGTGCCGCAGATTCAAAGGGCCTTCTTAAGTCGGCCATTCGCGACCTTAACCCAATTATCTTTCTTGAAAACGAAATGCTGTATGGGAGTAGTTTTGACGTTCCGACAGACCCTGAATGGGTGGTCCCAATTGGCAAAGCGAAGGTCGTTCGAGAAGGCAGTGATGTTACGATAACAGCCTTTTCGATAATGGTTGGCAAAGCACTGGAAGCTGCTGAAGCGCTTTCGGCAGAGGGCATTGAGGCCGAAGTGATCGATCTTCGTACTATCCGTCCGCTTGATACGGAAACTATTGTTAACTCGGTACAGAAGACCAACCGTTTGGTCTCCGTAGAAGAAGGTTGGCCATTTGCTGGTATTGGTGCCGAGATTTCAGCAACCATTATGGAACAAGCTTTTGATTGGCTTGATGCGCCAGTAGGCCGTGTTACGGCCGTTGATGTTCCTCTGCCTTATGCAGCCAATCTGGAAGCGCTCGCTTTGCCCAAGGCAGACAATATTATTACGGCGGCGAAAGCCGTTTGCTACCGCAATTGATACGGCTGGATTAGCTGATGCCTATTAAAATTCTTATGCCGGCGCTTTCGCCGACCATGACCGAAGGTAAACTCGCCAAATGGCACAAAGGCGAAGGTGATAGTGTCGAGCCTGGTGATGTCCTCGCAGAAATCGAAACTGATAAAGCAACGATGGAAGTCGAAGCGGTTGATTCCGGAACGTTGGGGAAAATTGTAATCCCCGACGGCACTGACAATGTTGCCGTAAACGAGGTTATCGGTTTTCTACTTGAGGACAGCGAAGATGCGAGCTCCATTGACACTAGTGCGTCTGCTATCGAGACGGCAGTTAACGCTGTTCCCGCCGCTGTGCCGGCAAGTCCTGTGGTAAGTAGCGGAGCTTCGGCTAAGGCAACGCCATTGGCACGCCGTCTGGCTGAACAGGCGGGCATTGATTTATCGACAGTCACGGGGACGGGCGCTCGGGTTAAAATAACGCGTGCTGACATTGAGGCTCTGACGGGTACAAGCTCGAAACCAGGGTCACTACCTGCTGAAGTTACGCCAACACTCTCTGGAGCTAGATTGTTCACAAGTCCGCTGGCTCGCCGCTTGGCCGCGGAAGCAGGGCTGGACCTTTCTGCAATTTCAGGAACGGGTCCGCAGGGCCGAATTGTTAAAGCGGATGTTGAAAAGGCAAAATCAGCATCGCCTGCACAAGCAGTCGAAACCCCAGTTGCTATAGAATCCTCGGTAAGCGACAGATATGACATTGTCCCGATGAGCGCTATGCGCAAGGTGATAGCAGAACGCATGGTGCATTCTAAATCGAACGTGCCTCATTTCTATTTGAGCGTCGATTGTGAAATTGATGAATTGCTTAAGGTGCGTTCTTCTCTCAACGAGCGGCTCGAAGATGGAAAACTCTCGGTCAATGATTTCATAATTCGTGCCTGTGCCTTGGCATTAATGGAAATACCAGAAGCCAATGCGGGTTGGGTCGGCGACGGAACAATGCGGCTCTATAAAACAGCTGATATTTCTGTCGCAGTCGCTTTGGATGAAGGCCTGATCACACCAATTATTCCGAGTGCTGAAAGCAAGGGACTGACTGATATTTCGACGAAAATGAAGGATTTGGCAGTGCGCGCTCGGGACGGTAAACTTGCACCGGCAGAATATCAAGGCGGTTCCTTTACAATTTCTAACCTCGGGATGTTTGGTATTAAACAATTCGACGCGGTAATCAATGAACCGCAGGGCTGCATTCTAGCTGTGGGGGCCGGTGAACCCCGCCCTGTTGTAAAAAATGGTGAGATTGTCGCGGCAACGGTGATGACGTGTACGCTGTCTTGTGATCACAGGGTCGTTGATGGTGCCACTGGTGCTAAGCTTTTAAGTGCTATCAAGCGCTTGATCGAATATCCGCCGGCAATGTTGCTTTAACCATATCGCGCGACAGTGATTACTAATAGCTGACGATGCCGCGATTGATATTGCGCTTAGTCACTGAACTAAGATTTGTGGTGAGAAATAATGGCCGACACTAAATTTGATATTGTTGTCGTAGGTGGTGGACCAGGTGGATACGTTGCGGCGATCCGGGCTAGTCAGCTCGGTATGAAAACCGCGTTAGTTGAACGAGAACATCTTGGCGGTATTTGTCTGAATTGGGGGTGCATCCCAACCAAGGCGTTGCTTCGTGCGTCAGAGATTCACCACATTCTCCATAATCTCGATGAATTCGGGTTGAGTGCAAAGGATGTATCCTTCGATATTGGCAAGATCGTAAAACGCTCCAGGAATGTTGCAAAGCAACTGAACCAAGGTGTTGCTCACCTGTTGAAAAAGAACAAGGTGTCGGTGTTTGATGGAACTGGAGCTCTGTCGGGTTCGGGAACTGTCGCTGTGTCGGACAAGGATGGGGGAACCCAGGATATCAAAGGCACAAACGTAATTTTGGCGACAGGTGCCCGGGCGAGGACATTGCCGGGCCTCGAACCTGATGGCAAACGCATATGGACTTATCGTGAAGCGATGGTGCCCGAGGAGATGCCAAAATCCCTTTTAGTTGTTGGGTCGGGCGCTATTGGAATGGAGTTTGCCAGTTTTTACAGTGATCTTGGCGCAGATGTGACAATCGTAGAGGTCATGGATCGAATTTTACCTGTCGAGGATGCTGAAATTTCCGCTTTGGCACTGAAATCCTTTCAGGCTCAAGGAATGACAATCCACACCGGTGCGAAGGTCAACGGTTTGAAGGCTGGCGCAAATGATGTGTCGGCGGATTTGGAGATCGATGGCAAGGCCCAGCCTCTGTCATTCGAGCGGGCCATTCTTGCGGTAGGTATCGTCGGCAATGTTGAGGATATTGGTATAGAGGGCACTAGAATAGTTGTTGATAGATCACATGTTGTGGTCAATGAGTGGCTGGAAACCGGGGAACAAGGTATATTCGCTATTGGTGATTTGGCTGGCCCGCCCTGGCTGGCGCATAAAGCAAGCCATGAGGGTGTGATCTGTGTTGAGCATATCGCGGGCTTGGCTACCCATCCACTCGATGCTTCTAATATTCCGGGGTGTACCTATTGCCGCCCGCAGATCGCCAGTGTTGGATTGACCGAGGAAGCTGCAGTAGCGCAGGGGCATGAGGTGAAAGTCGGGCGTTTCCCGTTTATGGCAAATGGTAAGGCAATCGCTCTTGGTGACCCCGAAGGGCAGGTAAAAACAGTTTTTGACGCAAAAACTGGTGAACTCTTGGGGGCGCATATGATCGGCCCCGAAGTAACCGAGATGATTCAAGGGTATACGATTGCACGGACTGCTGAGGCGACGGAGGCGGAACTAATGCATACGGTGTTTCCGCATCCGACATTGTCTGAAGCGATGCATGAATCCGTTCTTGATTCATTTGGCCGTGTAATCCACTTCTGAGTTTGGACTAAGAATGGCTACTTCACTCGAAAACATTCGCCCCCGACATCCTGAGAAGGTCAATAATCCGGCTGTTCCATCGCCGCCAAAACCTAACTGGATACGGGTGAAAGCACCAAATTCAGAAGAATACTTCCGAACCAAAGAATTAATGCGGGAGCTTTCACTTAATACTGTTTGTGAGGAAGCCGCATGTCCTAATATCGGTGAATGTTGGTCACAGCGTCATGCGACGATGATGATTCTGGGCAGTGTATGTACGCGAGCTTGTGCTTTCTGCAACGTCGCGACAGGGAAGCCTGACCGTATTGATCCCAACGAACCTGAACATGTGGCAGAAGCCGTTTCAAAGCTGGGATTACGCCACATTGTGATCACTTCGGTTGATCGCGATGATCTTGACGATGGGGGCGCCGCACACTTTGCCGATGTCATCCGTAATATTCGAGTTACAGCCCCTGAAACAACGATCGAGATATTAACGCCTGACTTCCTCCGTAAAGAAGGGGCTCTCGAAGTTGTCGTCGAAGCACGTCCGGACGTTTTCAATCATAACCTGGAAACTGTACCGCGCTTATATCCCAACGTCAGACCCGGTGCCCGGTATTTTCATTCGTTGAATTTATTACGGCAGGTCAAAGAGCTGGACCCGACGATTTTTACAAAGTCGGGCGTGATGGTCGGTCTTGGTGAAGGACTGGATGAGGTTGTCCAGGTGATGGACGATATGCGGTCAGCCGATATCGACTTTTTGACAATAGGCCAGTATTTGCAGCCAACGCCGAAACACCATCCGATTGATCGTTTTGTTACGCCCCATGAATTCGATGATCTAAAAAGTCACGCCGTCGCGAAGGGATTTCTCCTGGTCTCCGCAACGCCGCTGACGCGATCTTCCTATCACGCCGATGAAGACTTCAAGGAATTGGCTGCTGGAAGGCAGAAACGGGCTTGTAAAGTCCGTTCATAGCGATGCCCGAACATTTTGAACGGCGGTTATTGCCGTATACATCTGAACAGCTTTTCAATCTTGTCGCTGATATTGAAAGTTATCCCGAGTTTTTACCGTGGTGCGTTGGGACCCGAATTTTAAAGCGTGAAGAAAATGTTGTGTATGCTGATTTGATGGTTGGCTTTAAAATGGTTCGGGAAGTTTATACGTCAAAAGTTATTCTTGAGCGTCCCGATTTGATTGATGTTGAATATCAAAAGGGTCCCTTTAAGCACATGAATAACCATTGGAAATTTCGAGAAGAAGGAGCTGGATGTGAAATCGAATTTTTTATCGACTTCGAATTTAGGTCACGGGTTTTGCGGGGCATTATCGGGCCGTTCTTTGGAGATGCCGTGAACCGGATGGTTGGTGCTTTCGAAGATCGCGCTAAGGTGATTTATAATAACGGCTGTTAGCTCTTAATGGCGGTTTCGATCATCTTAAATGCTTGCAGAACAGTTGCTTCGCGGACCGCCGCCCGATCTCCAGAAAACACTTCGTGACAGGCTTTGGTCGTTTTTGTTTTGCTGGCACAGCCAAAATGTATCAATCCAACTGGTTTTGTCTCGGTACCACCGCCCGGACCGGCTATCCCGGTGACTGAAACTGTAATATTCGCATTTGACCGCTGAAGTCCTCCTTCTGCCATCGCTCGTGCGACTTCTTCGCTTACTGCGCCATGGGCGTCGATGAGTTCCATTGGCACGCCGACGAGTTCGTTTTTTGCTTCATTGCTATACGTCGTGAAACCCCGATCTACTACGTCTGATGATCCTGATACGGCAGTCAGTGCCGCGGTGATTAATCCCCCGGTGCAGGATTCTACAGTAGATACCCGGCAGTTCGCGGCTTTACATAGCTGAATTATTTCTGACGCTCGAACGAGGGTGTTAGAGTTTAACATGTCACCTCAGGGGAAAAGGACGATTAAGCCATAAAGAATTGCGGCGGCATAAGCGGCCGCAAAAATGTCATCAAGCATGATACCAAAACCGCCGCCAACTGACCGGTCGGCCCAGGACGCCGGCCATGGTTTGTAAATATCGGTTATTCTAAATAAGACAAATGCGGTCAAAAAATAGCTCCAGCTCAATGGTGCGATTGAAAGAACCAGAAGCTGTCCGACGACTTCATCTATGACAATGGGCCCGGGGTCTTTTTCATTGGTTCGTCTCGCATAAACATTGCTCGCGAAGATCCCAATGAAAAACAAAATGGCGGCGAGTGCTAAAAGTACATAAATGTTCCAATGAGTCAGAATCACCCAGGCAATGGGAAGCGCGGCAAGCGAACCCCATGTGCCGGGTGCGAATGGCATAAGGCCCAGACCACAGCAGGTAGAAATCAGGCAGACGGGATGAAAGAAAGACAATCCGCGGGGTAGGGAATGAGCTGCCATTTGGCTACTCAGCTGCCGCAGGTAACGCAATAGAGACAATTGCCTGAGCGGCAAGTCCCTCATTTCTACCCGTAAAGCCCAATTGCTCGGTCGTGGTCGCTTTCACGCTTACAGCAGTAATTGGGATTTCCAGAATTTCGGCGAGTTTTTGACGCATGGTATCGCGGTAAGGTCCGATCTTGGGCCTCTCACAAATTATCGTAACGTCGACATTCTGGATTTTACCGTTCAGGTCAGCGACGAGCGCTGCCGCGTGTCTAAGAAATTCGGAAGATGCCGCACCGCGCCATTTTTCTTCGGATGGTGGAAAGTGACTTCCAATGTCACCCGCAGCAATAGCGCCAAGAAGCGCGTCTGTGAGGGCATGCATTGGAGCGTCAGCATCGGAATGACCTTCCAGTCCATGATCGTGTGGAACCTTAATCCCACAGAGAATTGTGTGGTCGCCAGGGCCAAATTGGTGAACATCAAAGCCAGTGCCTACGCGGGTTAAAATACTTCCTAAATCCAACATCTTCCTTGCTTGCTGCATATTTTCCTGCGTTGTGATCTTGATATTCTCTTCATTGCCGTCGACGATGGCGACTGGAATGCCTGCATGTTCAGCTACCATTGAGTCGTCGTTGAGTTCCATGCCTGCTGCGTTTCGGTGTGCCGCGAGGATGGTTTTATAGTCGAATGCTTGCGGGGTTTGGGCAAGCCAGAGCTTTTGCCGACCTAACGTTTTTTCAACCGTTTTAGCATCGGATGCGACTTGTTTGATTGTGTCGAACACGGGCAGAGCAGGGATCGCAGCCTGATGGCTATTTAAGGCTTCCAACGTCCGTGTAATTAAACCTGCATTTGGAAATGGCCGTGCGCCGTCATGAATAAGAACTAATGTTGGTGCTATGTCTTCTAGACTCTCGAGGCCAAGAAGCACAGATTCCTGACGAGTTTCTCCTCCATCTACAGGGTCCAAGATCGAAACACCGCAGAATGCGTCTTCGTATAACGTAATGTCCTGTGGGCGTCTCACAATACGAACTGCATCTATTCCTGGATGGTCCAGAAATGTATCAACGGCATGACGAATGACCACACGATCACCAAGCGGCAGATACTGTTTAGGCGTTTGTGCGCCAAAACGGGCACCGCTACCACCTGAGAGTATGAGGGCAATACACCCTGTCATTAACGCCTCGCTTTAGTTGTATTAAGGGCCTATAGGATAAAAACCCATGCAAACGGCAAGGTACTGTGGTCGTGCTACAATGCCAAGATGGCAAGATTCGAACGAACTTGTCTGCACGGAACTGGTCTGGATGTTATAGTCGAGTCATGAGCACGCTTTCGTATTTATCAATTGCAGCATTGGTAGGTTTATTGCCGGTGACTATTCAGTCATTTCGGCCGCAAACTGAACGCAGAATGTTGTTCTGGTGTTCTTTAGCGGTCGCCGTTGCTGGTTGCGCCGCTTTGACAATCGTGACTTTCTCCACAGGCTGGAGAACTGGATTTTCTTCAGCCTTATGGGCAACGATCACAGCGACGCTGGTAATATTTGTGCCGGTTTCCGCGTTCTGTCGCGAAGGCCATAAATTGGCGTCGGGTTTGCTGCCTTACCTTATTGTTCTGGGAACCCTGGCGGTTATTTGGCAGAATCAAGCTGAAAGACCTTTTCTTACAAGTGCGCCGACCATTTGGGTATTGTTGCATATTGGTTTTTCCCTTGCGACCTACGCGGTTCTGACCTTGGCGGCTATTGCCGGTCTTTCTGCTTTGATTCAGGAACGTAGTCTTAAGACGAAACGGGAAACGATTCTTACGGCTGCTTTTCCAACGTTATCCGCTTCGGAAGCTCTTGAAGCACGTTTACTGGGATACAGCGCAGCGATCTTAGTTGTCGGGCTACTAACGGGCATGACAATACACTATCTACAAACGGGCAGTTTATTTGATATTTCGCATAAGGCGTTGTTGTCGATCCTAACCCTCGTAATCGTCGTGGTTCTGCTGATTGCACGGAAGGTTAGTGGTCTTCGTGGACAAAAAGCTGCACGTTTGGCTTTGCTGGCCTATTTAATGCTTACCTTGGCATACCCCGGTGTTAAGTTTGTCACTGATATTTTGTTGGTGTAACTAACGCCCGAATTTTGTTGCGGAAATTCATTGGTTCGCAGTAGTTTCGCCCATTATTTAAGCAAACTCATTTAGGTGCTTAGCAAGTGACCATTAAAATTGATTCTCTCGTGCTGGAGGCGCCGGTTATTCTCGCGCCCATGTCCGGCGTGACTGACCTTCCCTTTAGGAGGTTAGTGAAAAGTCAGGGTGCTGGCCTCGTCGTATCTGAGATGATTGCAAGCCAAGCAATGATCCGCCAAAATAAAAAATCCATGAAAATGGCGACGAATTGCGCTGAAGAGTTTCCAATGTCCGTTCAGCTTGCGGGGTGCGACCCGGAAATAATGGCCGAGGCGGCTAAATTGAACGAAGATCGTGGCGCTGCCATTATTGATATAAATATGGGTTGCCCCGTCAAAAAAGTGGTCAATGGTCATGCCGGTTCGGCGCTAATGCGGGAAGAAGCAAAGGCTGCTAAAATCCTCGAAGCGGTGGTAAATGCCGTCAAACTGCCGGTAACACTGAAAATGCGGACAGGTTGGGATGACGACAACAGAAATGCACCGTTCCTAGCGAAGGTGGCTGAAGAAGTCGGCATTAAAATGATTTCCGTCCATGGCAGAACAAGATGTCAGTTTTACAATGGGTCAGCTGACTGGTCTTTTATTCGAAAAGTTAAAGAAGCCGTTACAATTCCTGTTATTGCGAACGGCGATGTAACGACCCTTGATGATGTTCAGGAGATTTTATCAAAATCAGGCGCCGATGGTGTCATGGTTGGACGCGGAACCTACGGTAAACCGTGGTTTTTGTCTCAAGTCATAGAATTTTTAAAGACGGGAAAACGCCTTTCCGACCCATCACTATCTGAACAATATCTGATAGTGCGAGACCATTATCTGGAGATGTTGCATCACTACGGTAGTTATACGGGTATGCGCATGGCCAGAAAGCATGTGAGTTGGTACACAAAAGGGCTCCCAAAATCCGCTGAATTTCGAGCTACAATCAACCAAATCCCTGAAGCTGATGACGCGCTGAAGGCGGTTGATGCCTATTATGATGATGTGTTGACGCGAGCGGCGGCTTAGGGGCATGGCGACGACTGTTCACCTCGCCGAAACGGTCGCAACTCAGGAAGAGACGATCATTCTGGGGGCGCTGGCCTTCCCAATTTTGGTTGTTGGCGGTGATAACCAAATCAGCTACGTGAATGCTGCAACTGAGCAGTTTCTGGAGCAAGGAAGGTCATTTTTAATTGGCTTTTCTGTGGAAAATATTTTTGCAAAACACAGCCCTATTCTTTCGTTAATGAAACAGGTTCGCTCCGGTTCGAGCAGTGTTTTGGAGCATGATATTGATCTGTCTAGATCTCGCACAGGGACGCGACGGGTAAGTATTCAAGCATCTCCGTTGCAGGATGGTGGGGATGCCGTTGTGATGTCATTTCATTCTCACGGAGCCGCCCGCAATATGGAAAGACAACTTGTCCATCGTGGGGCCGCGCGATCTGTCACCGCGATGGCCTCTATGCTTGCGCACGAGGTGAAAAACCCTTTGTCAGGTATCCGTGGTGCGGCTCAGCTATTGGAACGGGCGGTGAGTGTTGAAGATCAGCCCTTGGCGGAGCTTATTAAAGAAGAGGCGGACAGAATTTGTAAATTGGTCGATCGCATGGGGGTGTTTGGTGATGAAGGCCCGCCGGACCGTCAGGAAGTGAATATTCATGAGGTTCTTAATCGTGTCCATCAGCTGGCAGCGGCTGAGTTCACAGAGAACATCAAGATATTGACCGATTATGATCCTTCTCTGCCTTCTGTTCTGGCAAACAAAGATCAACTCATTCAGGTGTTTCTTAACCTCATTAAAAATGCCGTCGAGGCTATGCCAGATCAAACAGGTGAGATCCGGCTGGCGACCGGTTTCCGACGAGGTGTACGTCTGACTGTACCGGGTAACCACGAGCGAGTGCATTTGCCTTTGATGATTTCAGTGGCTGACAACGGAAATGGAATTTCACCTGATATCGTACAGAATATCTTTGATCCGTTCGTGACAACAAAATCTGGGGGTACTGGGTTGGGCCTAGCGCTGGTCGCAAAGCTGGTGAATGATCATGGCGGCGTTATTGAGTTTGAGACCAGTGGTGATGGTAGTTGTTTTCGTTTGTATTTTCCAATGCTTGAAATTTTGAGCACAGAGAGATTACCGACATGATCACACCTGTCACGATCCTTATTGCCGATGATGATCGTTCGATCAGAGTAGTTCTTGAACAAGCTCTTTCACGAGACGGGCACAACGTTCGCACTACAGAAAGTGGTAAAACGCTTTGGGGCTGGATCGAGGCAGGCGAGGGCGACCTCGTCATAACTGATGTTGTTATGCCAGACGCGAATGGCCTGGATTTAATCCCGCGCATAAAAAAAATTCGCACTGATCTAAAAGTAATCGTCATGAGCGCGCAGAATACTTTGTTGACGGCGATCAAAGCTGCGGAACGTGGTGCATTTGAATACCTACCCAAGCCCTTTGATTTAGATGAACTTGCGGCAATCGTAAATCGTGCTATCGCGGAACCGAAAGATGTGCCGGCCTCCTCGGGTTTGGAACCGCCGCTTGCTGACGAAAAACTCCCGCTCATTGGCCGATCACCGGCCATGCAGGAGATTTACCGTACCGTTGCCCGGTTGATGACATCAGATCTAACCGTAATGATTATGGGAGAATCTGGTACCGGAAAAGAACTGGTCGCACGGGCGCTGCATGAGTATGGAAAGCGGAAACAAGGCCCATTCGTTGCTTTGAATATGGCGGCTATACCACGGGATCTAGTTGAAAGTGAATTGTTTGGTCATGAAAAAGGGGCGTTCACAGGAGCAACTTCTGCGGGCGTAGGAAGATTTAATCAGGCTCAACACGGCACCTTGTTTCTTGATGAAATAGGTGACATGCCTCTTGATTCGCAAACCCGACTTCTGCGTGTTCTTCAGGAAGGGGAGTTTACATCCGTTGGCGGAAGAGTAGCGGTAAGAGCCGATGTTCGAATTATCGCAGCGACACATAGAGACCTGCATGGGCTGATCGAGAAAGGACAGTTTCGTGAAGATCTGTTTTATCGGTTGAATGTTGTACCACTTCGTTTGCCTCCTTTAAGAGAACGTAAAGAAGATATTCCGGATTTGGTGCGTCATTTTATGGAAATGACGCACTCGGAAGGTCTAGTTATAAAATCCTTGAATGTTGAGGCCGTGCAACGGTTGTACGATTACGATTGGCCGGGCAATGTTCGAGAACTTGAAAACTTGGTGCGGAGAGTGGCAGCCCTTTATCCCGATGATGTCATTACGAATGATATCATTGTGGCAGAGTTGGCTCAGGGACAATTTGCAGCACGTGATGCCAGCTCCGACGATGATAATTTGGGTTCGGCTGTCGAGAAACATCTTTCAAAATATTTTGATGCCCACCGGGATAGCTTACCGTCCCCAGGGCTTTATGACCGTATCCTGAAAGAACTGGAGAAGCCGCTGATTTCTCTTTCTTTGACAGCGACCAAAGGAAATCAGATTAAGACGGCAAAGATGTTGGGTATTAATCGAAATACTCTTCGCAAAAAAATAAAAGAACTTGAGATCGATATCGTGCGAGGGACGCGTTAAATTGGCCTACGGTTACCTATTCTCAGCAGCAACAGAAACATATTATGTCCGTTGAAAGCGCAGGAATTCGAGTAAAACCTAATGCCCGTTTTATTCAATGGGCTGAAAAGGTTGGGCTCGCCCGAAAACTGGTGGTCGTTCTGATGATCGCCGCTTTCGGAATGGCGTTATTGACCTACGCTGTTCTTAGTGGCTGGACGCCATTTGGAACAAGTGAGAAGAGCGTTAGACGAGTTCTGATCTTTCTAAATATCGATCTGGTTCTTTTCCTACTTCTTGGAGCCGTTGTTGCCCGCAGACTTGTACAGCTTTGGATGGAAAGGCGGCGAGGAGCCGTTGGCTCGCGTCTTCACACTAGATTGGTTGTTTTATTTAGTTTGGTTGCAGTAACGCCGACGATCATCGTATCGGTTTCGTCGGCGGTATTCTTCAGCCTTGGGATGCAATCTTGGTTTAGTGACCGGGTTAGAACTGCCCTCTCAGAATCGAATGCTGTCGCGCAGGCGTATCTCAAGGAACATCAACAAACCATTCGTGGTGATATACTCGCTATGGCTCGAGACGTAACGAGATTGACACCGGCAGCCGCCAATGACAGTAAAAAATTTCAACGTTTTATCGCGACACAGGGGGCTATACGGGCGTTAAGCGAAGCGGTTGTGTTCAATTCCAGCGGGAGGGCGTTAGCGAGTTGGAATGAGATTGGCTTTTCTTCGTTCGATGAACCGGTGCCGGTTGGGGCTTTGGATCGAGCACGACAAGGTGAAACGGTGATCCTTAAAGCGGAAGCTGAGGATAGGGTTCGGGCTTTAGTGAAATTGGAGCCCTATGTTGATGTTTTTCTTTATGTGACCCGTTTTATAGATCATCGCGTTTTGGGGCATATTGACCGAACCCGTACGGCGGTTCGCAAATATGAAGAGCTTGAAGGTGAACGTTCGAGCATCGAGATCACATTTGCGATGGTTTTTATTCTTGTCGCGTTGTTGTTGTTGTTGTCGGCTATATGGGTGGGGTTGACGTTTGCGACGCGACTTGCTCGACCGATTAGTGAGCTAGTCAATGCGGCTGAACAGGTTCGGAGTGGCGACCTTACGGCTAGGGTTGATGAAGGCAGTGGAGCAGACGAAGTCGGTACTCTTAGCCGAGCATTTAACAGAATGACTGAACAGTTGAATGCGCAAAGAGATCATTTGGTAGAGGCTAATCGGCAGTTGGATGACCGCCGTCATTTCATGGAGACTGTCCTTGCGGGAGTTTCTTCGGGCGTAATCGGTCTTGATGGGAACGGAAAAATAAAAGTGGTTAACAATGCTGCTGCCGATTTGTCGTCGACCAAAGCCGAGGATGCGATTGGACGCCGTCTTGATGAAATGGTGCCTGAAAGCGCAGACCTTTTGTCTGACGCGCTTTCATATCGTTCTCAACCGATTGACGGCCAAATTGTATTGAGCAACGGCGCCCAAAGGCAGACCGTTCTCGTTCGGATTTCTCCACAGGGCGGAGGGGATGACGATCAAGGTTACGTTGTTACCTTTGATGACATCACCGAGCTGTTATCGGCGCAACGGAAAGCCGCATGGTCAGATGTGGCCCGCAGGATTGCTCATGAAATTAAAAATCCTTTAACCCCAATTCAGCTGGCTGCGGAGCGCTTGCGTCGGAAGTATGAGCAGGAAATCACGACTGATCCTGAAACTTTCGTGAACTGCACAGATACGATAATTCGACAGGTCGGAGATATTGGCCGTTTAGTTGATGAATTCTCGGCATTTGCTCGGATGCCCGCGCCGGTGATGAAGTCGGAAGACATTGTTCAATTGACGAGAAATTCAACGATCTTATTCGAAAATGCACATCAAGATATTTCGTTTGTCAGTAACTTTATTACTAAGTCAGGCTCGATATCTTGCGATGCACGTCAGGTTGGACAGGCGCTGACCAACCTTTTGCAAAATGCTGTTGATGCGATTGAAGGCCGCCTTTCTGATGACGCCGGATCAGCTCCGGGGGCCATTGAGATTAAGATTGATACTGCCGTGGGTCGTATCATTGTTGCTGTGCGCGATAATGGCATCGGACTTCCAAATGACGATCAGAGAGACAGACTGACGGAACCCTATGTTACGACACGTGCAAAGGGCACCGGACTTGGTTTGGCAATTGTTCGAAAAATCATGGAGGACCATAGTGGCGAGTTATTGCTGGAAGATCATCCGGAAGATGGTGCGGTTGTGAGCCTGGTTTTTCTCGTTCAAGAAGCTGGCGATAGTTCGGACGAAAATTTGACTTTGGATGGGGGTAATCTAAAAAATGTCCTCTGATATTCTCGTTGTCGATGATGAAGCTGATATACGTCATTTGATCGCAGAAATTTTGCGCGATGAGGGTTTCAGTTGCCGTGAAGCGGATAGCAGTGAAGCCGCTTTATCAGCATTAGCTGAGCGAGCTCCCGATCTTATCGTTTTAGACATTTGGTTACAGGGAAGCGAAATGGATGGACTGGCCGTTTTGGAAACGGTCAAGAAGTCGAATCCAAAATTGCCCGTTATCATGATAAGTGGTCATGCTGACATCGAAACTGCTGTTAGCGCCATAAAGGTTGGTGCATATGACTTTATAGAAAAGCCCTTTAAGGCTGATCGTCTGTTATTGATGGCAGAGCGTGCTATTGACGCTGCTCGTCTGCGCCGCGAAAACGAGGAATTGCGGCGCCAGGTTGGAAACGATGCGCCTTTGATTGGGATATCCAACGCCATAAACCAGTTAAAAAGTGCCATTCAGCGGGTTGCCCCAACAGAAAGCCGAGTCATTATTTCCGGGCCACCGGGTGCCGGCAAAGAAGTCGTCGCACGACTGCTTCATAATGCATCGGCCCGTCGTAGTGGGCCTCTTGTTGTTTTGAATTGCGCGACAATGGCGCCTGACCGGATGGAATTGGAATTGTTTGGTTCCGAAACTGATTCTGACAATACGGTCGTTACGGGTACTTTTGAACAAGCTAATGACGGAACGTTGTTACTGGATCAAGTCGCGGATATGCCTCTTGAGACTCAGGGTAAAATCGTCAGGGTATTACAGGAGCAGCGATTTCAAAGAGTGGGCGGAACTGCGGCAATCGAAGTTAATGTTCGGGTTTTAGCAAGTACCAATCGAGACCTTCAAGCGGAAATGGCAAACGGGAACTTTAGGGAAGATCTGTATTACCGATTGTGTGTGGTGCCTATCGTTGTCCCGTCGCTAAAGGCGCGTCCTGAGGATATCTCGGTTCTCATTGAGTTTTTTATGGAGGCCGCTGCTAAATCAGCGGGCCTAGCAAAAAGAGAAATTGCAGATGATGCAATGGCTTGCTTGCAAAGTTATGATTGGCCGGGAAATGTTCGACAATTGAGGAACGTGGTTGATTGGATATTGATCATGGCCGGTGGAAACAGTAGTGATCCGGTATCGGCGGAATCATTGCCGCCAGAAATTGGGGCGGAAACACCAGCTTCAATGCGCTGGGAAGAAGGAAGCGAAGTAATGGCGCTATCTCTAAGAGAAGCGCGCGAACTTTTTGAAAGACAATATCTGAAAGCGCAAGTTTCGCGTTTTGGCGGCAATGTGTCGAAAACAGCAGAGTTTGTGGGGATGGAACGTTCAGCCCTACACCGAAAACTTAAGGCACTCGGTGTGTATGATGAGCAAATAGAAGAGGTTGGGAGCTAGTAAACCTCTTTAAACGAAACGGCAGGACAATGAAGATAATTGTGAGTGGCGCTGGACAGGTTGGATTCCATATTGCTCGCCAATTATCCGCTGAGCAAAATGATGTGGTGGTTATTGACCAATCACCAGAGCTTGTGCGGAGGGTCGGTGATGCATTGGATGTGCAGGCCTTTGTTGGTTTTGGTTCCCATCCTGACGTCCTCGAGCGCGCCGGGGCGGCTGATGCCGATATGATCATCGCTGTTACATATGCCGATGAAGTGAATATGGTTGCTTGCCAGGTCGCCCATTCACTGTTCAACGTGCCGAAGAAAATTGCACGCGTCAGACATCAAAGCTACCGGGATCCAATATGGGCCGATCTCTTTAGCCGGGATAATATGCCAATCGATGTGATTATTTCTCCAGAAATGGAGGTCGCACGGGCAATATCGCGTAGACTGAAAATACCAGGCGCTTTCGAATCTATTTCGTTAGTTGAAGGCAAGGTCCTAATGATGGGGGTTCGCTGTAACGCGGATTGTCCTGTTATCAATACGCCGCTACGTCAGCTAACAGGACTTTTCCCTGATCTCAATATTGTTGTGGTGGCTATTTCCCGTGATGGCGAAGGGATAGTTCCCTCTGCAGATGACCAGTTGTTGGAGGGCGATGAAGTTTATTTTGTCGCTGATTCAACTCATGTCTCGCGAGCAATGACAGTGTTTGGGCACGAAGAGCGTGTCGCACGACGTGTGATCATTGCGGGCGGTGGTCATATTGGTGCTTTTCTCGGTGAAATTATTGAAAACGAACACAGTGGTGTTTCGGCACGTATCATAGAATCGAACGCTGACCGCGCCCATCAGGTTGCAGATCTGCTTGAAGGAACCGTCGTTATCAATGGGGATGTAATTGATCCAGAAATTCTCGATGAAGCCGGGGTAGATGAGAGCGAGGCGATCATCGCGGTTACCAATGATGACGAAACGAACATATTAGCCTCTTTGCTGGCGAAACGTTTTGGTACGGAAAGGGCGATCACGCTGGTCAATAACACGACCTATTCTCCGTTGGTTAATTCATTAGGTGTCGATGTCGTCGTAAGTCCACGTGCGATCACGGTTTCAACGATTCTTCAGCACGTCCGGCGCGGACGGATCAAGGCAGTCCATTCTCTTCTTGATGGTTTTGGTGAATTAATAGAAGCGGAAATTCTTGAGACGTCGGGACTTACGGGTAAACGAATTAAAGAAGCTAATTTACCGGATGGTGTTTTGTTAGGTGGTGTCGTTCGTGGTGATGAAGTCATTATCCCAAGGGCTGATACTGTGTTGCGGGTAAATGACCGTGTAGTGCTGTTTGCTCAAGCCGAAGCAATTAAAGCTATCGAAGATCTTTTTGCCGTTCGGCTCGAATTCTTTTGATTATCCCGATTACCCTGGATGTCTGAAATCACATACGTAAACGGGCGTTATATACCGACTGGTGAGGCTTCAGTAAATGTGGAAGATCGTGGCTATCAATTTTCTGACGGTGTGTATGAAGTCATTGCTGTCTCTGACTTCCGCTTGGTTGATTTCAAGCCGCATTTGAGGAGGTTGGGTAGGTCTCTTTCAAACCTTGATATCGAATGGCCCTGCAGCGAGCGGGTACTAAAAATTGTTTTAACTCAATTGATAAAACGAAATCGTTTGAGAAACGGGATCGTCTATCTTCAAATTACGCGTGGTGTCGCCCCCAGGAATCATGCATTTCCTATAGAAAAAATACGTTCCTCTTTGGTTGTTACTGTCAGTCGTTCAGGACGACCGTCAGCACAAAAGTTTACGGAAGGGGTCAAAGTCGTGACGATGCCCGAGAACAGATGGGGTCGTCGGGATATTAAATCTGTATCTCTGCTACCGAATGTCTTGGCAAAACAATTTGCCGTTCAAAATGGCGCCTTCGAGACATGGTTCGTTGATGATGAGCAGACGATTACTGAGGGATCATCCACGAATGCTTGGATTGTTCTAGCCGGGCAGGAGGTTGTCACTCGCCCTCTTGGCAATGACATTCTTGCGGGCATTACACGTATGAAATTGATCGAGTTAGCAAAGGCCGGAAACATACGCATAACAGAACGGCCATTTACAGTGGATGAGGCGATAAACGCTGAAGAGGCGTTTATTACGAGCACGACATCGTTTGTTATGCCCGTTGTCGACATAGACGGAAAGCAAGTGGGAACAGGAAAACCCGGCTCAGTGACGAATAACTTATTGACTTTGTATCGTGAGCATTTCTCTGGGAGCGAAGAGGTATGAGTTTATCGCGACCTTCGGCAGTTATTTTCGATTGGGACAACACTCTGGTCGATACGTGGCCTGTCATTCATGACTCGATGAATACGACTTTGGAGCAGATGGGGTGTGCGCTTTGGACGATAGACGAAACAAAAGAACGGGTGAGACGGTCCTTGCGCGAGGCTTTTCCTGACTTGTTTGGCGATAGATGGGAAACTGCTCGGGATGTTTTTTACGAACGATTTAGAAAAATTCACCTGGAACGCTTGGAGGAATTGAAGGGTGCGGAGAGTTTATTGAAATCCCTATATGCGAAGAAAATTTATTTGGGCGTTGTAAGTAATAAATCAGGTGAAAACCTGCGTCGTGAAGCTAACCATTTAGATTGGAGTCGGTATTTCGGTCAGATTATTGGTGCGATGGACGCGGAAAAAGATAAGCCGGCTATCGAACCCGTGGTAATGGCGCTTGCAGGAAGTAAAATTGTTCCAGGGCCTGACGTGTGGTTTGTCGGCGATACTAAAATTGATATGGAATGCGCCTATAATTCAGGGTGTTTTCCAATATTGGTCAGAAACTCTCCTCCAGAACCCCACGAATTCGAGGAATTTATGCCAGAAATGTATTTTTCAGGCTGTGATATGCTCGCTACCCTTGCCTCGACGCTATAGTCACCCCTATTTTATAGATAATGTTTTGTGGAGGGGTTGCTAACGCTAAGCAAATCCATCATATAAATTGTCGATTGGCTTGTAATAAGTCATGATCGAAAGAAAAGAATGATGACTGATAAAAAAGAAAATCTGCAGGATGTTTTTTTAAATAATGTCCGAAAAAATAAGTCTTCTGTAACGGTGTTTCTCATAAATGGTGTGAAGCTCCAGGGAATAATTACCTGGTTCGATAATTTTTGTGTCCTTTTGCGCCGTGATGGTCATTCGCAACTTGTGTATAAACATGCCATTTCAACAGTGATGCCAGTATCGCCCGTACAATTATGGGACGATGAGGATGCTGAAATCGGCGGTTCTGTCGATGCGAATGACTGACTTGGCCTAAGGCGTGGGCGACCAGCCAGAGACTGAGCGGGCAATTGTCCTATATCCTCATAGAAGAGCGCTGCACGAGATAAGCCGTGATCCTGATTCGTGTCTGGAAGAAGCAATCGGGCTTGCGCGTGCAATTGACCTTGACGTTCGTCATGCCGATGTCGTGACGCTCAACCGTCCTCGCCCTGCAACGCTCCTCGGGCAGGGGGTGGTGGAAACCTATAAGCCTGTTATCGAAGCGGATCATATCAACATTGTCGTGATTGACGCTGTTGTTTCACCTATTCAACAGCGGAACCTTGAAACAGCTTGGTCCTGTAAAGTAGTGGACAGGACAGGTCTTATTCTTGAGATATTTGGAGCAAGAGCGCGTACCCGTGAAGGACGGATGCAGGTTGATTTAGCGCATTTGTCATATCAACGAAGTAGGCTGGTTCGAAGTTGGACGCATTTGGAGCGTCAGCGCGGTGGGGCCGGCTTTTTGGGTGGGCCAGGGGAGACCCAAATTGAGTCCGACAGACGTCAAATTGACGAGCGTATTACCCGAATAAAAAGGGACCTCTCGCGGGTTGCAAGAACTCGGGGACTTCATCGTAAAGCTCGCAAACGGATTCCCTATCCCATCGTCGCGCTAGTTGGGTACACAAACGCGGGTAAATCTACGCTCTTTAATCGTGTGACCGGAGCCGGGGTGATAGCCGCGGATCAACTTTTCGCAACGCTTGATCCAACGATGCGAGACGTGACACTGCCATCTGGTCGAAAAATCATTATTTCGGATACGGTTGGTTTTGTGTCATCTCTACCAACTTCATTGATTGCTGCTTTTAGAGCGACTTTGGAAGAGGTACTCGAAGCGGACCTAATCCTTCACGTAAGAGACGTATCGCACCCCGATAGCGACGCCCAAAATTCTGACGTTTTAGATGTTTTAGAAGAACTTGGCGTTGAACAAGATCGACTGGGTAAGATGGTTGAAGTCCGCAACAAAGTCGATCTTTTGTCTATCGAGGAAAGAGAGGCCGAAGAGGCGCGTTCTGACCGAAACCCAAATGAAATTCTGTTGTCTGCTGTAAACGGCCATGGGTGCAGCGCATTACTTGAACTTGTCGATCAGCGACTAAATGCCAATCGTCCTGTCGTAGAAATATCGTTGGCATTTTCAGAGGGTGAAGCTATTGCCTGGCTTTATGATCGTGGAGAGGTTTTAGATCGGCGAGATGAAGAGGTTTCGGCGTATTTCCGTGTCGGGATGGATGCGGTTGACGTCGCTCGTTTCGAGCATCGTTTTCCAGCTATCACAACAAAGTCCGTCTGACCGTGCTCCCCGATATTTCAAAGGTATCTGATCTTATCATAGAGGTCGCTGAAACAGAGATTTTGCCACGATTTCTTTCGCTTTCTACTGATGAGCAATGGCATAAAGAAGCCGGTGGCCTGGTCACTGTCGCTGACATTCAAAGTGAAAAATTTCTATCAAGCGCCCTCAGCGACCTATTGCCTGGTTCTTTGATTCTCGGTGAAGAGGGCTCGGCAGGTGTGGAGCAGCCATATTTGTGCTTAGAGCAAGATGCCCCGGTCTGGATTATCGATCCACTTGATGGCACGAATAATTTTGCGAAGGGCAAAGAAGATTTCGCTGTTATCGTTGCATTATCGGTGGCCAAAGAGGTCAAGGCAGGGTGGATTTATGCACCAATGCATCAACTTATGGCCGTTGCCGTGGAGGGATCTGGTGGATGGATCGGCGACGAATGCCTCCAGTTTTCCGGCAGTTGTGGTGCAGAACAATTGCGGGGGTCTTTGGGTAGAAGGTTTCGCGACTATCCGGGAATTGATGACCGTTTCGCTGCGTTAAGCAACGCGAGTTGCTGCGGCATGGAATATCTCGATATTGCACGTGGCAAACTGGATTTTGCGCATTTTAGACGATTGAAGCCGTGGGACCATGCTGCAGGTGACTTGATTATACGTGAAGCCGGTGGCGTAGCAGCATGTGTTGACGGTACGCGTTACCGGCCAGGTGACACTCCAATTAAGGGCCTTCTACTGGCACGTGACCAAGGTTGCTGGGATATAGTTGTTGACGCCATTGATCCCGTTTTTGCAACATTACCGAATTAGATAACAAAACGGTTTCCACTGGTTTGTATAAATCCGATCGGGTAGTTGACCTGTTTTATAAAGAAATGGGAGTAGGCAAATAAATCTAGCCCGATGTTACGCCTAGACTTAAATTAAGACCTTTCTCTGGATTTCACAGTTGTCCAATGTTCTGTTAATTCTTCCAAAGAACATTCTTCAATGCGTTTACCAGCTGTTCGAAGATCCTGTTCAATGGTGTGAAAACGGCGCTGAAACTTGTCGTTACCTGCCCTAAGCGCCTGTTCTGCATCGACATCGGTGTGTCTAGCGAGGTTTACGCAGGCGAATAAAAGGTCACCGATTTCTTCTGCGATGTGGTCTTGATCCTCTGGACTTTCGAGTGCCTCGGTTACTTCGTCTATTTCTTCCTTAA
>CAJJCG010000049.1 GCA_905182615.1 Alphaproteobacteria bacterium UBA2964 | reverse complement strand
CAGCGCGGCAAGCGACGCCCGCTCACATACAGTGTTTGCAAAGAATATCTGGCGACTTTTGGCCGGTCCATCATCGCCACCAGCCGCCTATAACCGGCTCCAGCCCAAGATAACCGACGGCGTTATCCTCGAGCGCGCCCGACCAGGCTTCGCTTCCATGCTCGCCAACTGCGCTTTATCCATATCGCAAGGCGGCTATAACACAGTTATGGACATTCTTGCCGCCAGGACACGCGCCGTGATTGCACCTTATGCTGGCGGCAAGAAAACGGAACAAACCCTGCACGCGAGACTTTTGAGCGTGGGCAATTTATTTAAGGTCGTTTGGGAACAAAACCTCTCAGCAGAGAAACTCGCCAACGCAATAAATACGGCCGCGGCTCAAGCTAAGCCAGCGCCTGATGGCATCGCAACGGACGGCGCAGACAGGTCGGCCAATCTTCTGGCAAATCTAATCGGCCACGAGGCTGGGGCCGCATCGTGAGTGAACATTTATACTCGCAAGGCACCGTCATTGCTGATTACGTTCGAGGAGGCGCCGGATTATGCGTCACCGCCGGACCACTACTCATTGTACCGGTTACGGTGATAGCCGCCATAATTCTGGGGTCAATGGCAGCCCTATTTGCGATCTTTCTTGTACGGACAGTAGTGCACCATCGTATGGCCGCCCGCCTTGATGAAGATAAAATTTCTGCACGTAGCTGGTCGATCAAGACAATCAATTGGCGCGATCTCACGCACCTCCAGCTGCGTTATTTCGCCGTTAAAAAGGATCGTTCCCAAGGATGGATGCAGCTCGTTCTGAAAGATCAACTAACAACGCTACGATTTGACTCGACGCTTTCGGGTTTCGACGAGATAACCAAGGCCGCCTATGTAGCGGCACAACGAAACGATCTTGTCTTGTCGCCCCCCACCATGGAAAATCTCGAGGTACGCGGCATTGTCAAATCATTCCTATCCAATCCGGATCTAGCTGTATGAAGGAACTTCTAACAATTTCCAATCTGGAGGTGGTGTTTCGGCTACATGAAGCGACCGTTCAGGCCGTTAAGGGCGTATCCTTCAGTATTCCAGAAAACAAAACCGTCGCGTTAGTTGGGGAACCTAGTTTGAGAAAATCAGTCGTGTCGCAATCGATCATGCGCATCCTGCCCCAAACGGCGACGGCTGGTCGGCTTCCCTGAGCTGGCGCGCGCTGCGAACATATCCGTTCGAATTGTCTGGCGGGCCTAAGGCAGCGCGCCATGATCGCCATGGCACTTGTGTGTCGCCCTGCCTTGCTTATCGCCAACGAACCAACCACCGCCAACTACACCCAACCAATCAGAATTTCGCTGCATCCTGCTAGTGACGGGTTGCTCTCTTCACCCGTTCGGCTAGATGCTGATAATCTGTTTCACTTGGGTTGTCAGAGCCTGGTTTATTGCTCGCTGGGTCTATGTTAGTCGAAGACGGTGTTTCTGCCATCATGGTGATAGCGTTGTGCCTTCGCGCGCAATAAACGCCCCGCCAAACAGGCTCGCGGCTTCTTCACCAATCGCATCAAGGGCATCGTCGCTCCGCCCGGGATCATGATGAAATATTGCCAATTTTTTAACACCGGCCATCTGGGCAAGCCGCACGCCTTCCTGCCAGGTTGAGTGTCCCCAACCCTCATAAGCGGCGAATTCATCGTCAGAATAAGTGCTGTCATAAATAACAAGATCAGCGTTTTCGATAAGCCCCAGGATATTTTCATCGGGCTGGCCTGGGTGGTGTTCTGTGTCCGTTACGTAGCACACAGCCCGTCCGCCGAACTCAACGCGGTACCCAGTCGCACCATTGGGATGGTTTAAAACAGCTGTTCGAACGGTGATGCCATCACCCAGCTCGAGTACCTCTCCACCCAAAAAATCATGAAAGGAGATTTCTGCATGAAAAACATCGAGCGGTACGGGAAACAGGGGCGCCGTCATCGCTTGCCTTAAAACCGCTTCTATATTGCTCTCTGGCAAAAGATGTCCCGCCCAAACATTAATTTTATTTCCCTCGCCATAGGCAGGGCAAAAGAACGGCAAGCCTGCAATATGATCCCAATGGGTATGAGAGAAAAAATGATCGAATTTAAACGGTGACGTTATCTTTTTGTTCAAAGACAGCCCGAGAGGGCGCGCGCCTGTACCAGCATCAAAAACGAGAAGCCTGTCGCCGCACCACATCTCAATACAGGCTGTATTGCCACCATAGCGTTGCGTTTCCAGGCCAGGGCAAGCAATAGAGCCCCTAACACCCCAAAATTGCACACTAAAATCCTGATTCATGGTCACAATACTTCTCACTCCGACCGCAGCACTATATCCGATATAACATTGATATAATGTGCGCTAGCTAACATTGCTACGGAAGAAAATTCCATCGGTAGACGCAACCTCTTGTGCCGTGTATTTCTCGCATAACCTCAAGAAGCATCATTAACCGCACACATGTTGGAAATATATTATGGCACAGCTGGTAACCTTCACCGTTGACGGGGTTAAACGACCCGGCGCTTTGAAAAACGACCGTGTTCTAGATCTACAAGCCGCAGGCTTACCGGTTGGCGAACACGGCGACCTTATGGCAATAGCCCAAGGTGGAAGCGCTGCGCTTAACCAGGTTGATGCCGCCATTGCTGAATGGTCCGCACCGGATTACGCAATAGATGCTATTAAACTCGACGCTCCGATCCAGCGGCCGCCCAAAGTTATCGGAATCGGGCTGAACTATCTTGACCACTGCCGTGAAGCAAATATGGCCGTGCCGACAGTGCCGGTAATTTTTACGAAATACTCTACCTCAGTGACTGGGCCCTACGACGATGTTCACTGGTACGAGGATATTTGCCATGACATGGACTATGAAGTTGAGCTCGGAGTCGTCATTGGCAAACAGACGTCACGGGTTTCTGAAGAAGAGGCGATGGATTGCGTGTTGGGATATACCGTCGTTAATGACGTTTCTGCGCGTGACCTTCAGCTCGGCGGTGCCGGACAGTGGGATTTCGGAAAATCCCTAGATACATTCTGCCCCTATGGCCCAGCCATCGTGACCAAAGACGACGTCAAAGACCCACATGAT
>CAJJCG010000048.1 GCA_905182615.1 Alphaproteobacteria bacterium UBA2964 | reverse complement strand
TCAGCATCAGCGGAAACTATTGCGATCGGCCGATCTCATCGTTGGTCTGGGCTACGATACGATCGAAGTTGAGTTCGAGGCCTGGATCGAAGATATCCCGTTGTTACAGATCGACATTGAAAGCGCTGACTTAGCAGACAGCGTGACTTTGGAGCACGAGGTCGTCGGTAACCTAAGTCAATCTTTGGCCGATCTCACCGCGTCTGATTCTATTGCCAACGACTGGACCACGGCCGAATTAGAAGAACACCGGAACGTTTTCAATCAACTGTTACGACCAAAAGCTAGCGGATTTACTCCCTATCAGGCGATAGATGCGGTACGGGATGCGTTGCCTCCAGAAGGCATTCTCAGTTTCGATGTCGGTGCCCACACGCATCAGATCGCCAGCCAATGGAATGCGCCTGCGGCCAAACGCTTCCTGATTACCAACGGCTGGTCATCCATGGGGTTCGGTCTACCCTCTGCAATTGCGGCAAAACTGGCTTTTCCAGATCAACCCGTTGTTTGTCTTATCGGCGATGGCTGTTTTCAGATGACGTGTGGCGAGCTGGCAACGGCTAAAAGGCAGGGTATTACACTCCCCGTGGTGGTCCTTGATGACCGTTGGTTGGGATTGATCCGGGTCAAACAAATGCGACGCCAGTACGGCATTTACGGCACAGAGCTACAACCTGAAGAGTATCGTGAACCGCCGGAACATTATTTCGGGGTTCCCGCTATCGGTGTTCGTGATTCAGACAGTCTGAAATCCGCGGTCGAAAACGCCTTAAAGGCAGTTGGGCCAACGGTAATTGAGGCTGTTGTTAATTCAGAGCATTATATCGAAACGGTTTTCGATTAAGTCTGGGGGGTAGATCACCAAAAGTCGCGGTGACCTTCAGCAACTTCCTCTTCTAGCTCGGCATAGGGCCCACGCGTCTTCACTTTGCGTTGTCCCGCCTCAAATACCTGTTGGCAAGACAAATCCAACGTAAGATTTTCTGGATTATCACCTGTGAGGGCCGCCAGGCGCTTTTCAGTCATGCAATAGACCACCGTTCCAATTCCCGCCCAATAACAAGTACCTGCGCACATGCAACAAGGCTCGACAGAGGTGTAAAGCGTGCAGCTTTCTAAAAACTCCGCTTCGAATAACCGGCTTGCCGCCCGCGCGACGTTAGCTTCAGCGTGTCCGACACCCTTGTCTTTCTTGAAAGTATTACCGCTCTGCAAGAGGACTTCATCATCAGGGCCAACGAGAATGGCGCCGAACGGATGGTTTCCACCCTTGCGACTTGCTTTCGCGAGCTCAATTGTCTCGCGTAAATACTTGAGGTCGTCTTTTTGACGACTATCTGAGGCCAATTCAGGTCTTAATCTGGTTTAAAATCGCGAGGACATCATCCATGTCTTCCGCGAGAAACGTGTTGGAATCGCGGAGGACAACTTTTAAATCCTTGCGTTCTTCTTCACTCAGCCCATTCATAAACCGCGAAAATCCTGGCGAAACACTGTCCGTCATTGTCCTCATCCCATCTTTTAGGGCTGGTCTGTCCTGTTAACGAAAAGTACCAACAACGCCTAATTCTTAAAACTTCTCCGACGGCAGCACTTTGGCTCATCCTCGTTTCAAGAAAATCTCTGTAACTATATCAGGACGTTACGATGCAACGAAGGCTTAGACAATAAGTTTTTTATTAATATCAATAGGTTAATAGTTAATGTTGATAGTTAACGTAAATCTTCTCTGACCTAAATATCAGCGTAACAATGGGTCTCTGCCTTGCCGCCAGGATGAACGACTGCGCCATCTGACGCTGGACCAACCGTTTGGGCATAACGCCATAAGGCACCGGACTGGAAGTCATGTTTCCGTGGTTTCCAAGCTTTCTTCCGCTTGGCCAACTCGACTTTACTGAGAGAGACGTTCATTTTGCCCTTATTGGCATCGATAGTGATAATGTCGCCGTTTTTTAACAGGCCAATCGGTCCACCTACAGCCGCTTCGGGGCCAACATGTCCAATGCAGAAACCCCGCGTACCCCCAGAGAACCGTCCATCAGTGACCAGAGCCACCTTCTCGCCCATCCCCTGACCGTACAACGCCGCCGTTGTCGACAGCATCTCCCGCATGCCAGGGCCTCCCTTGGGCCCTTCATAGCGGATGACAATCACATCACCCTCGTTGATCTTGTCGGTCACAACAGCTTCGAAGGCATCTTCTTCACATTCAAATACTCTGGCAGGACCTTTAAAAGTCAGAGTCTTCATGCCGGCAACCTTCACGATGGCGCCATCTGGCGCAAGATTACCTTTCAGACCGACAACCCCGCCAGTTGGCGTAATCGCATCCTTAACCCGGTATATAACATCCTGATTTTTCGGAAATTTAATGCTGCGATGGTTCTGGCCAAGGGTTTTGCCGGTCACGGTCATGCAATCAGCATTCAAAAGCCCGGCATTAAGCAGCTCCTTGATCACAACCGGGGCACCGCCAACGCGATACATATCTGTCGCGGTGTACTTCCCGCCCGGCATCAGGTCGGCGATGTAAGGCGTGCTCTTAAAGATCTTCGTAACGTCGTCGAGGGTGTATTTGATCCCTGCTTCATGTGCGATGGCCGGCAGATGCAATGCGGCATTGGTTGATCCCCCCGTTGCCGCAACGATCTTTGCCGCATTATCGAGGGATTCCCGAGTTACGACGTCGCGGGGACGGATATTCTTGGCAAGGCAGTGCATAACGCCAGCGCCAGCTTCCCGAACAACCTTATCGCGGGACTTAAACGATGCTGGTGCGCCAGCCGATCCTGGCAGAGCCAGTCCGATCGCTTCTGAGACACAGGCCATGGTATTCGCAGTAAACTGACCACCGCATGACCCGGCACAAGGGCAAGCAACGCTTTCAAGCTTTTCAAGGTCAGCATCGCTCATATTGCCAGCCGCGTGCATGCCAACACCTTCAAAGACGTCAACAACCGTGACGTCGCGGCCCTTAAAACGACCTGGCAGGATTGTACCGCCATAAATGAACACACTGGGTACGTTGAGGCGGACCATAGACATCATCATCCCCGGCAGCGATTTATCGCAACCAGCGAGCCCGACCAGAGCATCATAGCAATGGCCGCGCATGGTCAATTCAACGGAGTCGGCAATGATTTCACGCGAGACCAAAGAAGATTTCATGCCGGCATGCCCCATGGCGATGCCATCTGTGACAGTGATTG
>CAJJCG010000047.1 GCA_905182615.1 Alphaproteobacteria bacterium UBA2964 | reverse complement strand
CATTGCATTGGCCGGTAGTTCAAGGTCAGTGGCTCCGATAAAACACACGGTAAAGGGTTTAGAACTTTGACCGATACGCTCCATAATTTTCGGAAGGACATTTTTACCCGGTGGTTTTGAAATCAGGACGATATGCTTGGTTGCCGGATCGGCATCGAGCCGGTTGATCCCCACCAACGTCGAAATTCCGCCAATCTCATCCTTGAGGTCTCTACCGCCGACGCCAATCGCGTGCGAAATTCCGCCACCATTATTGGAAATGAGCGTGGTGACCTCTTGTATCCCGGTGCCCGATGCACCAACGATACCGATGTCACCGGTCGTGACCTTGTTAGCAAAGGCGAGGGGTACACCGTCCAAAATGGCGGTTCCGCAATCCGGTCCCATCATCAGGACACCCTGTTCGCGAGCCTGAATTTTGAGACTGATCTCGTCTTCGATGGAGACATTGTCGCTAAACATCATGACATGTAGGCCACGGTTGATCGCCTTGCGGGCCTCTGCTGCGGCGAACTCACCGGGAACGGAAATCAGCGCAAGGTTGGCGTCGGGGTTGGCCTTTGCTGCGGCCCTGATGGTTTGCGGTTGCCAGATAGTGTCACCGGTTGCAGCGCGCATCTGGCTCATGATCTGAGGTTCAATGGTATAGGCAGCATTCTGGGCGGCATCGGAGTCTTTGGCGCGGACGGCAAGAATTAGATCGCCACCTTCTGCGGCGGCGCCGTTATCGGCCAGCAATCCGGCATCCTTGAGTATCTGTTTGTTTGAGGGTGAGCCCATCATCAAGGCGGCTTCGTTTACGCCGTCCATCGCCGCGAGGTCGCGTGACAGCCGCATCAACGCGACGGAGTCCTTGTAGAAGCCCTGAAAGACCTTGTTGAGTGTGTGTTCCATCAGGAAATTCCCAGCTTTTCGGCGAGGCGCCGAACGGCCTGTTCGAAACAAGCCATGGGAGCGCGGACGACACCGGCGCCGACCTGACCAATGCCGGGCTCACGATGGGCGATGCCAGTATTGATGGTTGGCGCGATTCCGGAATCGACGACTAGTCGCACATCGATGCCAGTGGGGACGCCGAGATAATCCATTGAAGGGATCGTCCATTCGGGATTCTCGGTAGCGCAGATTTCGCTCATGCGATGGGTATAGTTGGCGGCTTCTGAAGCAGCTCCTGCGCCGACAAACCCCGCGACAGCGGGGGAGGCACCCATGGCAAAGCCGCCTAATCCGATAGTCTCGACAATGGTTGAATCTCCCATATCCGGATTGGCGTCGGCTTCGGTATAGCCGGCGAAGTACAGCCCTTCCGGCATTTCGACCGGGGCGGTGAACCATTCATCGCCGGTGCCGCTGACCCGAATGCCAAAGTCGGTGCCATTACGCGACATCGCGGTGACAATCGAAGATCCATCAATATCGCGAACAGGGTCCATGATCGCTTTGCCCATTGCCATTGCGATGTTGAGATGGAACTGGTCATTTGCACTTATAAAGGCCAAGGCCTCTGACAACTCAGTGCCGTCATCGCTGGTCTTTGCCATCGCCGCTGCGATAGCTCGCAGGACGAGGCCCGAGCAGGCAACATTGCGCTGGTGCATTTCATCACCCATCGAAAGGCCACGCGCGATTAGTGGTTTGAGTTCAATGCCGCCCATATCCCGCAGGGCTTTGCCCATCGCCGGGCCGAGTACGTCGCGAATCCAGGCGAGGCGATTGAGCACTTCGGCATCATTGCCGCCAAACCGCATGACCTTGCCGAGACCTTCATTAATCGCGCAGTAAGCACGGTTCCCAGTCGTTTTGTTTTCAACAACGAGCATAGGTTGGCTGACAGTTGTCATGCCGGTCATCGGGCCGACAGCGTCATGATGATGGTTGGCGTCAAAGGCAATATCGCCAGACGCGGCCATGGTGAAGGCTTGGTTTAAATCATTTGCCCAGCCTTCAAACACTGTGATACCGGCGATAGCGCCTTGCATAGGTCCACACATACGGTCCCACTCGATTGGGGGGCCGGCATGAAGGATCATTTTATCCTGCAGGTTGGGTACGATCTCTCTGGCGGGAACCACGTTGATCAGGACCGGTTCTGCACCGAGCATACGGCGGATCGCTTCTTCGTTGGCTTTTTCGATTATGTCCATTTAATCCATCGTCTGGAGGTCAGGTGCCCATCTTGGAGAGTAAGGCCGCGAGTTTCGGGTCGCCACCGGCCGGTGGTTTCCAGTCAAGATGAACAACCGGAACATCATGATCTGCAAGTTCGGTCGCAAATTTATCCAGCCCGACATTTATGACGGATAATTTGCCGCCTAAAAGTGACGCGTTGTCTTTGTCAGATTCCATTACAGTTTTCTCCTACGTCGCTATTCGGCGGCTAGGTCAACGAGGCAGGCAGCGAGAACCTTGGCGCCCGCTGCCAAATCGGAGGCCGTCGCGTATTCCGCTTCATTATGGCTGATACCGCCAGCGCACGGCACAAAGATCATAGCCGACGGGCAGAACGAGGCCATCATCCCGGCATCATGAAACGCGCCGGAGGGAAGCTGGATTGCCGGAAATCCGAGGGCTTGTGCCGAGCTTTCGACGGCGTTGACGATCTCCGGCGTAAAGTCTGAGGGGGTTTTACGGAATGTCTGCATAACTTCGATGTCGCAGGGTGGTGCGGCCTTGGTGCAGGCTTCTCCTATTTCTTTACTTAGTCGCTCAAGTACGGCTTCATCGGGATGTCGCAAATCGATTGAAAATTCAGCACCGCTCGCTACGGCGTTTGGCGAATTAGGCGCGATGATGAGCTTGCCGACGGTGTAGCGTAGAATGTCGTCGGGGTCCGCCATGACCGTGTTGAGATCGGACAGACAGCGGAGTGCCGCTTGCAGGGCGTCGCGCCGTGATTTCAGCGGTGCGGTACCCGCATGAGCAGATTCGCCGGTAATGTTAACCTGGAACCGTCGCGAACCCTGAATACCGGTGACCGCGCCGATGGTATTGCCGCTATCTTCCAGCACAGGGCCCTGCTCGATATGGGCTTCCATATAAGCTTTGACCGGATGTTTGGTGGGTCGCTCGCTGTCCACCGTTGTGGCTCGCAATGTTTCCTCGAGCGCATGAGCGAAGTACTTGCCGTCAGAGTCTCGAACATGGGCGAAATCATCGACTTTGGCGACGCCAGTAAACACCATTGAGCCCATGCCGCCGGGATCAAATCGGCTGCCTTCTTCATTGGTCCAGGCAACAACATCGATCGGGCGCATGGTTACGATATTGGCGTCTTCCAATGCTTCAAGGACTTCGAACCCTGCGAGTACGCCATAAATACCATCGAACCGGCCACCGCAGGGCTGGCTGTCCATATGGCTACCGGTCATGACAGGAACGGCGTTGGAGCCATCACCACGACGACGAATAAAGAGATTGCCAATCTCGTCCTGGCTGATTGTGAAATTGCGAGCGCGTGCCCAGCCGATCAGGGTTTCGCGGGCCGCAACATCTGTCGGGGAGAGGGCCTGCCGATTCACGCCGTTATTGGGGATTGCGCCGAACTCGGACATCTCCATATGGCGACGCCAGAGGCGATCCTCATCGATATGCGCTGTCGCCTGGCGCGCGATGTCTCCAAGTGAATTTTCCGTCATCGTGAGGTGATTTCGAATTTCCTGCGGGGCCGCGTGTTGGGTTACTTAAATATAAGTAATCATTACACGACCGGTGGCCCCGGCTCAATCAATGCCTGTTAGCCTCTCTCAGGCTGCTAAACCATCGGCGCCGTCACGGAAAAATGCTACTTTTCCATCCACGATTGTCATGTCGACCGGAATATCCTTTATTTTGGCAGGGTCGACCTCATGCGGGTTATTGGCGAGGACAGCGAAATCAGCAATTTTGCCGATTTCTATCGAGCCTTTGATCTTTTCTTCAAAAGCATTGTAGGCGGCGTTGATGGTAAACATTCGAATTGCTTGATCGACGGTAATGGCCTGATCAGCGCCGACGGTTTTGCCGGTCCAGGTTTGACGACACACCGCGGTGCCGAGATCGCGCAGAGAATCCAGTGGCCAGTAAGCCGGGCCATCTGAGCCAGAGGTGATCTGCAGCCCGGCATCAAGCATGGTCTTGATATTGAAGCTCTCCTCCAGCCGCTCGTCGCCGATACAGGCCAGAAGTGATTCCCATATATAATGCATGAAGGGGATATTCGGGACGGGCAGGAGATTGTTGCGCTTGATCAGGTCGAGGCGCTCGTCATTAACCAGCCAGTTGCCGAGATGCTCAATGCGGTGCCGGTGATCTTCACGCGGGTCTTCCTTAAGAACGCCATCCAGTGAACGCAATGCCATATCCATAGCAACATCGCCAATTGCATGAATGCAGATACGGTGTCCGGCTTTGTGATAGGCGGCGACCGTCTCATCCAGCTCGTCTTGTTCGATGCGGATCAGTCCTTCATGGCAGGGGTCATCGACATAGGGCTCATAGAACTTGGCGACGTGACCGGTGATTCCGCCATCAATTGACATTTTGACGCCGCCAATGCGGAGCCAGTCATCGCCGAAGCCGGTTTTGATGCCCAGGTTGAGTAGGCTTTCTTTCTGGATCGCGGCTTCGATAACTCGGATGAGCAGGCTTACCCGGATCGGCAATTCACCTGCCTGCGCGAGCTCCTGATAGGCACGGATAGATTCGTGATTGGTGACGATATCGTGGATATTGGTGATGCCACGGGACAGACAGCGTTCGGAGGCGAAGAGTATGCCTTGCTTCATCTGGTCGTAGCTGTAATCGGGGGTCACGGCGCGCACCAGATATTGCGCCCGTTCGACCAGCTTGCCGGTTAGCTCGCCGCCCTCATCAATTTCAATGGCACCGCCTGCCGGAGCATCGGTGCTCTTATTGATACCTGCAAGCTCGAGGGCCTTTGAATTTGCGATGGTAATATGGGCACCAAAATTGATCGAGACGGGATTGTTTGGTGATGCGGCATCGAGTTCTTGCCGGTTTGGAAAACGGCCTTCCGGCATCCGGAAATCCTGCATTGGGCTGCCATGAGCGATCACCCATGTTCCGGGTGCCTGTGACTGAGCCTGTTCGGATATCTTTTCGACGATCTGAGAAATGGATCGAACGTTAGAATAAAAATCGCGGCAATCGAGACGATGCATCATCGAGGCGCCGCCATCGGCGAAATGCACATGCGGATCGGTGAGACCGGGCAGTACGCAGCGGCCCTTGAGGTCGATCACCTGTGTCCGGCCATCACCCAGCGCTTCAATGTCGCTGGTGGAACCGACCGCGCCGATACGGCCATGCCACACCGCGACGGCTTCTGCCTGTCTGTTGTTTTGATCGGCCGTTAAGACAGTGCTGTTTGTTAAAATCAAATCGGGGCTCAACGCAGTGACACTCATGACAGGTCTCCCCTTTATGGATTTGGTCAGTCGAGACCGTTGATAACGTTCCTTAGAATTTCAATGATGCGATCGATCTCGGTTTTTTCGATTATCAAGGGCGGCGCCAGAGCGGCCGTGTCGCCAGATTGCCGGATCATCAGACCTTCTTCGAAGCAGCGGACAAAACAATCATAACCGCGCGCTGCCGTCGCGCCGTCGCGAGGTGCGAGCTCGATACCGGCAACCAGCCCAATATTGCGAATATCGATCACGTTCTTGCCGTCCTTAAGCGAGTGAACAGCGTCTTCCCAATAAGGTGCTAGCTCAGCGGCGCGATCAAACAGCCGTTCGTTCTCGTATAATTCCAACGTTGCCAACGCGGCGGCACAGGCGAGCGGGTGAGCGGAATAGGTGTAGCCATGAAACAGCTCGATCATACCGGGCGGACCCTCCATGAGAGCGTCATAGATAGTGCCGGTTGTGCCGACAGCTGACATTGGGACGGCACCGTTGGTCAGGCCTTTGGCTATGGTCATTAGATCAGGCTGGACACCGAACCGCTTGGTGCCAAACGAGGCCCCCGTGCGGCCAAATCCGGTAATCACTTCATCGAAAATCAGCAGGATACCGTGCCGGGTGCAAATCTCGCGCAGCCGGTCGAGATATCCGACCGGTGGGACCAGGACACCGGTCGAGCCGGCCATCGGTTCGACGATCACCGCGGCAATAGTTGAGGCGTCGTGCAGCGCAACGAGTTTTTCAAGGTCGTCCGCGAGCTCGGCGCCCCATGTCGGTTGGCCGCGGCTGAAAGCATTTTTTTCGAGGTTATGGGTGTGGGGTAGATGGTCGACCCCACCCAGCATATTGCCGAATTGTTTGCGGTTATTGACGATGCCACCGACCGCGGTGCCGCCAAATCCGACCCCGTGATAACCCCGTTCGCGTCCGATGAACCGGGTGCGGGTGCCTTCGCCGCGTGCCCGGTGATAGGCGAGTGCGATTTTTAGGGCGGTATCGACGGCCTCTGATCCAGAATTGGCAAAGAACACATGATTGAGGTCGCCGGGCAGCATGGTCGTGAGACGGCTGGCTAGTTCAAAGGCGAGCGGATGTCCCATTTGGAAGGCGGTAGCGTAATCCATCTGACCGACCTGCGCGCGGATGGCTTCTGTGATGGTATCGCGGCCATGACCGGCATTGACGCACCACATGCCGGAAACACCATCCAGAACTTCCTGGCCTTTATCGGTCGTGTAGTACATGCCTTTGGCACCGACCAGCATGCGGGGGGCGTCCTTGAATTGCCGGTTCGCAGTGAACGGCATCCAGTAGGATTGCAGGTCATTGGTGGCTCTATATGTCGTGTCAGGCATCACGGCCCCCTTTATTGAAATTTCCAAACGCTGGCGGCAAGTAAAATATACCTAAAATATTTGTCAATTTAGGTATCGTGCCCGAGCATTTTCTGGCCGACAAGGGCTGTCTCGTCAATTGATTCGATGTAGGGGTGTGACAAGCTGCGCCATTTGATGGAATAATCCCTAAAAATAGTCTGCGAATTGTTGAAGAGATAAAGTCAGACAAAACAGGGATCGGCATGAGTGCATTACTACAAATAAAAGAATTGCGGACGTCATTCTTTACCAGTGATGGCGAAGTACGTGCCGTTGATGGTGTCACTTTTGATATTGAAGAAGGTAAGACCATGGGGCTGGTCGGTGAATCCGGTTGCGGCAAAAGCGTCACCGCCCTATCGGTGATGCAGCTTTTATCAAAGGGGGTCGGCAAGGTCGTTGGTGGTGAGGTTATCTATCGTGGCAAAGATCTCGCAGAATATTCGGACGCTGAGATGCGCGATATTCGCGGCAATGAAATCTCAATGATCTTTCAGGAGCCGATGACGTCGCTCAACCCGGTCTTCTCAATCGGCGATCAGATCGCGGAGTCCGTTCGGCTCCATCAGGGTGTTAGCAAGAAGGAAGCCCGTGCGCGAGCGGTCGAGATGCTTCACCTCGTTAAGATAGCGGAGCCACAGAAACGTGTTAGTGATTTTCCGCATCAACTCAGTGGCGGCATGCGCCAGCGTGTCATGATCGCGATGGCACTGAGCTGTAATCCTAGTCTGTTGATGGCAGATGAGCCGACAACGGCGTTGGATGTTACCATTCAGGCGCAGATCCTGGAGCTGATAAAAGAGCTGCAGGAGGAGCTCGGCATGTCGGTTCTCCTGATTACCCATGATCTGGGTGTTGTGGCGGAACAGGCTGATGAGGTCGCCGTCATGTATGCCGGTAAGATTGTTGAGCGCGCTAAGCCGGAAATCATCTTTGCCAGGCCATCGCACCCTTACACGATTGGACTGATGAATTCGGTGCCGGGTGTTATTGATAAATCGGCGAAACGATTGCAAGCCATTCCCGGTATTGTGCCAAGTCCATTGCACTGGCCGTCTGGGTGCCGCTTCCGGGATCGTTGTTCACAGGCTGAAGAGCAATGTGGGCAGTCACAACCCGATCTAATTGAGATTGAACCTGGCCATTGGGTGTCTTGCCTGAAGGTTCCCGTGTCTGCTGCAGCAGCGTAAGGAAAATAAATATGGCGCTTCTGGAAATCAAAAACCTTGTAAAACATTTTCCAATTTCGGGAGGATTCTTTGGTCGCAAGACCGGCGATGTCAAAGCCGTCGATGGTGTTTCGCTTTCGGTTGAAGATGGTGAGACGTTGGGGTTGGTCGGTGAATCTGGTTGTGGGAAGTCGACATTGGGGCGCTGTTTGTTGCGGCTGATTGAACCAACCTCCGGTGACATTATTTTTGAGAATCAAAACATCACTGAGATGAATTTTGATCATATGCGGGAAATGCGCCGCAAGATGCAGATCATCTTTCAAGACCCTTACGCATCGCTCAACCCTCGTATGCGGGTCGGCGAAATTATTGGCGAGGGTCTACAAATTCACGGTATTGCTGATGGGGCTGAGCTCAAGGACCGGGTGATGGCTCTTCTTGCAAAGGTCGGTCTCCGGGAAGAGCAGTATGGTCGGTATCCACACGAGTTTTCCGGTGGCCAGCGTCAGCGGATCGGGGTCGCACGGGCGCTTGCGCTTAACGCAAAGTTTATCGTCGCCGATGAGGCGGTGTCAGCTCTTGATGTCTCAATTCAGGCGCAGATTTTGAACCTGCTGCAGGATTTACAGGAGGAGTATGACCTTACTTACTTCTTTATTTCTCATGATCTGCGGGTCGTTGAACATGTCAGTGATCGCGTTGCGGTGATGTATCTCGGCAAAATTGTTGAGATTGCACCTGCCGATCAAATCTATACCGATGGCCAGCATCCCTATACGCGCGCGCTGCTATCGGCGGCGCCGGTGCCTGATCCGACGCGCAAGGCAGAACGGATTGTCCTGCAGGGGGATGTGCCAAGTCCGATCAACCCTCCGTCGGGATGCAGCTTTCATCCGCGCTGCGCGTTTGCCCAGAAGATCTGCTCAGAGGAAGAGCCGCCGCTGGTCATGGACGGTGACCATGGCGCCGCCTGTCACGTCTTTGGGCCGGGTGCCACAGTCAAACCAAACTAGCTATACTTAGAGCGTCGAAGAAATTAGGAGAGTTTTAAATGGCTAAGTTGCGTCATATCGCTATCAGCGCGAAGGACCTTGAAACCACAGCACAGTTCTATGAAAAGGCTTTTGGCATGGAGCGGGTCCGGCAATCCAAGGTGGCGATTATGCTATCAGATGGCGTTGTATCACTCGCAATCCTGCATTTGCGGTCAAATGACAATGCGCCTGATGAACGCGGTCCAGATTATATTGGGCTGCATCACATGGGTTTTCTTGTTGACGATGTGCCGGAAGTCAGTGCGCAGGTTGAGGAAGCGGGCGGGACTTATCACGGTCAAATCCTGAATGTTGGCAATGGACCCGAATCGGAACGCAAATACCGTGATCCGAATGGTGTCGTTGTCGATGTGACAAGCGCTGAACATGCAACATCATCCTGGCGGGTGCCGGTCTAACCCGTCGGCGGCTATCCCCTAACAGGTTGAGATTTTACATTTTCTTTGTTTGACAGGCGATTTCTGCTTTGTCATATGGGGAAGGTATTCTTGAACATTGTCGCTTGGCCAGGGGCTCATTGATGCGCAGGGGGAAGATACGGCAATTGCTGCACTTCTATCGCTAGGACAGGTTGCCGTCGCTGGTGCGGCCGATCCACGCCTCCCGGGCGCTAGTCCCTCGGGCAAAAAAGGTGTCGATAATTGCGTTGTCGCCGACAGCTCAATTGCCCCTTGGAATGCCATCGGCCGTCTCAGTACCAGCGCGGGTTCCTATTGTACGGGCGTGCTGATTGCGCCGGATCGGGTGGCGACGGCTGCCCATTGTCTGTGGCGGGAGAAAACCTTGCGCTGGCTGCCAGTCTACAAGATCAGCTTTCTCGCGGGCTATCGCGACGGTAAGTATCAGGAACGCGCTGCCATTGCCTCTTACTTCCTGCCTAACGGCGTCGTTGATCAGCAAAAATGCCGTCTCCGGAAGACCGGTGATTGGGCAGTGCTAAAACTTCGCAAGCCGATGAGTCCAAAAATCAAACCGATTCCATTGGCTAATTTCACCCAGGCATTCTGGAAGAAAACTCGGCGTAAGGGCATAAGCCTGATCCAGGCGGGATATAGCTATGATAAGAGTGAGTTTTTGACTCAACATGATGGTTGTTCGATTACGCTGTTCTATCGCGACGATGCGCTGATGCATCATAATTGCGATGCGACTCGGGGTGATTCCGGTTCCCCTATCATGGTCAAGAGGCGTGGAAAATATCGTCTTGTCGTTGCGACCAGACGTTTCGGTAAGACCGTCTCTGGCGGTGTTGTCGTGACCGGTCATGGGCTCATTAAGAGCCTCATGAATATGGCTCGCCGCGGCATCGAAGATCGCGTTATCGCCGAGGGCCCCGGCATTTCTCGGTCGGTGAAGCCGGCCCACCGTCCTCTCGAAGAACCTCTGGAATCAGTGCCGCAACTGGTTGGCCGTTAAAGACGGTCGGGCGTTAAAGCCTGTTAGGTGACCGGTAGCCGTCTTCTTTGCGCTGTTTCATATAGGCTTTGTATTTCAGGCGTTTGTCGTCATCGCCATTTTCCTTGAAAACATAAGGGCAGACATCGACACAGATGTGGCAATAGGCATCGTGCAGGCGTGAGAACGGGTAGCACTTCTCCATATCAATCCGCCAGCGCTTGACCCCTTCAGTCACAATATGATCGGTGGCAATGGCGTCGCCGGGACAGTTATTACGGCAAATATTACACTTTTCACAAAAATCCTGTGCGCCGAACTCTATTGGTGCGTCAGCCTGCAGGGGAACATTGGTGGTCACAAAGCCCGGTCGAAAATTGGCGGCATGAACTGGATTTATTAAACTGCCATGGCGGCCCATCTCGCCAAATCCACTATAATACATCGTGGGGATCGCCTGGATTTGTCTTATCCCGTTATGGTGTGCCCAAGCCGGGAAGCCAAGATCGCGGATAAAGGCGGCGAGCTGGGTGGCAATGTCAGCCACGCGCATGTAGACGTCATAAGTTTCACGCTCAATGGCGAGTGATCCCTGGAGTACCTTGTCGTAATCTTCGTGGACAATGAAAGAGACGACGTTGCGGTGGGGCATGTCGAACCCCTCGTCGATCATGATCGGGGTAAGTGCACAGCACCCGACGACATCGGCCCCGAGCTCAAGCGTCTTGGCCTTGATCTGTTCGGTTATGTGAGACGGGTCGGTAATTTCAACCTGTTCTGGATTGACCGGGCCGTCCCGGTCCTTGACCAACCCCATCCAGTAATCATTGGCGGCCATTCGGACATCGTCTTTTTTGTCCCATTGAGGGACTTTGTCGAGACCTCTCTCTGCGAGCATCTTGCGAAGTAGGGGGTCCGCAGGACCCTGTTCACGACGCCAACTATTGCCAATCATTATAAAGCCCTAACCTAAACTTCTTTCGCTAAGCCATTTGCCAATATGGCCGAGAGCAAAATCTTCATGTGGGAATCCCATAATCTGAATACCCATCGGCATGCCGCGATCCTCAAGCAGTGGCAGATTGTAGCCAGGGGATCCCAAACAGGATGTAACGTCACCATATATAGGGTTACCAATGCCTGTCGATGCTAATGGTGCCGGACCCTGTGCGGATAGCAGGATAAAGGCGTCTCCTTTGCCTCGTAAAGTTTCGAAACTGTCGCGGAGCGCCTGCCGCATATCGAGGCAGCGCCGATAATCTTCGATGGTCATTGTCTCGCCATGCGCGATGCGGTCCAGGACGCCTTCTGAAATATACATTTCGCCTTTGTCGCGCTGCGTCTTGCCCGGCCATTGCATTTCCCAGCAGAACAGGTCGCGCAGGAAATCGGGAATGGTTCGCAGCATAATTTCGAAGGATTCGATATCGGTGTCGTCTTTGCGCGAGACAATCTCTACCCCGCCATCCGCAAGCGATCCTAGGAAGGTCTCAAACTTCGCCTTGGTTTCGTCGTCTGTGCCGTCCCAGCCCAGCGAATCTAATCGTACGAGACGGGCGGGTTTCTTCGCCGCCCCCAAAGCGTTCTCGCCATAAAGGCCGGGATGTCCCGGATCACCACCGGCGGTCGAGGAAATATAAAAAGCGGTATTCCAGACATCTTCAAGCGACCCGCCTTGAACACCGAGCACTGATTGTGACGGTGACATCGAATGGCCACCCAGCCGGTTGAGCGCGCCAAAACTTGGTTTGAGCGCATAGTTACTGCAATAGCTGGCGGGGCGCAAAATCGACCCACGCACCTGACTGCCGCTGCCGGCAGGCACCATTCCGGCGCCAATCGCCGCGGACGTCCCGCTCGAAGAACCCCCCGGTGTGCGCGTGATATCAAACGGGTTTCGGGTTGGACCGGCATCGATAGAGCCGAACTCGGTTGTGACAGATTTTGCCAGGATCGCGGCGCCGCCTTCGCGTAGCGCACGGGCATGGGCGCAATCCTTGTCGCCACCATAGCCGCGCATTGCCGGGCTGCCGAGTTCGGTCGGCATCCCTTTGACCTCGTACAGGTCTTTGACGACAAACGGCATGCCGTCGACCACTGAAAGCGGCTGGTTTTTTTTATAACGGGTTGTCGCCTTATCGGCGGCCTTGCGGGCAACCTCAACATCGGTCGAGACGAAGGCCCGGACAGTCGGTTCGCGGGCATCGATCGTTGCGAGGCAGCGTTCCAGATAGGCGCGTGGCGTATCACTACCGTCGAGAAAAGACGGAATGGCATCGTGCCAAGTAATAACGCCCGAGGCTTTGGGGTTGTAGCTGCCGGTTGATATGTTCTGAGCTTTATCTGATGCCATGACGCCGCCTCCAAATTATGATTGAGTTACAAAAACCCTACTTCTTTTCAAGTTGAAGTAAAACGGCGCGACGGGTTCAAAGATTTCAGGGAGAGAAATATGAGCGAAGAAGACATTGTTATTCTACCGGAGGATAACGGCATTCTGTCCAAGGAAGCGGTTGCGGCGATCACCGCCTGCGACGCCTATCCCGAAACCACTGGCTTTACCAAAACCGTCGAATACATCGACTTCGAAAGGCATGGAAAACCATTCACGCAGGTGCTGATCACCTTCAAGCCGGATACGCCGCGTCTGCATAATGGTCGCGAAATCCTGCTGGTCTGTGGCGAGGGTGGTAAGGATAACGGCAACGGATTTATCGAGACCTATGAGAAAATGCCGGGGATGGCCCCGTGGCTTGCCAGTCGTGGGGTGACCGTCGCAATTGTACCGCGCCTCGGGCGCTGGAATTTCTTTGATGAGGGAGGCAGCTGGAAGGATATTCCGCTTGGCGAGCGCATGCCGGTCTTTACGCGCCATCAACCGGAATATTGGTCTGCCAGCGATTATACCAGCCACGCCTCCACGGGGCAGGCCAGCCCAACCGGCAGCGACACATACCGCCTACCTGCAGACGGGACAGAGCTACATGATCACATGCTGGCTGCAACTCCTGACACAATTGTTGAAGGATACAGACAAGGTGCCGCACGAGCATTGGAAAATCACACCAAGTCTCGAGAAGACATTCTCCTGTTGTATTGGGGGTTCTCGACCGGCGGACCGTTTCTTTGGGCGTTGTGCCGACATCTAACACCCGATGGCATTTTGGGATGGGGCACGTCCAATAACCCGTCTGCTTATCTCTATAGTCGCGCGAGCACTGGTAATCATGACTGGCCGTATGAAGAATCGTGTTTACGAGTCAGGGAACGCGGGCGACCGGATTTCTTATTCTATACCACGCATATTGATGATGAGTTGCGCGAAGAATGGTTTGAGGAGTCGATGCATGCGCCGAACTTTAAATCAGTTGAGGACGTGTTTATGCATTACAACGTCGCTGCGCTGACAGAACAAGCAACTCGTTTGTGGGAATCTGATTTTTTATCAGAAGAGGACCGTACGGCAGGATTTGCAAAATTCTTGCAGAAGATCATGCTGCCCCTCTATCCAGCGGATGAACTCCGTGATGTTGCCATTCTGGAAATGAACGGAACACTCGATCAGGTGATTCAACCCTGGAAGGTTGATGCCGCGCGCAAGGTTAGCGAACAATATTGCAAACGGTATCGTGTCGCTCGGTTAGAGGGTTTCCGCCATGATATTCTGCATGACACCTGCAAAACCGTCGGCCGGATCTGGTTTAAACTGATTGAAAGCGGCCATTACGATTAAACGGCAAAAAGTTTGTGGAGGACTCGTCAGCTTCTAATTCCCATGTTAGCGTTATGGGTAACAAAAATGACACGCTCAATAAAGGGCGGTCACTAGCCTCACGGGGAGGCGCTTATGGCTACGAAAGCAGTGCAATCTGGCGGCTGGGAGCCACCGACACGGATTGAAAAGGATGAGCTAATCCGAATTTCGGATGCGATCCTGGCTGAGCCCGATATCGCCTACACCGAAACTGAAGACGTGTTTCGTATCCATTCCAACGGGCTGGATTGGGATATTGGCAATATTGTCCATGAACCCGCTGATCCGTCAAAGATTGCGGTAGGACCGGATGGCAAGAAGCTCGCCATCTTTATGATGCATGGTGGGGCGTCAGATTGGCGATCCATTGAGCGGCTTGCTCAAACCTTTTGTGGCAAGCGCGGCTACAAGGTTTGCAACATGACCTATCCGGGTCGGTTTTACTTTGATGATCCCGAGCATGACTGGCCTGGCGATACCTTCCATGAGGATGGCACGGTCCGGACACCGGTCTGGCTCAAGGGCGAAGAGATTACGCCGGATCAGTATGATGTGAAAACCGATGACAGCCACCGTGAGATTTATGGCTCGCGGCGTTACGCAGTGTCCAAGCCGGGGTCGATGTTTCATGTCCGGATGGCCGCGTGGCCCAAGGCAATCGTTGATGCCATGCTGGATATCTGTGCCCGGCATTTCCCGCCCGATGAATGGTCGATCTATGTGCATGGCCATTCCACTGGGGGGCCGTTTGTCCATACGGCCATGCAGCGGGTGGAAAATATTCGTGGGTTGATCGGAATTGAGAACTCGCCCTTTGGTCAATTTTTCAATGAGATGACCAAGCACGACTGGCCGACGCCATTTAACTATGTGCTGATCCGCGATTGGCGGGAACTTGCTCGCTACAAGGGCGCTGAGCTCGCCCTGGCCGAAGGTGATAAACCGCTCTTCCGCTTGGCGCAGGTTATGGAAGAGTTGTTTGAACAATGGAATGATGCCAAGCGCTTCCCACAGTTCAAGGCGGAGAACTGGTATCACAACCGTACGCCGTCTTGCCTGACGGAAGCCGCCCAGGTGGCGGCAGAATATCAGGGCTTCAACAAAGCCGAAACGGATGCGCTGGTTGATGAGTATCTCGGTTATGGCGTGCCGTTAGAGGGCGAAGGTGTGAAACCAGTCCCCAATCTGCTGCACGGTATTTGCGATTATAGCCGCGACCACACCGTGCCGACTTACGAGTTTCTGACTGAGCGCTATGCGCAGCTCAACCCGGCACCGAAGTTCAGATTTATTCAGCTCGGCACTGGTGTGCATTCCTATTGGCGGACCGAAGAAGGCTTGCCGTTAGGTGTTTGTCCTGTCGTTACCAAGATTTGGCACGACGCGATTATGAACGGTTATTTCGATCAATAAGATTTTAAAGACCCGAGTTTAACAGAAGAAAGACCTGACTTTAACAGAAGAAAGGGAGATGAAGATGCGTAAATTACTGAGTTTGAGAACGGCGGCAGCGGCCCTGACAATGGCGGCGGCGGTCACGCTGACAGCGACGTCGGCGACGGCAGAGAAAAAGGTCGTCATTGGCGCTACCGGAAACATATACGGTTGGAACCCCTATCAGGATTCCGCAGCTCAGATGTATGGCATCTGGTGCAACATTTATGGTTGTTTGTGCCGTTATGACTTTAAGAAAGCAGATTATTCGCCAATGTTGGCGAAAAGCTGGTCGGTCAATCCGAAGGACCCCAATGAATGGACCTTTAAGCTGCGCAAGGATGTTAAGAGCCATTCCGGTGCTGAGCTGACGGCTGCTGATGTCGTGCATACCATCAATCGTATCAAGACTGACAAGCAGAGCTCTCAAAAGCAGAATGTGCGGCCGTTGAAATCTGCGACGGCGATCGACAAACACACTGTCAGGATGATCACCAAAAAGCCTACGGCACATTTGTTGCAGCATGTCTGTGATATCTACGCCATTACGCGCAAGGCAGTGTTCGACAAGCATGGCCCGCGTGATGCAGATCGCAAGCATCCCGATGGTTTTGGTCCCTATAAGCTGGACCGCGTTGTGATCGGTGAGCAGGTTATTACCAAACGCGCCAAGAACAGCGTATTTGGCAACAAGGACAACCCTGACGTCTTAATCTGGCGCAAAATGGCCGAGGTTGAGCAGCGAGTGACGGCCTTGCTGAACGGTGAAATTCAGATCGCTCAGTTTATTCCGCCACATCTCATGAAACGGGTTGAAGCGGGTAAGGGCACCAAATTGTCTTACACCGATTCAGTCGAAATAATGATGTTGCTGATGAACCCGGCCTTCAAACCGTGGGACAACAAGAAACTGCGGCAGGCAGTTGCCCATGCGATTGATCGTGACATGCTAATTAAGACCATTTTGCAAGGCATGGCGGGTAAGCTGAAAGGTGCCATTGGCCCGGGTCAGATTGGCTATGATGCTGATCGGTCAAAAGCCTTTGATCTCCAATATGATCCTGCAAAAGCGGCGCGTCTGGTCAAGGAAGCAGGCTATCCCAATGGGGTCGATGTTGAGATGTCGACGCCGGTTGGCCGTTATGTGAATGATAAGATCATTACACAGGCGATCGTGCCGATGCTGGCCAAGGTTGGTATTCGCGCCAAGCTATTGACACCGGAATGGTCAACTCAGTGGGCCAATGTTCGGAAAGGTAAGCGGTCGTTCTTCTATCAGGGTCGTGGCTCGGTCATCGATCCTGGTCCCGCATTGGCGCAGTACTTCAAGACGGGTGTGTCTCCGCGTATCAAATATTCCAACCCGAAATATGATGCGCTGTTTGACGAAGTCGCCAAGGAGTTCGACCCCAAGAAGCGTCAAAAGCTGATCAATGATGCCATTGCTGTTCTCGTGGATGATGTCCCCGCGGTCTTTATGTGGCGTCATCGTTTGGCTTATGGTGTGGCTAACAACGTCACTATTTCACCGCCGGCCAATGGTCGAATCTATGGTGAAAATATCCGCATCAAATAACGCGGCGTTTAGCAAATAATCGTATGAGGGCCCGTCCAAATTCGAGGACGGGTCCTTACGCGATACTTAGTAGATCACGTAGGGGAGGCAGCTATGCCAATGCCGAAGAAGGGGAAGTTCGTCACAGTTGATGGCGTAAAGACCCATTATTACGAAAAGGGTCGCGGCAAGACGGTCATCCTCGTGCATGGCGGCAATTTTGGCTCGGCGGAGGCATCCGGCAATAGCTGGACCTGGAGCCGTAATTTCGATTTCCTCGCTAAAAAGTTTCATGTCATTGCAGTGGACAAGCTGGGTCAGGGCTATACCGGCAATCCACGAAAAGATTCCGATTACACGATGCATGCCGTTGTCCAGCATCTCGGCGCCTTTATTCGCAAGATGAAGCTCGAGAATTGTCATCTTGTGGGGCATTCACGGGGTGGCTACGTCGTGGCACGCCTCACTCTTGAACAACCGGATTTAGTCACGTCCTGTACCTGTGTTGATAGCAATACGCTAGCGCCGGGGGTTGGTATGAATGAGGTCGTGCTGGCTAATCCTCCGCATCCCGCACTCAGCCGTGAATGTCAGCGTTGGGTTTTGGAGCGTTATTCTTACGGACATGAACATATCGATGACGACTGGCTCGATGTTCTGGTCGATATCGGCAAGCAACCAAAACATCATGAGGCGGTCGCCAAGCTCGAAAAACAAAAGCTTAAGACTCGCCAGTTTCTGCCAAAGCTGTCCGCGGACCGATCAGATACGTTTGCCCGTATTCGCGATACCGGCATGCGGCGCCCAACGATGCTCATGTGGGGCTATAATGATCCCACGGCATTACTTGAGCAAGGTCAGCGTCTCTATGATCTGATGGCTACGACGGAACGCCGGACGTATATGCACATCCTGAATCGCGCTGGGCACTTCTCGATGCGCGAACAGGCTAATAATTTCAACGCGACCCTGAGTGGTTTTATTGAGAGCGTGGCTGTTTGATGCAGAAAGAAGACGGCAAGTTTATCGATGCGGGTGGCATCAGAACCCATTACTATGAAAAGGGCGATGGGCCACCGCTGATCTTGTTTCACGGTGGTGCTTTTGGTCACCCGACCGCGGCCGATAGCGCCTGGGACTGGAGCACAAACTTCGATGATTTGGCTGAACGATACCGGGTGATCGCAGTTGATAAGCTAGGCCAGGGTTTTACCGATAATCCCAAAAGCGATTCTGATTACTGCATGGCGGCCGTCGTTGAACACGCTGCTGATTTATTACACGCCCTCGGCGTAGGGCCTGCCGATCTGGTGGGGCATTCGCGGGGCGGCTATTTGACCTGCCGTCTAACTCTTGATCATCCAGAGTTGGTCCGCAGCTGCACCATTGTTGATAGCAACACCAGCTCGCCGGGTGTGGAGCTCAACGGCATTGTCCTGGGAAATCCACCCGAACCGCGTCTGTCGCGCGAAAGCCATAAGTGGATTTTCGAACATTATTCCTACAGCCCCAACCATATTACGTCTGATTGGCTGGATATTTGCTGCGAGGTTGCGACGCTGCCAAAATATCAGGAAGCCAGGGATAAGATGGAAACTGAAGGGTTGGGGATCAAACAGTTCACTCCTGGTCTCGCTGCCGATAAGTCAAAAATGTTTGCGATGCTGCGGGATGAAGGTCTGAAACGACCCACACAAATCATTTGGGGCAAGAACGATCCGACAGCATCGATAGAACAAGGCTGGGTCCTGTGGGATTTGGTCGCCAAACATCGGTCCGACGCCCAGTTTCATATCATCAATCAGGCGGGGCATTTTTCCTATCGCGAACATCCGAAACAGTTCAACGAGCTGATCCACGCCTTCGTGGCCAATAGTGAGGTGGGCTGAGCAATGTTTGGATATATCGTCCGCCGAATGATTGGCACGCTGCCGGTCATGTTATTGATTTCGCTGTTGGTGTTTATGCTCGTGCAGGCAGCACCCGGTGATCCCGCTGATCTCCTGCTGTCGGATGAAGCCTCGAAAGAAGATATCGAAGAAGCCCGTATCCGTTGGGGGCTCGATCAGCCGGTTTATGTGCAGTATTGGCGTTTTCTGGTTGCGGCCTTGCAGGGTGATCTCGGCATGTCGTTCCGCTATGCCGACCCGGTTTTGTTGCTGATCGTTGACCGGCTTCCGGCAACGATTGAGTTAGCGTTTTTCTCAATTGTGATTGCGGTGATTGTCGCGCTGCCGCTCGGGGTATGGGCAGGGGCGAGGCCGAACTCCTGGGTGGATAATCTGGGCTCGATTGTCGGCTTCTTTGGTATCAGCATGCCGAATTTTTGGTTCGGTATAATGCTGATCCTCGTAGTTTCTGGAGTCTTGAATCTACTGCCATCGGCGGGGCGTGAAACCTATGGTGTAGCGGGTGATCCGATCACTGGGTTTTATATTCTCGACAGTGTGATTCAGCGCAACTGGGCTGCTGCCTGGGATGGCATCAAGTACATTATTCTTCCGGCGACCGCGCTCGGCACCAACATGATGGGTATCATGATGCGGGTGACGCGATCCTCCGTGCTTGAAGTGATGCATGAGGATTATGTAATTACCGCGCGTGCTAAAGGCGCTAAGGAAAGCACGGTGTTGTGGCATCACGCCGTACGTAACGCCATGATCCCGATAATCACGGTCGTTGGGCTGGAGCTCGGAACATTGCTCTCGGGCTCAATCATTGTTGAGACGGTCTTTTCCTGGCCCGGCGGGGGATCGCTGCTGATTTCGGCGATAACCGCCCGCGACTATCCGCTGATTACTGGCACGGTGCTTTGCTACACCTTCGCCTTTGTGATGATCAATTTCGCGATTGATGTCATGTATGGGCTCATTGATCCGAGGATTCGTTTTGACAAATAGTCCCGTATCACAAGCGTCCCCGGCCCAGGCAACTCCAGCCAAGCGCCCGGCTTCTGATTTCCGCAAAGCCCTTCGTCCGTGGCTGAAACCCAAAATCATTATGGGTGGCAGTCTGGTGTTCTTGCTGGTCTTTATGGGTGTTTTGGCGCCTCTTATCTCGCCTTATGACCCTAATTTGCAGAACCTGGCGAATACACTGAGGGCACCGCAATGGTTTGATGGGGTGCATTTTCTCGGCACAGACCACATCGGTCGCGATATCCTCAGCCGGATATTTTATGGCGCGCGTATATCACTGGTCATCGCCGGGACCGTCGTGGTGGTCTCGGGTGTCATCGGTGTTGGTCTCGGGGCGATCTCCGGTTACTTCGCCGGGCGCACTGATTTCTTTATCCAGAAGCTGGTCGAGGTTATCTGGGCGTTTCCACCGCTGCTACTCGCCATTGCAGTCATCGCTTTCTTTGGTCAGGGGCTGTGGATTTTGATTGCCGCCCTCGTCGCACAGCGCTGGATACCGTATTGCCGTGTTTCACGCGGACAGGCGCTGTCCTTACGCACACGAGACTTTGTCGATGCGGCTCGTTCGCTCGGCGCGCGCGATACCCGGATTATCATTAAACATATCCTGCCCAATCTGATGCAGGCGGCGATGGTGATCGGGACCTTCGCCATGGCGACAGCGATTATCTCCGAAGCGAGCCTCAGCTTCCTCGGCCTTGGTGTACCACCAGAGATTCCAACCTGGGGCAGTATGCTGGCCGATGGTCGGGCCTATATCAGTACCTCGTGGTGGCTCGCGCTCTTCCCTGGCCTCTGTATTTTCTTTACGGTTTTGGGCATTAACCTGCTCGGCGATGGCATGCGCGATATTTTTGATCCACGATTGAAACGCTCTGGGTCTGGCGTCGGCTGATTGTCGGAAAGCTTTGAGGAGGCCTGTCCATGCTTTCCCATGAAGACAATGAATTACTGACTCGTACGAATGCCGGTACGCCGATGGGCGATTTGATGCGCCGTTATTGGATACCCACCGTGTTTTCTGAACAGATTGAAAAGCCAGACTGCCCCCCTGTCCGCGTTGGATTGTTGGGTGAAAAGCTCGTTGCCTTCCGCGATAGCGAAGGAAGGGCCGGTCTGATCGATGAGCGCTGCCCCCATCGCACGGCATCGATGTTTTTCGGCCGCAATGAAGAATGCGGAATGCGCTGTGTCTATCACGGTTGGAAATTTGATATTCACGGGGACTGTGTCGATTTGCCGAGCGAACCACCCGGCAGCACGCTGCAACGCAAGGTAAAGATCAAAGCCTATCCGTGTCACGAACAGGGCGGTCTGGTGTGGGCCTATATGGGGCCAGCCGAGTTGAAACCGGAATTTCCCGAGCTCGAATGGACGATGATTCCGGAATCGCATTGCTATACGACACGTCATATTCAGGAATGTAATTGGTTGCAGGGGCTAGAGGGTGGTTTCGATACTAGCCATCTTGCCTTTCTGCATCGGGGAACAGCAGAGGCTAACCGGCGGGTGGTGCCATCTGAGTACGCGATTGTTCCGACCGATTTCGGTTTCATGGCCGGCACCGGGCGCGTCCTGAATGAGGGGGAAATATCTTGGGCATCGAATTTGATGTGCATGCCATTTCATAAGGTTTTTGCTACTCGTCCTGAGGCGGCACATGTCTGGGTGCCTATCGATGACGACAACACCATGCTCTATAGCGTCGATTACTGGCCGGACAAGCCTCTGAGTGATGAGGATCTGGAGCGCTCGACCAGCCATCACGGGATCCATACCCAAAACATACCCGGCACGGATATTCCGATTAATAACAAGAGTAATGACTATAATATTGATCGCGAATTTCAGGCCAGCGGTGATTCCTATACCGGGATAAAAGGACTTGGCGTTCAGGATTGTGGCATTCAGGAATCGATGGGACCGATTGCAGATCGCACCATTGAGCATCTCGGCGTCAGCGATACGGCCATCATCCAGATCAGAAAACTGCTGCTGCAAAGTCTGAAAGATTTTCAGGCAGGGAAGACACCGCCGGGGCTTGACCCCGTGAGCTACCGGGCCCGCTCGACCCGGTTTACGTTACGCGACGGTGAGTCATTCGAAGAAACAATCAAAGAACAATTGAAACGCGACTACGAATCGGTCGCTGCCGAGTAAGAAAGGTTACAAAGATGAATGGTGCTGCCCTCGTTGCGGAAATTCTGAAACGGGAAGGGACGGAGTTTATTTCCTGCTACCCTCGGAATCCGGTTATCGAAGAATGCGCGAAGCTTGGCATTCGACCGATCCTGTGCCGTCAGGAACGTGTCGGTGTCGGCATCGCCGACGGCTATACGAGGATCATGCGAGGCAAGGTCAATGGTGTGTTTGCAGCGCAGGCTGGCCCCGGCATTGAAAATGCCTTTCCGGGTGTTGCGCAGGCTTTTAGTGAGAATGTCCCGATGTTGATCCTGCCGGGTGGGTTAGCGTCGGCACGGCAATACCGCCATCCGACGTTTAGTGCGGTTGATGTCTTTGCACCGATTACCAAATGGGCCGCTCGCGCGCATTCAGTGCAGGCTATCCCTGATCTGATGCGGCAGGCTTATCACGCGATGCGGACCGGTAAGGGTGGTCCGGTATTGCTGGAAATTCCACTTGAAGTCTGGGATCAGGAATTTAGCGGTGAGCTGACATATGAGCCCGTGCAAGCCTATCCGGTTGCGCCGGACCCAGCGGCAATTGCCGAAGCGGCAAGGATATTGCTTGCGGCTAAGAGCCCGATCTTGTGGGCAGGCCAGGGTGTGCTCTACGCCGAGGCCAGCGAAGAAATTGCCGAATTGGCGGAACTGGTTCCCGCGCCGGTAATGATGACCAACCCCGGCAAAAGCGCGATACCGGAAAACCATCCACTGTCGCTTGGTGGCAGCACGAAATCACGACCCCGGACGGTGTCTGAGTTTATGGATCGTGCTGATCTGGTTTTTGCCATTGGGTCGAGCCTGACGATCACCAATTTTGGGCCGAAAGTGCCGCCCGGCAAGAAGATCGTGCATTCGACCAACGACCCGTCGGATATCAATAAGGATTACCGGGCGGATCATGCTGTGATTGGCGATGCCAAAATGGTCGCAAAAGCGCTGATCGCCGAAATCAAAAATCAGCGCGGTGCGGCTGACGCGAAGGCAGTCCAAGCTTTGAAAGATGACATCGCAACCGTAAAGGCGTCATGGATAGCGGATTGGCAAGTCCATAGGACATCTGACGAAGTGCCGATCAACCAGTACCGGGTTATTCAGGATCTGATGGATACGCTTGATCGGGACAACGTCATCATGACCCATGATTCCGGCAGCCCGCGGGAACAGATGATGTCGAGCTGGGAAAGCACGGCGGCAGGGTCCTATATGGGGTGGGGGAAATCTACCCAGCTCGGTTACGGGTTGGGTATCAATCTCGGCGCCAAACTGGCCGCGCCGGATAAAATCTGCATTAACGTTATGGGTGATGCCGCGATTGGCATGACGGGGATGGATTTGGAAACGGCGTCGCGGAACGGGATTGCGATCCTGACCATCGTCTTCAATAACAGCGTCATGGCGGCAGAACGCGATGTGCTTGTCTTGGCGACGGAGAAATACCGGGCGATGGATGTCGGTGGCAATTATGCCAAGGTCGCGGAAGGGCTGAATGTGCAGTCACGCCGTGTCGAGGCACCGGAAGATATTATCCCGGCGATTAAGGAAGCGGTCGCGGTTATCGAAGGCGGCGCGCCGTTCCTGCTCGAGTTCATCGTCAAGCAGGGTTACGACTTCTCGCGCGATAATGTGGCGGGGCTGTAGGCGTTCTCAGCCGTCGCGAAAGGCGTCCATCATCGGTTTTTGCTGACCGCCATCGATCTCGATCATCGTACCATTGACGAAATGCGCTAGTGGCGAAGCCAGATAAGTCACCAGATTGGCGACCTCAACGGTTTCAGCAATGCGGCCCAAGGGAATGCTGCGGGGTGCCAGCTGATCGGCTTCCTCGATAGTGAGTTTCATATCCCGCGCCATGCCCTCGACGAGACCCGCCCAGCGTTCGGTTCGGACCGGGCCGGGGTTTACCGCGACGAAGCTTATATTGTCTTTGCCGTATTGGCCGGCCAGCGAAATGGTCAGGTTCTGACCTGCAGCATTGGCGGCGCCAGGGGCGATTTCCCAGTAAGAATGTTTGACGCCGTCATTGCCGATCAGATTAACAACCCGCCCGCCGCCCTGTTTTTTGAAATGCGGTAAGACGGCACGGGTACAGCGGACATAGCCGAAGAATTTGAGCTGCAACGCATCTTCCCACTGCTCATCAGAAAGATATTCCAGCACACCCCCGACGGCGGCACCGGCATTATTGACCAGAATATCGACGCCGCCGAGGGCTTCTACGGCCCCATCGATAAAGGCATTGGCCTGTTCTGTATCAGTCAGATCTGCAGTGATCGGGACAATATTGCGGCCGGTGGCATCGGCAATCTCTTTGGCGGCGGCTTCGAGCGGTTCTTTGCGGCGCGCACAGATAGCAACGTCGACGCCTTCCTGCGCTAATCCCAAGGTAATCGCCTTGCCGATCCCTTCGCTGCCACCAGTTACGATTGCCTTCTTGCCGTTCAATTGCAGGTCCATTGCTCGCTCTCATATGTTTTGTGTTCGGAATGCTGGCGAGATCATGGCGTTTTTTTGCTGTACAGGAAATGGTTGTTTGGAATTTATGTCGCTCTGGTCGTTGCTCCCAATAGTCTCGATGACTTACCTTGAGCGCTGAAGATAATTCCAGGGACCAGCAATGAACGAGACAACACAGATCCGCTATATCGGTCAATCGGTACCCCGCCTCGAAGATCAGCGGTTTCTGACCGGGACCGGACAGTTTGTCGATGATGTGTCATTGTCAGGGATGGTCCATATGGCGATCCTGCGCAGCCCGCAGGCACATGGCTGGATAAAGGCGATCGATCTCTCGGCAGCGCGGGAGATGCCCGGCGTAATTGATGCCTTTGCGGCTGGTGATATTGAGATGGCGTTGCCGGATATCCCGTTACGGCTGGCGCCTTTTAAAGGCTTTGAACGGTTTCTGCAGAAGCCCATTGCGGTCGACAAGGTGCGCTACGTCGGTGAGCCGATCGCAGTTGTCATCGCAGAGAACCGCTATCTTGCGGAAGATGCACTGGCTGAGATCATTGTTGATATTGAAGCATTACCTGCGGTTACCACGCTTGATCAGGCGCAGACTGGCGATGTTTTGCTGCATGATGCGGCGGGTGAAAACGTCGGTGCGGCCTATCCTGTTGGACGTGGGGATATCGAGGCGGCTTTTATGGGCGCACCTTATACGAGGCGGGAACGCTTCGTCACGAACCGCCATGCCGCTTGCCCGTTGGAAACGCGGGGCTTGATCGGTGAATGTGATCAGCCCTCCGGTGTGCTGCGGCTGACTGGTGCCGCCAAGGTCACGTTCTTCAACAGGCGCCATCTTGCTACCGCCTTTGGGCTCGAAGAAAATCTGGTGGAGTTGATCGAGCTCGATGTCGGCGGTGCGTTTGGCGCGCGGGGTGAGCTCTACCCAGAAGACTATTTGGTTTTGATCGCGGCCAAACGTGTCGGCAAACCTGTGAAGTGGATTGAAGATCGCCGTGAGAACCTGATGGCGTGCAATCATTCTCGGGATATCACTTGCGATCTGGAAATCGCCGCTACCCGGGATGGCGAAATTCTCGGTATGCGCTGTGAAGTGCGGGGTGATCTCGGTGCCTATGTTCGGACTAATGGCGGCGTCGTACCATCGAAGACGGTTCAGTTTCTGCCGGGGCCCTATCGGATTCCGGCCTTTGCCGCCGAAATGAAAGCGATTGTCACCAACAAGACGCCGGTCGGCACGATGCGCGGACCGGGCAGGTTTGAAGCAAATTTCTGTCGTGAACGGCTGCTTGATATGATGGCTGATGATCTCGGCATTGATCCCGCGGAACTACGACTCCGCAATCTGATGAAGCCCGAAGAACTTCCCTATCGGATGGGCGAGCTGGTCCCCGGTGACCCCGATGCGACCTTCGACGACGGCAACTACGCATCGGCCTTTCAGCAATTGCTGGATGAGGTTGAGTACGATCATTGGAAAGATCACCAGGGCGAGGTTAAAGACGGCAAGCTGATGGGGCTTGGCCTCGCGATCTTTGTCGAAAGCAGTGCGGCCGGGCCGCCGGAGACGGCGCGGATTACGGTGGCGCGCGATGGCAGTATTGAGCTGCGTACCGGCGCATCATCGGTTGGGCAGGGGCTTGAGACCGGCATGGCGCAAATCTGTGGCGAAATTCTGCAGACTGATATGGCTGGTATCTCAGTGCTTCACGGCAGTACGACATTGGTGGAAAGCGGTGGCGGTACCTTTCATAGCCGCTGCACAGTTATGGCTGGCAATGCAGTACGAAAAGCGTCTGATGCCTTGACTGAAAAGGCGGTTGAGTTGGCGGCACTTCGCTGGAATGTCGCGACTGACGGCCTTACTTATGAGGGGGGCGCGGTGGCACGTGATGATGGCGAACGGCTGACATTGCAGGAACTTGCCGTGTTTGCGGCAACGCGCGGCGGCGGCGAAGCGTTGTCCGCCGATGCCAGTTTCAGTAATGACGGCAAGCTGTCTTATTCATACGGCGCGCATGCGGCGTTGGTCGCGGTGGATGTTGAAACCGGCGGCATAGACCTCGTTAAATACGCGTTGATCGAGGAAATTGGCCGAGCATTAAACCCGATGATGGTGAAAGGCCAGGCGGTCGGTGGGTTGGTTCAGGGGCTCGGCGGCACGTTGCTGGATCATATGATCTACGACGATGATGGCCAGTTGATGACGGCCAATCTCGCCGAGTATTTGCTGCCGTTATCGACGGATTTGCCAGAAATTACCGCCATTACGCTGGAAGAAAGCCCATCGAAATTCAATCCGATGGGCTTCAAAGGCGCTGGCGAGGGCGGCATCGTCGCGGTGGCGGGGGCAGTCGGCAATGCCGTGGCGCGGGCGCTGCGCCAATATGATGTCCAGATCACTGACTTGCCATTATCACCCATGCGGATTCGTGAATTGCTTGCTGAAAAAGGAGCCTGAGATGGCGATCGACGTTCATGCCCATTTTGTCCCGCCCTCTGTTATTGAGACTTTGGCGGATCGCGGTGCCGATTTCGGGATCGATCTCCTGGAATCAGAACCCGGCTGTCACTGCTGCCGGTTTGCCTCGGGGATTCAGATACGACCATTTTTTGACACGCTGACCGATGTCAATATTCGCCTGAATGAGATGGAAAAAATTGGGCTCCAGCACCAGGTTTTGTCATTGTGGACCGATATTTTTGGTTATGAAATGCCGGCTTATAAGGGGCTCCTCTGGCACCGTTTGATGAATGACTGTCTGGCCGATCTGTGTGACGCGCATCGCATACAATTTTCCTGGATGGCGTCGGGCCCGCTGCAGGATCCCGCGGCGGCGGCGCGTGAATTGGAACGGTCTATGGCGGCGGGGGCAGTCGGGGCAATTGCGGCGACCCATATCAGTCATGAGAATCTCGGCGAATGTGATCTCGATGAATTTTGGGCGGCTTGTGTCGAATTGAAAGCGCCGGTGTTTTTGCATCCGGCTCAGCCGATTGCGCCACAGCGGGCGACCAAGTTCGCGCTCAATCAGGTCGTCGCCTATACCAATGACACGACATTGACCGTCGGCTCACTGATTTCAAATGGTGTGTTGGACCGGTTCCCGGATTTGCAGCTGGTGTTGTCGCATGGTGGCGGGTCGGTGCCATGGCTGATCGGACGGTTTGATCGGATGCACAATGCGGCACCGCATAAGATGACTGGGACTGTCGCCGAGAACCCGCCCTCGGACTATCTCAGGCGAATGCACTACGACACCATCCTGCATCACGGGCCAGCTTTGCGGTATCTCCGTGATCTGGTCGGTATTGAGCAGATGGTGCTGGGGACTGATTTGCCGTTTCCGCCAGGAGATCCGGATCCGCTAACGACGTTAAAAGACGCCGAGTTCAGTACGGACGAGATCGAACAGATCGCCGAGGCAAACCCGCGCGCACTCTATAATTTGTGATTTATGACCAAAGCCGTTTGGTGGCGATCTCCGCGCCTTCGGCCATCATTTTGAATTTGGACCAGACAATATCGGCGGTGACCTGAGGTTCCTGCCGCGCGAAGGTGCCAAATCCGCAATCCGATCCGGCGATCACCCGTTCGCGGCCGACTACACCAGCCCAGTTGCACAGCCGCTGAGCTATCAGCTTGGGATGTTCGACGAAGTTGCTGGTGGAATCGATAACGCCCGGAATGAAAACCTTGTGATCGGGAATATCCATCCCCTGAATGTCTTCCCATTCATGTTCATGCCGAGGATTGGCGCCTTCGAATAAAATTGCCGCCGGACGCGCTGCCATCAGTACCGGAAAAATCTTCGCTAGCGGGAAGTCGTGGGTATGTGGGCCTTCGTAATTTCCCCAGCAGACATGTAGCCGCATGGCATCGGGCGGGATATTGGCGGTGGCCGCGTTGACCGCTTCCATATTCCGCCAGGCAATCTTGAGAAACTCTTCGTCTGATAAATCTTTGTACTGGTTGTGGCGCGCCGAGCCGAAATCCGGGCAATCGAGTTGCAGGATCAGCCCCGCCGCATGGATTGCCTCATATTCGGTCCTCATCGCATCGGCCATCGCGGCGATATAGGTTTCTTCGTTCTTGTAATAATCGTCGGGCACGAACTTGCTGAGCACGCCGGGTGACGCGGCTGTCATAAAAGCCTCGGTCGGGTTGCTGGTGTCTTTCGCAGCCTGCAAATGGACGAGGTCGCGCTTGAGCGGCGCCTCATTGGTATAGGCGATTGGGCCAACCACCCACGGGCGGCCATATTGTAGACCCCAGCCCCCGCGCTGTTTTTTGACACGGGCCTCGAACTCGGGATGCTCGGTAATATCCTGATTGGCGTTTTCCTTGGGGATTTCAGCCCCCGGCGGTGGCGCCGGGTCGATGTTGGACAGCCGGTGTTTCACATAGAAGGTGTATGATATTTTCCCCATATCTCCATCGGAGACGATATCCACCCCGCACGCGACCTGTTTGGCGACGACATCCTTAACGGCTCTCGCGACCCGTGCCTCTAAGGCTGCTGCATCATGCGGCTGGTTCTGATCCTCTGCTGTGAGCATATCGAAGAGGTCGAGGGGCCGTGGCAGGCTGCCGACATGGGTTGTTAATATCCGGTCGGTACTGGTTTTCATTTTGCATTATCCTGAGCTGTTTCACCCACCCATTTTTTGGGTAATCAGGAGTTTATAGTAAAACGTTTGGGATCAATGGTCATCAGCCAGACAGAAATAATCACATACAAGGCTGGTGGGCATGAGCATGGTGAAAAAACTGATTCCATCCCCCGTTTTCAGATCGGGCGTGGCGCGTTATAATAGGGTTAGCAAGAATTAGATATTAAACAGGAACCCTTCTGATGACCGATACCAAGGATTTCCCCCCCGACGTTCTTCCTGAAAGCCGGTCGCGCGTGCCGCTGCCTAATCGGGATGATCTCGACGATGCCGCCCGCGAGGTTTTTGATGCGCATGTCCATATCGACCCCGCTGCTGGTAAGTCTCTCGCCGGGCTCTATGGGCCAGGGGGGATCCGCCTGCATTCCAAGAAACTGTCGGGACTTTCTTCAGCCGCGGCACATTATCTGCGCCATGGCGCAGAGTACACCGATCAAGAGCGCGAAGTTGCTATCTTGGTCACAGCCCGTGAATTTGATTCGCAATTTGAATGGTGTGCCCACGAGCGCGAAGGGCTGCGCGTTGGTCTGCCCATGGAAACTGTCGACGTTATCCGTCATCGCCGCCCAACCGGTGGGTTGCCCGAAACTCACGCCGTGCTGATTGAGCTGGGCCGCCAGTTGTTCCAGACCCACAAGCTTGATTCCGCGACCTACGCCCGCGCTATCAAGGCATTCGAGATCTCGACCTTGGTCGATATTATCTCCATGATGGGCGCCTATTCAGCTACGGCGATCATGCTCGCAGCATTTGACGTACAATTGCCCGAAGGCGCAGATCCTGGTCTACTGTTGGATTAAAGCCGGCCCAGCGATCTATGAGGAGCAGGTGGCGGCGAACTTGATCTAGGCTGAGCGCGTTACGTTACTCTTTTACATGCGCTGTCGCTGAGCTTCAAACACCTTACCACCAGGCGCTAGCATTATGCTGAGGATGATTCCAGCGGGTGGGTTAAGAGCTAGGTACTGGCCTATATGGAACTGACTGGCAGCCCGTTCTTTAAGCGGAAGGTTTTGCTGCCTCGCTATACGGCGCTGCGAGATCAGGGCCCGAGTTTCGTGAAAACATCAGTGGGATCAAAGTCGATGGTACCATCCATACCGCGCCTCTTGATATGGTCGAAGGGGCGGGCACCGACTAAGCCTTCGCTGAACCTACTGAAAGAACATTTATGACAACAACGCCGGACCCGGTGGGGGGGCGATCCACTCCCGGTAGCGGTGCCGCTAACTTCATTTTTAATAAGTGGTCAAAATACCATAAACTGTGGATAACTTGCGGTGTTTTTTATCTAGGAACTTGTTCCTGTTTTGTTCGCATGCTATCACCGGTGGCATGGAACAGAAACTAGAAGAAACCCAAAAAGAACGAGCGGAGCTGAAAACAGCGCAAGCCTCTCCGCAACAGAGGCAGGGGAGTATGATCGAGAGTGAGCGCGAGCATCTGCTATTCGTCATCCGCTACGCGCTGGCGCAGAACTTTAAATACCGCCCGCGTAAACGGGAGCATTACGCCGAGGATGATTTCACCGCTTGGGCCCAGGCGGTCCTCGCCCATATGGAACTCACCGGGCTGCGGTTTTTTAAAGAGGAGGTGACGGGCAACCGACATTTTTCTTATTAAGCAGAACATATTTAGGCTTTAAATCCTATTTATTTTCTGCTTAGGTGCTCTTCTAAAGGTTGTGCTTATAAAACCGCCAAACATGGCGATAAGAATGATCTTCTTGACCATGTGAGCCTCCCCCGATTGATATTCCCCGGCGTTAGTCTGGGATAAATCGTGCCGATCGGGGAACGACAATTTTAGGATGGTGGTCTGCACGCTGCGTTTCCACCAGCTAGACTCTCCGCTATCTCTGTGGCACATAACGGCTGCTCGCATGGCCGGGCCGGGCGCACCATGATTGACAGGGAACGTTCAACGGAAATTCTTTTATTACTGGCGGTTAGAGGTCTCAATTAGTGGCGCGTGTGTTTTCCCGGTTTATGAAAATTCTGATCGTGCTGGTGTTGCTTGTCGCGGCGGCGGTTTCGGCTACCTGGGTGCGCTATGCCAGCTTCGATCCCTGTGTCTGGACGGAACAGGATATGGTTGCCGATTCAAGCCTGCCGGCGTTGATCGTCACGGCTCGGATCAGGGCGGCCCTCCTGCTCGATGGCGTGACCGAACCAACCCCCAAGCAATGTCTCTATGCCTGGTGGCAACATCGTTTCGAAGACGCGAAGGCCAACGGTCAAACTTCCCCCGTCACCGAGAAACCCGACAAAAAATAGCACGTTTTGTTTTAGAGCGGCGCTACACCGGGCGAGGCATCCGCCGTCGCGGGTAGACCGCAGGGTTTCGGGCGTTAGAATAACCGGAAAAATATAATTGATAACCCCAGCTGGGAGGCTATAGTAGTGGATAATTTCCTGCGAGATAAACCGGTCGCGATCATCGCTTATGGCGAGGTTCAGAACCAACGACGCTCGGGTAAGCGGCCTTACGAGTTTGCCGCCGAGGTTATGGGCCAGATGCTCGAGAAAACCGGGCTCAAAAATTCCGACATCGATGGCTTGGCCACCCATATGCCGACGGCGGAAGCGGGCAATACCTTCTATACCAATACCATGGCCGATAATCTTGGGTTACAGCCGCGCTGGACGCAGCTCACGGATATTGGCGGGTGTTCGCCGGTTGGCAATATAACGCGGGCGGCGGCGGCGATTGTCACTGGCCAGTGCGAGATGGCGCTCTGCGTAGCCGCCGACAGCACCGGTACCACCGGTATAGGGCATCGCCGGCTGGGGGGCTACCGCCAGGAATTTATGGAACCGATTGGCTTTCAGGGACCACCGGTTGCGTTTGGTCTGCTCAGCCATGCCTATGATCAGAAATACGGACTGAACCTTGAAGCGCTCGGCCATCTCGCGGTAATGCAACGCAATGGGGCGTTGGTCAATGACAACGCCATTGAACAGTTCCGCAAGCCGATCACGGTGCAGGATTATATGGACTCGCGGGTCATCGCGGAGCCGATCCGGCTGCTTGATTGTGTAATGCGGTGCGATGGCGGCAATGGCTTGCTGATCACCAGCACCGAACGCGCCAAAGCGATGGGGCTGGATAATCTGGTCTATCCGGTGGCCTATTCGGAGATCACCAATTTTGAGCCGGATGATCCCAATCCTGACGTAACAGAAACCGGCTTTGCGACAGTGGGGCCGGATGTCTTTACCAAGGCGGGGATGTCGCCGGATGATATTGATATGTTCCATCCCTATGATGATTTCCTCATCGCGATGATGTTGCAGATGGAACAGATCGGGTTCTGTGGCCGGGGTGAGGGCTCTGACTTTATTCTCGGCACGGATATGTCACCGACCGGCACGCTGCCGGTTAATACTGGCGGTGGACAGATCTCGGCTGGCCAGCCAGGTCTCGGCGGCGGCGGTGTAAACCTGACTGAAGCGATCCGTCAGTTGATGGGCGAGGCCACCGGTCGACAGGTCACGGACGCCAAGAATGCGCTGGTCACTGGTATCGGTGTAATCCCGTATTTCCGCAACTGGGGCAGCAGCAACTGTATGATTTTGGAGGGCGCATAACATGGCTGATGAAAAACCAAACCAACCACCGCCAATTCCGTCACCATCGCCAGTCAGCCAGCCAATGTGGGATGCTGCCAAGGAGGGCAAGCTTGTCCTGCAAGTCGATCCGGGTTCGGGCAAGGCTCAGTTTTGGCCCCGCCCGGTTAATGTGCAGACCGGCAAGGCCGATTACGAATGGCGCGAGGTGTCCGGCAAAGGCACGCTGTCGGCCTGGACCAAGGTGCATGTCCCGGCGCCGGGCTTTGCAGATCGGGTGCCCTATATTCTTGGCTCTGTTGATCTCACCGAGGGCGGGCGCGTTGTCGCGCAGCTGGTAAATATCGAAGATGACGCACTGACGCCCGGTATGGCGGTCAAGGTCAGCTGGGAAAAGCGGTCGGAAGACATCAGTGTCTATCAGTTCGAACCGGATGACTAACCGCGAAAGCTAAGAGAGATTTATTTACGGGTTCCGCTGACAGGTGCATACTTCGTCGTATCGTAATTCATGTGCCGGAGGCTTTGAACCGGGAGGTTTAATATGTTTGCAATCGCTGGAGGGGGTGCCATCGCGAATGGTACACGCGAGGCGTCGATGCCAGGGATGGAGGCACCTGATCCCGCTGCCTGGTATGCCGACGACATGGTAAAGAAATCCAACGAATGGATTTATCCACTGTCGCAGCGCCAAATTGGCGAGCTGATGGACCGGTTGAAAAAGCTCGAAGGCGACGGTGTTGATATCAAGGACATCTCCCGCGAGAATTTCCCGCTGCCCAATATTGGCCCGGCGATGGAAGATATTTATCACGAATTGACCGAGGGGCGAGGCTTTGTCCTGCTGCGTGGTTTGCCGGTGCAGGAGATGACGACCTGGCAGGCGGGAGCCGCTTTCTTCGGGATGGGGACCTATCTTGGGCAGGCGGTATCGCAGAATCCGATGGGGCATTTGCTGGGCCATGTCAAAAATCTCGGCAAGGATTACGCTGACCCGATGGTGCGGGGGTACCAGACCGGGGCGCAGATGAACTTCCACAGCGATCAGTGCGACTATGTCGGGCTGATGTGTATGCATCCGGCCAAAAGCGGTGGCGCCAGCCTGGTTGCCAGCTCGATGACGGTGCATAACGAGATGCAAAAACGCCGACCTGATCTGGCCGCGGCCCTGTGCAATATTTTTTACTTCACCAAGCATGGTGAGGTGAAAGAAGGCGAAGACCCATTCTATTGTATGCCGATCTTTGGCTTTCGTGACGGCTATCTGTCGACCCGCGCTGGCGGGGCACATGTCCGTAAAGCGCAGACGCTTCCCGGCGTTCCCAAGTTCACCGAAACCGATATCGAAGCGCTTGATATGTTCCAGGAACTGGCCAAAGAACTCTATATGCCAATGGAGTTTGAGGTCGGTGACATCCAGTTTCTGCACAATCACGTGATGCTGCACACTCGAACTGCGTTTGAAGATTTCGAAGAGCACGAGAAGAAGCGTCATTTGATGCGGCTGTGGCTGTGCGATGTTGAAGGTCGTCCGACACCGCCCGGGTTCCGCGATAATATCAGCGGAATTGAAGTCGATGGCACCATCCACACTGCGCCTCTCGATATGGTCGAAGGGGCGGGCGCTGACTGAGCCTTTGCCGAATCCGCCGAAAGAAATTTCATGACAATAACGCCGGACCAATCCGGGACCGATAGGCGGCGCCTTGTGTCAGGCTATGCATTACTGACGGCGGGAATTCTGTTTTGGGCCGGTAATGCTGTCGTTGGTCGCGCAGCGGCCGGGGCTGATATCCCCCCTTTGACACTTAATTTTTTTCGCTGGTCCATCGCATTGGTATTTTTCCTGGTGATCTTTGGTCGGTCGACCTGGGCACAGCGGCATTTGCTGTGGCAACATCGCAAATTCATCGTGACTTATTCAGTGCTCACGATTGTCGGATTCAACTGCACTTTCTATGTCGCATTGCAGAAAACCACAGTACTGCAGGCATCGCTGATCCAGTCGATCCTGCCGGTCCTGGTCCTGTTGCTGGCACTTGTTGTTCTCAAGACAAGAATCACTGGTCAACAATGGTGGGGTGTCGTCTTTTCGATTGGTGGCGCGGCACTCATCATTATCCGCGGTGACTGGGAAGTCATCAAATCGCTGCGCATCCAGGACGGGGATATCTGGGCGCTTGTCGCCGTGCTCCTCTGGTCGCTGCAGGCGTTTTTGATGCGCTATAAGCCAAAAACTATCGATATTATGCCGTTTATGACGGCGTTGGCCGCCGTCGGGGTAATCGTCATGACACCGATGTACATATGGGAATCTACGGTCATTAAGCCGACGCCCTTCACGCAGGAGAGCATCCTGCTATTTCTCTATCTTGGACTCTTTGCTGGTTTCCTGGGAACTACTGCGTGGAACGAGGGCACATATCGAACCGGGCCCGCGCAGGCTGGGTATTTTGGTAATCTGTACCCGGTTTTTGCCGGCGGGCTGGCGATCTTGCTACTGGGTGAAACGTTGCATTGGTATCACATGCTAGGCGCCGTGATGGTGGTTACTGGGATCTGGCTCGCGATCTTTCACAAATCAAAATAACGGCGACGATTGTGCCCACCGATATTCCCTTTGTTTCCGGTGCTCCTGTTTTGCGGGTAGAAGACGAAAGGCTGCTGACGGGCGGTGGCCAGTTTCTCGATGATCGCGAGGTTTCTGACTTAGCCCATGCAGCAGTTGTTCGGTCACCGTATCCCCATGCGCGTATCCTGGAAGTCGACGTCGCGGCGGCCCGAATTATTCCCGGTGTGCTGTTGGTTCTAACCGGCGAGGATTATGTGGCAGATGGGCTAGGCTCCATCCCCTGCCAGGATGCCTGTCAGACGCGTGATGGTACGCCACGGCCTGATCTTCCCTTTCCGGCGCTGGCCCGCGAGCGGGTTCTCTATGTCGGTGAAGCCGTGGCGTTGGTTGTCGCCGAAACTGGGGTAATCGCCCGCGATGCAGCGGAGCTGGTCGAGGTGACCTACGAACCGTTGCCGGCCAATACGGAGCTTGATCGCGCCGCGGAGGACGGCATGCCACTCCTTTGGCCACAATGTCCGGCGAATGAAGTGTTTTATGCCACGCAAGGTGATCCGCAATCGACAGATATAGAATTTGCCAACGCAGCTCATATTGTACGCCAGCGTCTGGTTAATCAGCGTGTCTCGGCGAACCCACTCGAAGCGCGGGGTTATATTGGCCGTTTTAGAGACGATAAGTATGAGCTTTATGGCGGCGTTCATTCACCCCATTTGTTTCGCACGCAGCTCACGCGCGATGTCTTCCATATCGAAGAAGCGAAGTTGCGGATTGTAACGGGTGATGTCGGCGGTAGTTTCGGTATGCGTGGTGCCTTGTTTGCGGAGATTGTTTTGGTTCTGTGGGCGGCTCAGAAAGTTGGGCGGCCGGTCAAATGGGCTGCATCCCGTACGGAAAGTTTTGTCAGTGATCATCATGGCCGTGACGTGATCAGCGATGCGGAACTTGCGTTGGATGACGCCGGAAAATTTGTAGGATTGCGGGTCTCGATCAAGACCAATATGGGTGCCTATCTCTCGATCAAGGGGCCGCGCTCGCCGCTTAACGCCCTGACCTTGCTAGCCGGGTGCTACAAGATTTCTACCTGCGATGTGAGTGCCAGCGGGGTTATGACCAATACCGTGCCGACAGCGCCCTATCGCGGTGCCGGTGGTCCGGAAGCGTCCTATATTCTTGAACGGCTCATCGATAAAGCGGCGACGGAAACCGGGGTCGATCGAGCTGATCTTCGGCGACGCAATCTGATTGATGTCGCTGACATGCCCTACGATACTGGGCTCGGTCTTACATATGATTGCGGTGCGTTTAAAGCGGTGATGGACGAAGCGTTGTCTCTTGCTGATTATTCAGGGTTTGACGCACGTCGTGCGGCATCAGTGAAGGCCAGTAGACGGCGTGGCATCGGTGTGTGCAATGTTCTGGAGCAAACCGGCCGTCCGTCGATAGAGGGCGCTGACCTGAGAATTGGTGCAGATGGTGGAGTTGAGCTTGCCGTTGGGACGGCGCCTCAGGGCCAGGGTCATGAAACTATTTTTAAGCAGTTGGTTTGCGAAGAACTCGGCGTAACCCCGGATCGGGTCTCGGTCATTACTGGCGACACTGCAAAGACCAGTGTTGGCGGTGGTACCTTCAATTCCCGGTCGGCGGTTTGCGGTGGCGCGGCAGTGGAGATCGTAAAACAGAAACTGATTAAGCGTTGCCGTTATTTGGCGGCGGACCGCCTCGAAGCAGCTATCGAAGATATCGAATTTTCATCCGGGGTGTTTCATGTCATGGGAACGGATCGGCAGATATCATTGATCGATGTTGCGATGGCAGAAGGTGGTCTCGGAGAGGCTTCTGAATATTCACCGGATGCGCCGACCTTTCCACAAGGATGTCATATTTGCGAAGTGGAGATTGACCTCGAGACAGGAATGGTTTCCGTCGAGCGCTACGTTAACGTCGATGATGTAGGCACGGTTCTCAATCCAATGACCCTTGAAGGCCAAATCCACGGCGGTGTCGCGCAGGGTATTGGTCAGGCCCTGCTGGAGCAGATTCACTACGATCCCACGAGTAGTCAAATCCTGAGCGGTTCGTTTATGGATTACGCCATGCCGCGGGCTGATGATATCTGCGATTTCACATCAGGGTCACACCCTGTACCGACAAGCTCTAATCCTCTCGGTGTGAAAGGCGCTGGTGAGGCTGGGACCGTCGGTGCGTTGCCAGCGGTTATGTGTGCAGTCGCTGATGCACTGGCTGATATAGGTGGTGGCGATATTGATATGCCGGCGACTCCAGAAAGTGTCTGGCAGCTGCTTGCAAAGGGATGCGGACGCTAGGGCGTAAACATCCCTTTCAGCATGAAGAAGAACAGGGCGGCTAAAATACCACCGGCAGGCAAGGTCACGACCCAGGACACGATTATTTTGCCAATAACCCGAATGTCGAGGGCCGCGAAGCCGCGTGCCAAGCCAACACCCATGACCGCCCCAACGGCGATATGGGTTGTGGAGACTGGCATGGCAGTGCGAGAGGCGAGGACCACTGTTATGGCTGCTGCAACGGTGGCGCAAAACCCACTCGTTGGTGTGAGTGATGTAATCTTGGTGCCGATAGTCCGCATGACCCGGTAACCATAGGTCGTGAGACCGAGAACGATGCCAGCGCCGCCGAGGGCCAAAATCCAGATTGGCATAGCCAGTTTCTGCGTTATCTCACCGCCCGATTGAATGAGGCCGTAAACTGCGGCTAGAGGACCGACACCATTGGCGACATCATTTGATCCGTGCGCAAAGGCCATTGCACAGGCAGTGAAGATGATCATTGGGGCAAAGACCCGTTCGACACTGGCAATGTGAGATTTCTTGTCTTCTGTTTCGTCAAACGTGACGCGGTTGACCGCCCATTTTCCGATGAGTGCAACGATGACGCCGATAATGGCGGCGACAAGAAAGCTTTCGCCGATCCCGAGCTCGATTTTTAGATGTTTGAGGCCCTTAAACAGGGTGACCAACGAAATCACAAAGCCGACGAGGAATATGTACATCGGTGCCCATTTGACGGCGGCTTTGAACGGCTTGTCGGCGTTCATAATGAGATGCTGAATGCTCATCATCAGCATAAAGGCGATGCCACCACCGAGCGCTGGCGAGACAACCCAGCTTGCAACAATCTGGCTGATTTTCCCCCAGTTTACTGCATCGACACCGATACCCGCTACAGCGAAGCCGACAATGGCACCGACAATTGAGTGGGTTGTGGAAACCGGCCAGCCTTTGACGGAAGCAATCGCTAACCAGCAGCCCGCGGCCAGCAGGGCGGCAAGCATGCCAAAGACTAGAATTTCAGGGCGGTCGGCAATTTGGCTTGGGTCGATAATGCCTTTACGGATTGTTTTGGTGACATTGCCACCGGCCAGGGCGGCGCCAGCAAACTCAAAAATCGCCGCGACGATGATGGCTGTACGAACAGTGATGGCGCCCGACCCCACCGATGTGCCAAGCGCATTAGCAACATCGTTTGCACCGATGCCCCAAGTCATAAAGACGCCAAATATGATCGCTAGGACTAAAAGGTGGGTCCCGTAGGTGGCAATGATATCCATTAATCGACTACTTGATGAAACCTATATTGGTAAAACAAACTGCTTCTTGATCAATGGGCAAGAAGCAGGCGGTGCCGGTTGCCGGCGCGTTCTGCAAAATTGGCCAGGTCGCCGATCCAGTGAATGACGCGGTCCCACATAATGGTCGATACCGCACCGATTTCTTCTTCATGCTCAAAGAGAAGCCGCATCACCTTGATTGCTTGTTGGTCTGTGCCGGTTTCAATTTTGTTGAGCTCGTCGATCATATACATGACCTTTTCCGACTCCGGCCCGCGGAACCCGGTTTCGACCAGCTCATCAAGTTCTTCCATGATCTGGCCGAGATGGTTGCAAGCGTTAATGCATTGATTGGTCAGTTCCATCAGGGGCTCAAACACGGCATCTGGCAGAGACATCGGCCGCGCAACCATCATGCCCGCGATATCTTGAGCGGTATCCGCGATTGAATCCTGCAGATCGAGGATTTCAAGAAGATCACGCCGATCCACCGGCATGAACATGCTTTTAGGTAGACGCGTTCGCAGCTCGTTCTTGATCTCGTCAGCCTGATTTTCCAGGGCATAAATTTTCTCGCGGCTCGCTTCGACCGCGGCTGCATCACCGGCTTTTACGGCCTCAAACAGGTTTGGTACCTGGTTGGCACAGTCGATGGCGACGCGGACATGTTCCTGCATCGGTTTGAAAGGCGATTGCCCAAATAATTGCATTAAGGGATTGCTGACTACCATGATCATTTTCTCCAAATTTCATCGTAACATTCAGTTGAACTCGGATATTACAGACTGACGAAAATTCAGCGATAACTTAGTGGGCCTTGTCAAAATCGCAATAGGTTTTCAGAAAAAAATTGGCGGAAGAGAGTGGGAGTTGAACCCACCAGGCACGTTTAACGCCCCTCACCGGGTTTGAAGCCCGAGCGCAGCACCGGCTCACGAATCCCTTCCCCAATTTTATCACTATCTAAGGTCTTTTAGGCCTCGGGTAAATCCTATCCTCCAAATATCTCTGCCGCCGATTTGACGATATGGCGTAGATTGCCATCGCGCTTGGTCAGACCGGATTTATCGAAAAATTCTAGTATTTCGATCGCCATATTGCGGCCAATGCCGGATTTATTGCGAAACTCGGCAGCAGTGATCTCACTCTCCGTGGCGAGTGTTTCGGCGATACCGGCCAATTCCTGCACCGCATCTGGCAGTAAGAACCGAGTTTGTGAAATCTGTAGGACAAAACCAGTCGCAGCAGCGCGGCGCATAAAGGCGGTTAGGGCCGTGACCTTAATCTCCATCTCGTCAGCAACTTCGTGCAGAGAGAGAGGCCGTAACCTGGCTTCTTCCATGGTTTGGCGAACATCTGACCAGAGTTTCTTGTCCTGTGCATTCATGCCCGGCTGATGGCTGGGCAGACGGAGTAGTCGGTTGGCGAGGACGATCTTGTTTTTGGCGGCGAGCTGGCCCACCACGGCCTTAAACAAAGGCAAAGGCGGCCTCGGATCGAAAGATAAACGCAAAGTGTTTTCTGCCGGACCAAGCTGGTCCGGCCGTTCGCTATGCCATTTATCGAGGGCCGTTAGAATCTCTGCCGCCAGCGCCTCCCAGCGAGACCGGGCAATGCCGGTGCGATCCTCATCCCGGCCAGTAATGATCATGTCGAGATCAGCCCAAAGGGCTTCCGCCCGATCATTTGTCAGATTGCGACTGATGACGAATTGGGCCAAAGCGATGCCGTTTGGCTGTGCCTCTAGCAACAGGCTCATCGCTTCGAACGGGTCGCTGCTATCCATGGCCGCAAGGGCGGCGAGCCGTTCAGGCTTTGAGCGGCCCCGGGTTGGCGCGAAGGGATCAATGACGCTGCCGCCGCCCATGGTCCGCCGCGCTGATTGATCCCGCAGGATCAACCGATCGCCATGTAGAGCGCCAACCGGCTCGTCGAGGACCAGCTGCACGATTGCAGAGCCGCCAGGTGCGATAGTTTTGCCATCCAGCAGAGCGACGCGGGCGCTGATATCCGCGGCACCAATATGAAGGTGAACTGGGGTCCAATGTTTTAGCGCGCGCGGTTCAGACTTAAGCAATCGGATGCGGGCATCGAAGCGTTTGGTTGGTGCGTGGACGGATTCTGTTAAAACCCAATTGCCGCGATGGACCTGTTCTTTGTCCAGGTCGGAGCCTGTAATATTTAGCGCGCAGCGTTGACCGACTTGTCCGGTTTCGGAATCTCGGTTCTGAGCATGAATACCGCGCACCCGTGCCTGATAGCCAGCCGGTGAAAGAACCAATTGATCGCCGACGGCGATTTTGCCGGAAAATACACTGCCGGTAACGACGAGCCCAGCACCCGGAACCGTAAAGCGCCGGTCAATGGCAAGGCGGAAGTTCCCACCATGCTGGGAAGAGCTGAATTCGATGGCGACTGTCTCAAGGTGTGTGCGCAGCTCCGCAATGCCATCACCGCTAATGCCAGATACCGGAAAGATGGGGGCTCCTTCAAGCGAGGTGCCGTCGAGTAGCATCTCGGTTAGCTCGATAACCTCTTCGACACGTTCGGGTTCTGTCCGGTCGATCTTTGTGATGGCAACGGCACCGGCTGAAAGTCCTAGTAAATCGAGGATTGCCAGGTGTTCTTCGGTTTGGGGCATCGGTCCGTCATCCGCGGCGATGACCAGCAGCGCGTAATCGATGCCGGTAACACCTGCCAGCATATTGTGGACAAACTTTTCATGGCCGGGGACGTCGACAAATCCTAGGACGTTGTCCTCGTCGAGCTTGTGATAGGCGTACCCTAGATCGATAGAGATACCGCGTGCTTTTTCCTCCGGTAGCCGGTCGGTATCGACGCCGGTAAGCGCTTTGACGAGAACAGTCTTGCCGTGATCGATATGGCCAGAGGTCGCGATAATCATTTTATCTGCAGTGCGTCGAGCTGGCTGGTGAAAGCATCTTCGTTACCTGCTTCCAGACAGCGTAAATCCAACCAAAAGGCATCGTCCTGAATGCGACCAATAACCGGCATGGACAAATTGCGAAAGGCGGTGGCTAGTCTTTTAAGCGCTGTGCCGACACCTTTCGCGGCTGTGGGGCGGATAACGAGCGCGATGCTGTCGAGCCGTTCAGCAGGTAAAGAACCGCTGCCAATTTGGCTTTGGCAATGCTCCAGAGAAATTTCATACCGGTCGCCGAGAGCGGTATCGAGCATCGTAGAGACGCGCGCCGCGGTTGCCTGAATGTCGTCCTGTTTGCGGGCCAGTAGACGCAGTGTTGGTATGCGCCCGGCCAGCCGATCGGGATCAGCATAGAGCCGCAAAATGGTTTCCAGGGCGGCAATCGTCATCTTATCGCAGCGCATGGCGCGCTTCATTGGGTTCTTTTTAATCTTCGCAATGAGATCGGCGCGGCCGGCAATAATTCCAGCCTGCGGGCCACCGAGGAGCTTGTCGCCGCTAAAGCTCACGAGATCAGCACCACTCGCTAACGCTTCCTGGGCGGTTGGTTCATGCGGCAGACCAAACTGACGCAAGTCGGTCATGGTGCCGCTGCCGAGGTCAATCACAAAGGGCAGGTCGTTTTTGTGGGCGAGAGCCGCAAGGTCAGGATCGGACACCGCTGCGGTAAAGCCCTGGACCTCATAATTGCTGGTGTGGATTTTCATCAACATCGCGGTCTTTGGGCTAATTGCTTCTTCGAAGTCCTTGGGGTGGGTTCGGTTGGTAGTGCCAACTTCGCGCAGCTTGGCCCCGGCGCACGACATAATATCGGGTATCCGGAAGGCGCCACCGATTTCGATGAGCTCGCCGCGTGAGACGATGACTTCTTTACGCAAAGCGAGCGCGTTCAACATCAGTAGTACAGCGGCGGCATTATTGTTCACAACGGTAATGGCTTCGGCACCTGTCAGCTGGGCGAGGGTCTCCTCGACGTGGACATCACGGTCGCCACGTTTGCCGGTAGACAGATTATATTCGAGGTTGCTAGCGCCGCGGGATACCGCCGCGATCGCGTCAATTGCTTCCTCTGGCAAAGGCGCGCGGCCTAGATTGGTATGCAGCACCGTGCCGGTCAGGTTGAAAACCGGCTTAAGCGATGGCGACAGATCTGCTTCGAGTCGTGCCGCCACTCGTGCGAGAATATTGGCGGAAGAAACATCACCAGTTTCCACATTATCTTTTTTTGCCAGGGCTTGTCGTAGCGTCGCGAGATCGTCGCGTACGGCGTTGGTCACCGGTTGGCGACCAAAAGAGTCGATCAGCGTTTCAGCGTCGGGTGTCCTAAGTAGTTTGTCGACCGAAGGTATGGAGGAGAAGAGAGACGCGGTGGAGTCCGTCATGCGAGACTCCACCGGATCACATCAAAATTTATATCAGTTTGTTTGCGCCTTAATGGCTTCTTCCCAGCCATCCGGGTCAAACTTGTGCGGGCCTTCTCCGCCAGCATAGGTAATTTTGCCGTCGGGATCGATGACAAACAGCCGGATTGGTGCTGCGACATATTTGTTTTCCACCTCATTGTCGATGTTGTCGATGAGCATGGGGTATTTGAGATCAAGCCCGATCTGGCAGGCATTGCCAATTTCAGCGCGTTCATCAGCCGTCGTTGGCGCCTTATAGAAAATCTCGGTTTCGAGATTTTGCAGCGTCTGCCAGCCATCAGAAGGGTGTGCTTCACATACATAGATCAGGAAGAATTCAATATTGTCTTTATTTGCTTCGTAAACTTCGTTCAGTCGCACGGACTGATCACGAAAGGGGGGTCAGGTATACGAGCCGAAGCAGAGAGCTACCGACTTTCCTCTTAGGGCTGAGAGTTCTACGTATTCACCGGTACGCTTTTTGCTCCGGTCAAGACGCTCCAGCTTAAAGTCCGGCGCCATTTCACCAATCTTTGGTACATTGCCCTGACGGGCTTTCTGGCCAGTCATCATGGTGTCGAACTCTTCGGCGGTCATGTCTGATATCTGCAACCAGACCTTGCGCTTTTCTGGAAAGCTCATTGCGTCCCAGTCCAAATCCTTGAACTGTTCAAAACGGGGGTCCATTGGATTCTTCCTCCCAGTAATTTCCTTATAACCTGATGCTAGGACTATTTGTTCCATTCGGCAATTGTCGCTCTTGCAATTGTGATCGGTCCGGCGACAATGATCTTCTTCGCAACTGGAGTAAATTAATGGCGAAAAAACTGGAGATCGGTGATGTCTTCCCCGAAATGACCCTTAATCTGGTCGGCGGCGGAACGGCAACACTACCCGATCTGGGGGATGCCAAATATCAGGTGATCCTCTTTTATCGGGGTCATTGGTGACCATACTGCCGCCGGCAGTTGGTCGGTTTTGAAAAGGAAAAAGCCACGCTCGAAGCTGAAGGCATAAAAGTCATTGCTGCCAGCATCGATACTGGTGACGAGGCGAAAATGGTGGCTGATGAGGTTTCGTTCCCCGTCGGTCAAGGCGTTACACGCGAGCAGGCGGATCAGATGGGTGCCTGGTGGGAAGACCGCCGGAGCATTATTCAGCCGTCCGAGTTTCTGCTTGGCGATGATGCTAAAGTTGTTTCGTCGAGTTACAGCGATGGTCCACTCGCAAGAATGGACGCTGCTGATGTTATCAAGCTGGTGCAGCTTTTCGAGAAACGGAAAGCCGAAGCAGCTCAGAAGTAATAGGGAATTACGCGCGCCGGCCTGGCCCGTAATCGTTTATGGAGGTCACATGGCGCGCGTTTCTCTCGTTGAGGCGGAAGGTAAACTCGAACTCGCTGAGTTCGTCGATAAATTAAAAGCCGGCCGTCGCGGCAAGCTTCTCAATATATACAAAATGCTGATGAACAATCCGCCGGCCGCAACGGGCTGGTTTGATTTTGTTAACATGGTCCGCTGGGAACTTGGCGTCGAAGGCCGACTCCGTGAGCTGATCATCATCCGGATTGGCTATTTCAACCGGGTACAATACGTCATCAAACAGCATGTCCCCGAGCTTGCCGAAGCCGAAGGTCTGTCTGTGGCGGAATGCGATGCGCTGAAGGATTGGGAAAACTCTGACCTGTTTGATGGTCGGGATCGGGCAATCCTTGCCTACACAGATTCAATGTCGCGCGACATTCAGGTGCCGGATGAGATTTATGACGCGGTCGCGGCACATTTTGACGATGAGGGGATAATTGGTCTGACGGTTCTGATAGGCACCTATAATATGCATACGCGTATATTCCAGGCGCTCGATATCGATCTGGAAAA